>DALYFE010000211.1:0-1028 GCA_031972195.1 Chlamydiales bacterium | reverse complement strand
ACCGGAATAAAATGCTTTTGTCATTGTATGAGAGCCTAGTTTTAAGTTCTCATCAATTGCAAAAACCTGGATAGGCGTTTGTTCGGCTCTTTCTGCGAGTTCTTTGATCGAATGGAGTTGCCCTGTTTCTGCATTTTTGATGAGGGTGTCTCCGGTAAGACAGCCCGATTCCCTCAAGTCGCTCATCATAGGACGATGGCCTTGGCGCTCTTCCACTTTTCGAGAAAGCTGCGCAAGACATAAAATGGGAATGTCCAATTCGCGAGCAAGGTTTTTGAGGGTTCTCGAAATTTCCGAGATTTCGACTTGCCGGTTTTCCATAGAACGTGAGTTGCTCGAACCGGTAATGAGCTGCAAATAATCGATGATGATGAAGCCGATTTGATACGCTTCTTTGAGCCTGCGCGCCCGCGCTCTGAGGTCGGTGATTTTAAGGCCGGGCTGATCGTCGATCAGCATGGTGTGTTTTTGCATCATGTTGACGGAGGCTACGATTCTTTGGTAATCGGCTCCGTTCAGCGATCCTGTTTGGATTTTTTCCGATTCCACTTCCGATTGAGAACAAATCATTCGGTGCAGTAATTGGGATGCGCTCATTTCGAGGGAAAATATGGCAACAGGGATGTTGTTGCGGAAACAAATATTTTCAGCAATTGTTGTGGCTAAGGCTGTTTTTCCCATCGCAGGTCTTGCAGCTAAAATCATGAGGTTCGATGGATTGAACCCATTGAGCATTCGATCGAGGTCGATGAAGTGGGTTGGAACGCCTGTGATTGCCGGTTCGTTGGGGTCCCTTTCTAAAAATTTCTGCTGCCGTTCCTGGAGTTCCTTAAGATAGGGCAGTTTTGATTCTGCCTTGAGGCCCGTGAGCAAGTCTTTAATGGAGACCCCGGGGCTGCTTTGATTGGCCTGGGAGATATTGAAAAAATGGGTTTGGGCTTCATCGAGCGCCGATAGTACATTCGCCGGTTCATCCAATGCCGTCTTTTCAATTTTCTGCGCAGCATTGATCATTTGTCTTAAAACCG
>DALYFE010000210.1:0-1076 GCA_031972195.1 Chlamydiales bacterium | reverse complement strand
ACCATGTCTATACCGGAGTCTCTGTTGCCATGGGAAACAGGGTTTTTACCGACTGGGCCCAAACCACCGTAGAATTTCACGAGCTGACTGAGGATCAGATTGAAGCGTACCACCGCAACTTTGGTCCTTTGGACAAGGCCGGCGGGTATGCAATCCAGAAAGGAGGAAGCATCATTGTCAAAAGAATTGAAGGATGCTATTACAACATCATGGGGCTGCCCTTACAGCCGGTATACCGTTTACTCCTCAAGGTAGGAATTAATCTATGGGACCACTTAAAGCATCTTTAATCGCGCTGATCGCAGCCAGTTCTTTGGCCATTGGAGATGAAACCGCCTCAGATCAAATCCTCGCAGCCAATGAAACCCTTTCTCCAAAATTCATTGAAGAGCTCAAACTTCACGCCCTCTACCTAATGCAGCAAAACCAGGCTGAAGAGGCGCTTGGAAAGTATAGACAGTTTTCCAATCTCTCGGGACGCCACGATTTTGACGTCTTGCAGCAAATGGGACTCATCTTGTTGCAAAAAGGGATCCAAAATCCGGATCCCCAAATTTTCCTGATGACTCTTTTTGGAGCCGGATTATCGGGTTCTTCACGCGCCCTTGAAATCCTTGAATATGGAGTTAGGCATCCCGATCCCCAAGTCCAACTTCTAGCCCTTCATTTTATCGCGCAATTCGATGACGATAGAGCCTCTGATCTTTTCAATCGCGCCATGAGCTCCGAATACCTTTCCACTCGTATGGAAGCCGCCTTTTATATGGCGCAAAGAAAGCATCCCTTGGCAGTAGGTCAAATTGAAGGCCTGATGTTTAGGCTTCCTCCCATGTTCAAACCCTATTTCCCTTCTTTTTTTGCTCTGATGGGAACGAGCGATGCAACGCAGGCCCTGCGCCGTTTAATCGAAGATCCCGATTTTCAAGTGCGGATTGAATCCATCTTGAACGTTGCCAAGTCAGGCAGGGATGATTTTCTTCCCATCTTGCGGAAGAGACTGACCCATTCCCAAATCGCAGAACTGGAAGCTGCTGCATTTGCAGTGGGCATCTTAAAAGATAGCTCATCCATCCCCA
>DALYFE010000209.1:0-1108 GCA_031972195.1 Chlamydiales bacterium | reverse complement strand
TCATTGCCCCGCCGCTAATAATCGGTCTTTAAACTGTTGAATGGCATCCGGTTCATTGGCAGGCTCCCATGCAGGATATTCCGATGCACCAAAGGGTCCTTTTGCCACTTCATGAAATACTGCAAATTCAGTCAGAGGAATTACCGTATGCCAAAAGGATGCAGACAAGCGGTAAAGAAATGTCGCTCGAATATCGGCCTCTAACCGTAAAGTCTTGAGAACATTCCCTGTTTCTTCAAAAAAAACAACCAATACGGCTCCTTCAATCATATGAAATGACTCCGTCCCATTTTGGTGTCGATGGGGACGAATATAGGTATCTCGATGCAAGGCGATGACCATTTCCTGCACGGCATCTTCATGCGATCCATGGAGACAAATTCTGGCTCGTCTTAAAGGCGCAGTCAATGCCATGTTCTTCAATCGCTCAATAGCATCTCTGGAGATCGTCCCAATGGGCCGCTCCGCAATCAATACGGCACTATTTTCCTGCATCAAAAAAACTCATCACAGAATCAATCACATGCCGTAGCTCCGGCAAAGAGAGTTTTTCATGGATAGGAAGACACAGGATTTCCTTTACAATCTTTTCCGCCCGAACAACCGGAGCGTGTAAATATTTCTGATAAATTGATTGTTGGCACATTAAAAACGGATGCTGAATCTTCGTCTCAATCCCCCTCTCCTCTAAAAATTGCTTCAACGCATCTCTTTTTGGAGTTTGGATCTGATATGTGTAATAAACATCCCGTTCATAGGATTGTTCTACCGGCACTCGAACAACAGCCTGAAGCTCTTCTCGATACAGCTCTGCCAATTTTCTTCTACTAGCAATGACCGACTCAATATTTTTGAATCTTTGAAGTAAAACAGCTGCCTGGATCGTATCCAGGCGACAGTTCAAACTCGTTGCAATACAATACTCTTTGTTTACTGTCCCATTGTATCTAAGAGCAAGAAGCCGCTGGTATACGGACTCATCATCTGTCAAAACCACTCCCGCTTCTCCGCAAGCAGCAAACACTTTCATCGGATTCATGCTAAAACAAGCCACATCTCCAAAGGAACCTGCAACACGCCCTTTGTACACAGCTCCAAACGCTTGAGC
>DALYFE010000208.1:0-1140 GCA_031972195.1 Chlamydiales bacterium | reverse complement strand
CGTGAGCCTCTGATGCTTCACGAAAATAGTTGAACATTTCTGAAAGCAATTCAGACAACTCGTCGGATTCAAACGTATTCTCCGCTAACGCTTTCATAAACAGGCTCTCTCTACAATTCTTGATCTCCTCAATATCGCCGTCTACAATTGCGTCCAACAAATCGCCTTCCTCATCATACATGTTGGAGTCCATGTCCCATAAACCAGCTATAAATTCACATAAACCGTTGATTTTAGCCTGCACACAGGGATCACTGCTGCCAATAAGACTGTCTACCCAATGAAATAGCATCCTTTGCGTCTTAGCTTCCGCAAAGGACCGTTTCACAGTGGCAATGTATTCACCCATAATCTGACGAATAGATGCAGAGGGGCGGGTCGTGTGGATAGCCAAGCCTGAAAGAGCAAAAATACAGCGGGCCGATATACTCGTGGCGCTATGATCTCCATCATCAATTAACGAAAAAACGCTCTGATAGCGATCCAATACTGCCATGCCTAAAAGGAATTTATAAGCATTTTCAAATGGGTTGTCAGGTCTTTCTCCGGATGGGATGCCTAATCTTTCCTCATTTTCGAAATAATTTACTTCTACATCGCCGCAATGATCGATGAAATCGATCCGCAATTTTGATAAATCGTTGGAATACTTCAAAGAATACTCGGCAATGTTCTGAAAATGATCCAAATATCCTTGCCACTCAACGGATAGGTTGTCTCTCCCAATAGATATCTTTCTCAATTTTTCTTTAAAAACCTCGAAGTCTTTTCCATTGCGGCAAATCAGTTCTCTAGCGTCTCTGATCGCCTCATCGGATTCAGAAATATCCTGCTCCCCCAGCAATCGAAAACACAAATCCATTGCCTCAGGTCCCATCCCCATGAGTTCATATAAAGCATCGAATAGCTCTGTTGAAATCTCTACCACATTTCCCGAAGATGTTTGATAATACATCCTCGTTTGATCGACACCATTGCTAACACAGCGATGATATCTGGGAAGCTCGGGATGAAATTGCACTTCAAAATTGGAGACTCTGCTTCCAATCACCGCCACTTCCGGACGGCACAGCGCAGCCAGATACAGCAATAGATTGCGACTGCCGTCCTTCCCATTCTCGCAAGATTCGGTGATCAAAA
>DALYFE010000207.1:0-1275 GCA_031972195.1 Chlamydiales bacterium | reverse complement strand
AATCGGCCAAAATAATCCAAAAACTCGACGAACCTTTAGTTACGCAAGAGGTCTAGAGGAGGGGGCTTTGCTCCCTCGCAATCTTTGCTTGTCTAATTAAAAATTTTCGTGTATCAATAGACCTCTTATGTAAGATTAGAGATCTAATGTCTGTAACTTTGGAGATAGACATGCGTTTTTTTTGGATTTTGTGCTGTCCTCTGATTCTTCTTGGAGTGTCTCATGATATGACGATAGGATTGCGCGCTTTGCAGCAGATCCGAACATTGATTCCTGAGCGGTTATCCGATGAGGAGTTTACGATTTCCGTAGACCGGAAGGCATTTATTGAGCCGTTGAACGCTCTGGCCACTCATTCACTGAAAGAGTCTGCGATTCCGTCTGCAAAAATGCTTGGCCATTCCCATTTTTACTACTCTCATTGGACAATTTCGGGAGAGCCTGTCCGAATTCTCGACTTTTACCAAGAATTTGAGTATGGCCCGTACTGGCTCTACCCAACCGCTATGGAAAGACTTAGAGGTATGCATCATTTAACCCCCAAATCATCATGAAAACACTTGCCTGGATTTTTGCGATCGCATCTCCTTTTGCGGGATCTGCCGATGATGTTTCCGACTCTTTCACAGAGGCTGATTTCGTAGCTCTCAAAGCGCCCGGTCTTGGAAATTCCAATTCCTTGCGTGCGGAACAAGTGTTGGATGTGCTGCAGGGGATTCGATTTGTAGGCAATTGGAATCAGGTCAATACCAAGTTCGAGCAAGGCCTTTATACGGTAGTTGCCGACCAAGTATCTCTGTTAAGCAGCCATCCGGGTTTTCTCGATAAACTCCAATCCACCTATGTCGCCAAACCTCTGACGCAGCAAGCGATTTGGAACTTAAAATGCGACTTGGTCCAATTTTATTGCGCAAATGGCCAGCCCTTTGCAGTGATCAATATCCCTCACCAAGATCTCAAAGGCGGGATTCTTCAAGTGGTCGTTACTGAAGCGAAACTTGGAAGCGTCACCATGACGGGCAATCGATCTTCAACTCCTTCAAAGATCAGAGAATTCATCCAGGCAAAACCCGGAGAGACGATTGATGGGAAGCAGCTTTTGAAAGACATGGCCCGGATGAACCAGAGTCCGTTCCGCAGGACAGATGCGATCTGGCGGCCCGGCTCTAAGCCCGGCACTGCCGATCTCGAACTTGCAACCATTGACCGCTTTCCCTATCGCTTTTACACAGGGGCTGACAATACCGGAACCGAGGCCACAGAAAGAGACCGCTT
>DALYFE010000206.1:0-1399 GCA_031972195.1 Chlamydiales bacterium | reverse complement strand
CTTGCCATTCTCGCAAGATTCGGTGATCAAAACTCCCCCCTGCTTCACCGACCGGCAAATCCGTTCAACTCCCTCTCGAGCCTCTCCCGTTAACTCAGTGGTAATGCGCCCATCCGGCAGCTCACTTAACTCTCCTGCCTCGGAAGATCCATGCATCCTGAAATATAAATAGTCCAATCCTTCGGGATAGTTTTGACCAATATAGTTTGCAACTTTTTCTATTGTGTCCAGGTCTCTCTGAATATCTACTTCGAATCCCGAATTTCGTAGCGCTATCACTCTTTGTTGGAATAAATCTTCAGTATCCCGAAAAACTCCATTGGGATCGCTTGGAGAGCAAATATATAAAGCCTTTTTTTCAGATAAACCGCTGCCGGAAGAGGCCTCTGAGGAAGAGATTTCTGTTACAGAACTCATATGAAAACCAAACCTTTTTATTTTATTATAATATAAAAATTATAACAAAATAATTGTTTTATTTTAACAAAAATATATTTATTAAGTTTAATTAGATAAAAACTATTTTATACCGAAAATACAATGAGACTGTCATTTGAAGAACAGTCTCTAAAGAGGAGAGATTCTCCGCTCCGGTATGGTATAAGCTGCCCGTTCAACGACAGTCTCTGATTTAGTTTTGTTTTCTTCGTTTGCGGCTGGGTTCTCCGTGAGAATCGGACGGCTCGGAATCCGGATTCTGAGCAGGGTATGTTTGCAAATGGTCTTCCTCTGCTAAATCTCTCGATGCGTTAAGTTGCTCTGCCACTAACCTATTGATTGCTTCATTGACTAGCCCTTCGTTCTGGATATGGGCAAAAGTCATCGTTAGACATCGCGCCTCTTTGATTGCATTCAATTGATCTAGAGAAAATGCATGCTTGTCCAAAAAGATTTTAAGAGCGCTTGGCCTTCCCCCGATAAATGCTGTTTTAGCAAAAACCATCCACTGCCCTTCCGATATCCGCTTTGCCGCCGGCAAAGAGAGCATACAATCCAGGACATTCAAACAATTCTTCTGGAGACCCCTCGATAGGATACGCTCAAATCGATCCTGGGAAATAGCTACGATCAGTGAAATACAACGGAGCATAACAGCATTATCAGAATCGACAGCTTCCCAGAGAACCCTTTGCAAATCTTCTGCAGTGCTTCTCTGATAAACTAACAGGCTTGTGATTCTTTTTTCCAAAATCGGGTCTCTAAAGTCATGAATTCCCGTTCTTTCTCGGTGAGCTGCCGATTCATTGCTAAAGTGTGTGACCATTGCTAAAAACAACTGGGAAAGCACCTCTGCTTCGAAAGGATTATCCATTAATGTCTTTACAAACAGGCTTTCTCTACAATTCTTGATCGCCTCAATATCGCTCTGCTCAATTGCCTTAAGCAGCAGTTCCTCCTC
>DALYFE010000205.1:0-1407 GCA_031972195.1 Chlamydiales bacterium | reverse complement strand
TCCAATGCCGTCTTTTCAATTTTCTGCGCAGCATTGATCATTTGTCTTAAAACCGACTTGTCCCGGATGAGTTCTACATACTCTTCGATGTAGGCGGAAGTGCCTGCATATTGGGCCAGAGTTGTGAGATAGCTGACCCCTCCGATCGCATCGAGTTTGTTCTGCCGTTTCAGTTCTTCGCTAATTAAGTGGATGTCGGCCGGCTTGTCGGCGCGGTAGGCAAGTTTCAGCGCAGAGAAAACGATCTGATGTTCTGTGTAGTAAAAATCAGTATCTGCAAGCGCATCGGCTGCAATATTCAAGCCGTTGATGCTGGTGAGCATGCATCCGAGGACCATCATTTCCGATTCTTTAGAATTTGGAGGGATGCGCGTCTTTTTTTCTGATTCCGACATGAAAACCTTGTGTATGCAATGAGCTCTACTGTAGGGTATTTCCGTTAATTTTTGTACGTAATTTTACGGCTGAAGAGAGTTCTTGCAAGCTAAAGCCTGAGCTGCCCGTTCAAATGCCTCTCGGCGGGGGCGGATGCCTCCTCCCGGAGTTTTAAGTATTTCTTTAGTTTCTCGTATCCAATGGAAGATGTGCGCATATAGATTGATCCCATGCCGAGGTTCCCAATTCCATTCGATCGGCAAACGGGCTACCGGCATTTTGGTGTGATCAATCAAGCAGGAAAGGATCAGATCTTCTGCAAAAAATTCATGGTTTTTTTCTAACGCCCAGCGAGCATATTGCGGCAAGATCTCGATCCCATGCAAGAACACGACGACTCCGCCATTGTAAATATGAGAAAACGGATGGTCTCCGGAAAACCCGGTATCGTCGACTAAAGACATGGCCAGAGGAGTCTCTTCGGTTGCGTAGTCAAATAATTTTTCAATGGGACTGAGCACTTCGCAATCTAAATCCAGCCAGACGCTTTTTTTGAAGGGAGATTCCAGGAGAGCCAGCGGTTTTTTAAACCAGGATATGCGGGCATCCCAGTTGATTTTCCACTGCGTCCATTTTTCTTGAAGCTCTTTGGCAATTTCCTGGCGAGGTTTAATTTGTATTGAATCCATGGAAATGGAGACAACCTCTCCTCGCTCCTTGCACCATTTGTTTGCTTTTTCCGACATGCCAAAGTCGCAGAACAAAACCGGTAAAGTATTTTCTGCCCGATAAGAATCCCACCACCAGGGAAGCAGCCATTCTTGCTGGTGATCGCACCCGCAGAGAACCCCGCGTTCTTGGTCGGGAAGCCGTTTCCAGGTTGGATGCATGGGAGCTTCGTCCATATTTTGTCTGTTTTCTCGGGACGATATAATGATTTAAAATTGCGTGGTAGTTTTTTCTAAAGAAGCGCTTCAGACATATTTAGAGAAGAATCGGAAAGAGAGGGATTTGAACCCTCGATACCCTTTT
>DALYFE010000204.1:0-1412 GCA_031972195.1 Chlamydiales bacterium | reverse complement strand
GAAAAATCGACAGAACTTTAGTTACGCAAGAGGTCTAATACTGACATCACTTGAATAAGTGCGGCCGTTTCCATATAATCCCACCCTATGCAAATCCAAATTCCAAAAGGCACATTTGATATTTTGCCCTATGGGGCAAAAGAGCCTTGGAGGCTCTCCTCTCTATGGCAATATGCCGAAGAATTAATTCGGCAGACAGCCTTCGAGTATGGATACAAAGAAATTCGAACTCCGATCTATGAACGAACCGAACTATTCGATCGGGGCGCGGGAGAAACATCGGACATCGTAACTAAGGAAATGTTCACCTTCCAAGACAAAGGGGGTAGATCGATCAGCCTCCGCCCCGAAGGGACAGCTTCCACGATGCGCGCGTTTATAGAAAACCGCCTCGCCGATCTCGGCCAAGTCCATAAGTTGTTTTACATAGCTCCGATGTTCCGCTACGAAAGGCCTCAGTCGGGCAGATATCGCCAACATCATCAATTCGGCGTTGAGGCGATTGGATCGGGAGCCCCGGAACAAGATGCCGAAATCATTGACCTTCTCCTCGAAATCTACCGCAGGCTCGGTTTAAAAAACTTGAAGGTGCTTCTCAATACAGTCGGAGATCTCCCGTCTCGAAATGCCTACCGCTCCGCCCTGATCGACTTCTTAAGGCCCCATTTCTCCGATTTATCTAACGACAGCCAAGCCAGGTTCGAGATCAATCCTCTGCGCATCCTCGATTCCAAAGATCCCAAAGACCAGGAAATTCTCAAAGGCGCTCCGTCGATCTTGAAACATTTGACCCCGGAGGTCAATGACCGCATTGTCCGAGGACTTGATTATTATAATAAAACTGTTTTCGAAGTGGTCTCCGAGGATCTGGGAGCTCAAAGCACAGTCGGAGCCGGAGGGCGTTTTGACGGATTGATCAAAACGTTTGGAGGGCCGGACTTGCCTGCCGTCGGTTTTGCTACGGGGCTCGAACGAGTTCTGCAAGTCCTGCTTGCGCAAGGAGCCCCGTTGCCAAAGCCAAAACATTCTTGCGTGTATTTCATTCCTCTCGGTGCTGAAGAGCGTCTGGTTTGCCTGCGGCTTGCAACCTTATGCCGGCATCATGGAATTGCTGCAGAGATCGAATTGAACACATACAAAACGCAAACCGCTTTGCAAAATGCGCTGAAATCGGAAGCGGACTACTGCGCGATCATCGGCAGCGACGAAATGAAAAACCAATCAGCGCAGCTCAAACACTTAAAAACGCGCACCTCTCATAATATCCCTCTACAGGAATTTGTTTCCCATCTTCAAAAGGTCTCTGCAACATGACTCTTCGAAAACTGACTGTTTTTCTCTGCTGCTGCATCGCCTGTTTCGGCGAAGAGGCCAAAGCTGCCTCGCTTTCAGAAGCGCTGGGCCATTTCATT
>DALYFE010000203.1:1042-1415 GCA_031972195.1 Chlamydiales bacterium | reverse complement strand
GTTGGTTCCTTTGATCTGGTGGACATTGATGAGTGGAGCGCTTCCATTCATTTAAATTTTATCAACCAGATGCGCATGTTGCGCCGGTTATTGCCATATAGAGACGATCAGTCTAATAAAAAAACAGTTCTTTTTTTTGCAGGAGGCGGCACGAATAGCGCCACAACCCACTACTCTGCGTACACTGTTTCTAAAATTGCCCTAATTAAAATGTGTGAAATATTGGATGCGGAAATCCCGGATGTGAAGTTCTCTATCATTGGACCGGGATGGGTTAACACTAAAATCCATGATGCTACAATCCAGGCAGGGAAAGCGGTTGCCGGAGACAATTTTGAAAAAACTCAAGAAAAATTGCATTCCAATGAATGCG
>DALYFE010000203.1:0-1032 GCA_031972195.1 Chlamydiales bacterium | reverse complement strand
AGTCTATTCAGCGGGTGATCGAATCTTTCGAGTGGGTGATTTCTCAGCCCAAAAACATTGTGAGCGGAAGAAATTTCAGTACGGTCTTCGACCGATGGGGTACAGAGGAACTGGCGCAAAAGCTCTCCCTAGATCAAAATATGTACAAGTTAAGACGGTGTGGTAATTCATGAAGCTCTCAGATTATGTTGTGGATTTTTTGGCTAACTGCGGCATTAAACATAGCTTTGTAGTAACAGGCGGAGCTGTAATCCATTTGTTGGATTCTGTAAATAAACATCCTGCTATGCAGCATGTTTGCGTGCAGCATGAACAATTGGGAGGAGCTGCAGCTGACGGGTATTATCGCGCCAGCGGACGGATTGGTTTGGCCATGACGACCAGCGGACCCGGGGCTACGAATTTGACTACAAGCCTTTGCAATGCCTATTTCGATTCTATCCCAATGATTTATGTAACAGGACAAGTTTCCCGGTTTCGTTTGCGGCCGAATAAAAAGCTGCGTCAAAAGGGATTTCAGGAAACCGACATCGAGTCAGTTTTTCAAAGCATTTGCAAATATGTGAAATTAGTGACCGACCCTTTGATGATTCGCTATGAATTGGAGAAGGCGATTTTTTTGGCAACCGAAGGTCGTCCCGGTCCGGTTGTCCTCGATCTTCCCGATGACTTGCAGCGTGTTGAGATTGAACCGGATTTGCTGCCGGCATTCAAGCCGGAGGTCCATGTGCCGCAGCCTCTCCCTGGCCAATGCGACACTTTATTGAAGTGGATTCGTGAAGCAAAACGACCTGTTTTGGTCGTGGGAGCAGGAATTCGTATCGCCAAGGCGGAAGCCCAGTTTTTGAAGTGGATTGAGTATTTTAAAATCCCTGTCCTTTTCACTTGGGGAGGCGCCGATCTCTTAGCTTCATCGCATGCATTAAATATGGGCACATTAGGCGTATGCGGTCCTCGCGCCGCTAATTTTGCTGTACAAAATTCTGATCTGGTCATCGCTTTAGGAACACGTCTCTCGCAGCAAATCACCGG
>DALYFE010000202.1:0-1440 GCA_031972195.1 Chlamydiales bacterium | reverse complement strand
GGTTGCGCCGGTTGCGCCCATCAGGCCTGTTGGACCAACAGGGCCCGTAGCGCCGGCGGCACCCGTAACGCCGGTGCCTCCTGTCATCCCTGTCAATCCCAAGTAGCCGGCAGGACCGGTCGGCCCCGTGGCCCCTGTAGGGCCAGATGGGCCGGGAGGACCGGGGACGCCGGGAGCTCCGGCAGGACCGGTTGGACCGGAGCCTCCCGTGGGGCCGGGAGTTCCGGGAAATCCCGGAGTGCCGGATCCCGTTGGGCCCGTACCACCAAAAGGTCCCGGATTGCCCATTGGACCTGTAGGTCCGGTAAAACTGTTAGCTCCGGTAGGCCCTGTCCCTCCGGGAGAACCCGGAGATCCGGCAGGTCCCTGCTTGGGAGCGGGACCGCAGCCAAAATTTAAAGCGCGCTGTTTTTTATATTCCCTCTCTCGAGGATCAGACCACTTGTCAATCGAAGTTCTATCATCGGAAACGAAAGAATCATCGCTTAATTCCAGATTTCGCGAATCTGGATAAAGAGAGCAGAGAGCGATTAGAGAGAAAAGAAAAAAAGAAAAGGGGAAAATCCGGAGGTTCATTTCAATTACAAATCTATCCTACAAAACACAGAAATCCAGAATAAATTTAAAAAATCCAACAATCAAACTCTGCCTTTTCTATTTCGATGAATTCGTTTGCGTCCAAACTGATTTAAAACAATCAAACTGATGCACAAGGTCCGACCCTGTCAAAGTGCTCATTGCATTTTAGTACAAATCTTTGTTTTATCAAGGATTATTTTAGCTCTTTTCGCTACAGCTGTCATCCTTCTCACACCAACTGCCTCAGGGATTTGCTTTTTAACGCATTTTCAGTAAGAATTTGCCCCATGAAAGTCTTAACCGTTTCCGAACTTACTTTAGCGATTAAATCCGTTCTTGAACCCAATTTCCAAGCTCTTTCCGTAAAAGGAGAAATCAGCAACTTCAAGCTCCAATCTTCAGGACACCTCTACTTCACCTTGAAAGATGCCGGCTCTCAAATTTCCGCCGTCTTGTTCAAGGGAAACGCTGCCGCCTTAACCAGGATGCCCAAAGAAGGAGACCAGGTCGTTGCCAAAGGAGAAATCAGCCTCTATGCGCCAAGAGGACAATACCAAATCATCATTAGAGAACTCCAATTTCTCGGTGTAGGCGAGCTGCTCCTCAAGTTCCAGCAACTCAAAGAACAGATCAAAGCGCGAGGCTGGTTCGAACCAATCTATAAAAAACCTCTCCCTAAACTTCCGAAACGGATCGGCGTCGTGACAAGCCCAACCGGCGCCGTCATCCAAGATATCTTACATGTATTGACACGCCGTTTTTCCGGATTTCATGTGATTTTAAACCCGGTGAAAGTCCAGGGAGAGGGAGCGGCTCAGGAAATCGCGCAAGCAATTGCTGATTTTAACCAGAAAAATCTCG
>DALYFE010000201.1:503-1478 GCA_031972195.1 Chlamydiales bacterium | reverse complement strand
CTCTCCGTAGCTCTGAGCCTTTAAAAAGGGGCTGTCTTCAATTGACTTTGGGAGTGGGTATTATTACTATCATGTCCATTCCGATTATTTGTAGCAGGGTTGTGCGGATCACTTGGGGAATGTTCATAGATCCGAAGTCTACGAGTTGGAAGGAAGCAGAAAAATACAGGTTAGAACCATGGGAAACGGCTCAAGCAGCACATCAGATTTAAGTGTTTTACATCAAGATGGGAAGATACGCTGTTTTGGCGGACAGCCGGGTAAAGAATTTTATGCTCAATACCATGATCTGGAGTGGGGGGTCCCTGTCCATGATGATCAGCGGTTGTTTGAGATGCTGATTCTTGAAGGCGCGCAAGCGGGACTCAGCTGGGAGACAGTGCTGAAAAAACGTGACGGATATCGAAGAGCATTTCATGATTTTGATCCTGAAAAAGTGGCTGCGATGAGCGACGATGCATTGGACTCTTTGATGCAAAACGAAGGAATTATCCGCAACCGGTTGAAAATCTATGCTGCGCGGAAAAATGCTCGAGTGTTTTTAGCCATTCAACAGGAATTCGGCTCGTTCGATCGCTATGTTTGGGGATTTGTCAAGGGAAAGCCGATCATCAATTCTTGGCAGAGCTTCAAAGACATTCCGGTAAATACAATCGAGAGTGATTCTCTATCAAAAGACTTGAAAAAGCGGGGGATGACTTTTGTCGGCTCCAAGATTATTTATGCATACATGCAAGCAGTCGGACTTGTTAATGACCATACCATAGACTGTTGGCGCCATTTTAGGAAGCTGTCGGGACTGCTTTAACAGATCTGCGGGCAAGAGCTAAATAACCGGCTACTAAACAGGTGGCAAGCAGCCATCCCCAGCGGACCATTTTTGGCAGGTCGAAATTGGTCCATTCATGTTGCAGGTTTCCAATTAAAATGAGTCCGAGCGCCGTTGGCACGATATATCGAAGGCAAAATCGATAT
>DALYFE010000201.1:0-493 GCA_031972195.1 Chlamydiales bacterium | reverse complement strand
GTGTGTTTTTGTAGGCAAATGCAAAGACTAGAGCAAGTCCGCTGACTAGCATGTTGATGCCGATGACCATTGGAACCAGAGCATCGATCAGGTGCGAAGCATTGCCCATACAGAAAAAGACTGCAATTAAAAGCATTGCTGCAAGCGTAGATGTGACTGCTTTGCTGCGAGTCAGTCTGAATTCTACTTCGATATTTCCTGCAATGCTTTCTGCAATAGAAAATACTCCGGTAATCCCTGCAATGAAGACGCAAAAGAAAAAGAGAGTCCCTATGCATTGGGCCAATATAGGGCCAAATACTTTTAAAATTTTAGGGAATAGAATGAATCCGATTTCAAAGGTAGAATCGCTGGTCAAAATTTCATTGAAGGGGATGCCTTGGGTGTGGCTAATATGCGCCAAACATCCAAAGATTGCAGCGCCGGAAATAAAGGAGACGAAAAAATCGCCCAAGGCTGCGTAGAGCATGGCTCTTGGGATATTGGCTGCGTC
>DALYFE010000200.1:0-1523 GCA_031972195.1 Chlamydiales bacterium | reverse complement strand
TTTTCTTCCCGGAAAAGGAGCTTCGTGGAAATGAAAAGAGAGGTTCCAAAGAGCGTTCAACTGCTCCAAAACCGGCTCTCTTTCGATCATCTTGAGCCTTGATTGGGCGCTGGCAGCCTTTGAGGCTTTTGCTCCAAATCTCTCTACAAAATGTCTTGCGTGCGCATGCTTCTTTTCTTGTTTGATCCTGGTTTTTTCATGCACCTCTTCTTCGATGAGGATCTGATTGAAGAAATCAATCGACGAGCCTCGAATTTTTCTGACCCTTCCCCGGTGAATGCCCATGGTATGCGTAGAGACGCTGTCCATAAATTCCCTGTCGTGGGAAATTAAGAGAAATTCACCCGTCCATTTTTTTAAAAATTGTTCAAGCCACCGGATGGAGAGGATGTCCAGGTAGTTGGTCGGTTCATCGAGCAACAGACAATCCGGATTGGAGACAAGCACTTTGGCCAGATGCAAGCGCAAGTGGTACCCTCCGGAAAAATCTTGCGGAGGACGATCCAGATCATCTTCCGTAAAGCCTAGGCCGAAAAGGATTTTCTCAGCCAAATACACCAAGTCTCGTTCTTGTTCGGGCAACCCTAACGCAGCCTCTTCGCGGAGAGTGGGCTGTGTAAAATGAATGTGCTGCTGCAGATAGCCGATGCGGTAATCTTTTGGAATGGAAATGGCGCCGGAATCGGGTTCCATTTCTCCTACAATCAGTCGAAGCAGCGTCGATTTTCCGGATCCGTTGCGTCCAACAAAACCACAGCGTTCTCCTTTTTGCAAATTGAAGGAGACTTTTTCAAAAAGGGGCTCGCCTGAAAAAGCAAGGCTTACAGAATCAAATTGGATCATATTGGTTTTTTCTTAAGCAGTGTTCAAATACAGCAGGTGTACCGGCTATTAGGTTAAAAAGCGGGGAGAATGGCTCCCTTGTATTGTTCTAAGATAAAAGTCCGCATTTTTTCCGATGTCATGGCGGCTTTCAGCGCTTCGATGTCCGGACGATTTTCATCTCCGGTGCGTATGGCAATGATATTTGCGTAGGGAGAGTCTTTATCCTCGAGAACGAGCGCGTCTTTTAGAGGATTTAAATTGGCTTCCAAGGCGTAATTGGTATTGATTGCTGCGGCATCCACATCGGTTAAAGACCTGGGAAGCATTGCAGCATCGACTTCAAGGAATCGAATTTTTTTTGGATTGCTCGAAATGTCCAAGATTGTTGCTTGAAAATTTGTTGGATCGTTCATCCGAATCAAACCTTGTTGTTGAAATAACAATAAAGCTCTGGCCTCATTGGTCGGGTCGTTCGGAATGGCGACGATGGCGCCATTGGGCAACTCGGAAAGAGATGTGATTTTTTTTGAATAAATCCCCATTGGCTCTATCTCAATCTTTGCCAAACTTTCGATTGCATAATGAAATTGTTTGATCTGTTCATCTAAAAATGGGATGTGCTGAAAAAAATTGGCGTCTACTTCTTTATTCGCCAAAGCTCGATTCGGCACGTTGTAGTCGTCTGTCTCAATGATGAT
>DALYFE010000199.1:0-1535 GCA_031972195.1 Chlamydiales bacterium | reverse complement strand
TTGGGACAAGAGCTATTCTTAATGCACCTTGCGCGAAAAGATCGATAAGGTGGGTTCTTAAAGAGGATCAAATTAATTGGGGGTATATGGCGCAGTTAGAGTCGTGGCTTGTTCGGATGGAAAATTGGGTTTGGGGCGCTCCCCTCCTTTTTCTTTTGATTGCCGTAGGGTTGTATCTCACTTTTGTGTTGAGGGGGATTCAATTCCGTTATTTGGGGTATTCGCTAAAATTGGCTTTTACCAGGCAAGATAGCGGGGCGCAAGGAGATATTAGTCAGTTTCAGGCATTGATGACCGCCCTTGCCGGAATGATTGGAATAGGAAGCATTACCGGGGTGGCGACTGCGGTTGCCATGGGAGGGCTTGGAGCTATTTTTTGGATGTGGATCGCTTCCCTCATTGGAATGGCGCTTAAATTTTCCGAAGCTATTTTAGCATTGAAATATCGAATCACTGATGCAAAGGGAGAAATGAGCGGCGGACCGATGCATTACCTGGAAAAAGGGCTTAAGTCTAAGCGTTTGGCCGTTTTTTTTGCTCTTGCAGGGACAATTACAGCTCTTGTGACAGGGAACATGGTGCAGGCCAATTCGATTGCAGCGGCAGTTCAAGGCTTGGTTGATCCTCTCTGGGTAGGAATAGGGATTTCGATTGCAGCAGGATTGGCCCTTTTCGGAGGGATTAAGAGTATTGGAAAGGTGGCCGGTTGGCTTGTTCCTCTAATGGCGCTTATCTATATTACAGGGGGCTTGATTTTGATTTGTTTGAAGATCGAAGCGGTTCCTCATGCATTCGCAGAAATTATTCGTCAGGCGTTCACAAGCCAGGCAGCATTTGGGGGTTTTGCAGGTTCGACCATCATGACTGCAATGCAGTTTGGGGTTTCTAGAAGCATTTTTTCAAATGAGGCCGGCTTGGGGACTGCTTCTATCGCCGCCGCAGCGGCAAAGACAGATGTGCCCGGCAGACAAGCTCTTATTTCGATGAGCGGCGTATTTTTGACCTCGATTGTGGTATGCACAATCACAGGAGTCGCAATTGCCGTAAGCGGCCTTCTTGGTCAGACAGGTCCTGATGGACAGCTGCTGAACGGATCTCTTTTAGCTTTGGCTGCTTTTAAAAGCGCTTTCCCGTTTAGTGTTGTGATTTTAACGGTTTCTTTGATCCTTTTTGGATATTCGACAATTCTCGGCTGGGCTTACTACGGAGAGAAATGTGCTGAATACCTATTTGGAATCAGAGCGGTTGTTTGGTACCGAATACTGTTTATATTCATGCTGATTCCGGGAGCTACGCTCAGTCTGCAGGTTGTTTGGAGCTTTGCTAACGTGATGAATGGGTTGATGGCATTTCCTAACCTGATTGGTATTTTTGGATTGTCCTCAATCATTGCAGCGGAGACTCGCGAATTTGAGAAACTTCTTAAATTTGAACAAAAGCAGCAAGCTTAAATCTACCCTCTGAGAGACTGACCGCAAACTTTGTTTCGTCGATTTTGCGGTTCTTTTGAACTGCTTTCGACTTCAAAAATTGGG
>DALYFE010000198.1:0-1684 GCA_031972195.1 Chlamydiales bacterium | reverse complement strand
CTGTCAAATTCGGCGCGTTTACTTTGAAAAATGGGACGCTCTCCCCTTTTTATATCGATCTGCGACTGATCGTCTCTTCGCCAAAACTTCTATCCAGCATTGCCCAGACAATTGCTGTGGCAACCCAAGACATTCATTATGATTTACTCTGCGGAGTGCCTTATACGGCAATTCCGTTTGCCACAGCTCTCTCTTTGATCAAAGAAACTCCGATGATCCTAAAGAGGAAAGAAAGAAAAGAATATGGTACGGGAAAGATCCTCGAAGGCATTTTTCAAAAAGGACAACAATGCCTGGTCATTGAAGATGTGATCACTTCAGGGCAGAGCATTCTTGAAACCATTGATACCCTCCAAGTGGAAGGTTTGATCGTGCGAGACATCGCAGTTCTCGTGGATCGGGAGCAAGGCGGAAAAAAACGGCTTGAAGATCACGGCCTCAAAGTCCATTCTATCTTCACAATTAGTGAAATTGTCGAATCGCTTCTACAACAAGGGAAAATTGATGCAGCTCAAGCAGCTTCCATCCAAACATTCATCAAAATCTGACGCATTGCTCCAAAGAAGCAGCCTAACCTCGCACCCTATAGCGAAAAAGCTTCTTGCAATCATGGCAGCCAAACAAACGAATTTAGCGCTTGCCTGCGATGTCCTCTCTCAAAAAGATCTCCTCAAATGGGCGGATTTAATCGGCCCTTATATTTGCGTACTCAAAACCCATATCGACATCCTGGAAGATTTTACTCCTGAATGCACAAGAGCTCTTCGGAAACTGGCGGACAAACACCAATTTCTGATCTTCGAAGATAGGAAATTTGCCGATATCGGACAAACAGCCTCTCTACAATATGAAAAAGGCATTTACCGCATTGCTGATTGGGCAGACTTAATCAATGCCCATATTGTCCCGGGTCCCGGGATTATAGAAGGATTAAAGCAAATCGGAAAACCGAAAGACTTAGGCCTCCTCCTTCTTGCAGAAATGAGCTCTTCAGGGACCCTAGCTAAGGGATCGTATACAAAACAGGCGGTTCAATTGGGAGAGGCTCATTCGGATTTCGTATGCGGCTTTGTTTCTTTAAGAAAATTGAGCGATCAGCCGGGAATGATCCATTTCACACCCGGAATCAAACTGCAGAAAGGGAAAGATTCTCTTGGGCAAAAATACAGGACTATTGAAGACATTTTGATCAAAAATAAAAGCGATATCATCATCGTGGGCAGAGATATCTTGCAGGCGGCCAATCCCGTTGAGACGGCGGCTATCTATCAAAAACTGGGGTGGGACGCATGAGTTCTATTATCCTCGGCTCAACCTCTCCTAGAAGATTGGAAATTCTTTCGTTTTTTTCTCTGGACATCCAACAGATGGCCCCGCACTTTGATGAATCGCAAGTCTCCTTTCTGGGAGATCCTAAAGCCTTTGTTGAAGAAGTTGCTAAACGCAAAGCGCTCTGTCTGAATGGACGATTTCCGGAAAAACCGATCTTAACGGCCGATACCGTCGTGGTTCAAAAAGGGCGTCTATTTTTAAAACCGGAAAGCATGGAAGAGGCAAAAACTATGCTTTGGGAGCTGTCCGGAAAAGAGCACCATGTCTATACCGGGGTCTCTGTTGCGATCGGAAACATGGTTTTTACCGACTGGGCCCAAACCACCGTAGAATTTCACGAGCTGACTGAGGA
>DALYFE010000197.1:0-1685 GCA_031972195.1 Chlamydiales bacterium | reverse complement strand
CTTGATTGCGTGTTTTTATATCATCCGGCGCTAGGGCCTCTCTATTCGATCATTGGGCAAAAAATTTCGAAAGGCAAGCTTGCAATGGGTTCCGAATTGCATCTTGAGATTGCGGATATTTTGATTGAAAATCTCGATTTGGACGGCAGTTTGCTGGTTCATGCGGACCAGCCGATCGGGCATTTGGATGATGAAGGGATTCTTCGATATTCTAACCAAACAGGGCGCTGCGTGCTTCGAAATGTCTCGGTTCGAAATGCAGGCGTTGATTGGACGAACAGCTCTCCTTATTGGAAGCATAGGTTCTTGCATCATGGAGCCCTTCGGATCCATTTAAGGGGCACCTCCGAGTTTATTGCGGAAAATGTGGAATTTACAGAGGGGCGCTGTTTTGAAGTCCCGGATGGAATTCGCATGAAGGTTCGAAATGAGAACGGAAATCTTGTCGTGGAAGAGGAGCGATTATGCGCAAGAGGCTCAAAAGATGGGGAATCTGCGAAAGAGATGCCGTTTTGGACCTACTCGTTTAATGAACGGAAAGCAATTATAGTCGTTTAAAAAAACCCGGCTCTAAGAGAGCCGGATCCGGCTGAGATTGTATTAAGCGCGTGCTGATCGATCGTAGGCCACTGCTGCAACTGCAGTGAGAACGACGGCTGAGAGTCCAAGTCCGAGTCCTACAGGGTGCGCTTTTGCGAAATCCAATCCATGAGCTGCTTGAGTTTTTGCTACATTCCATGCGGCCAGGAACATAGTTTTTGAGTACATCGCTGCGGCGATTGCCAAACCTGCAACCCGATGGAAGGCGTTGGTTGCTACTTGAGCGATTCTTGAGCTTGCGGAAACGACGCTGCTTTTCACAGCGGCTGCGCCTTGAGCAATTTTTTGACCTGTATAGGAACCTGCAATGACCGCGACTTCAGCTGTTTTCGATGCTCCGAAAGCAAGCTTATGTCCAATTGCCGATGCAGTATTGGAAACAAATAGACGCGCTGCGGAGATATTTGCGTAAACGTTATTTAATTGCATGATAACCTCTTCCATGTTGGGTTTAGGTATAATTAAAGGAGTTTTTTCGGCGTCCCTGGCCTTTTTCTTGAAGCGAGGAGTATAAATAGGGGGTTAGGTAAATGTAAAGAAGAAACAAATTTGAAAAACACTTCTTGAGCCAGAGCCTATTGGGATACAATTTTGAGGAAGCAGCGGAGGAGGACTTGTCGTGCAAAATAGGTGGAATTTTAACGGATTCTAGGAGATCATTTCTATGTATACCGAAACATGTTCCCTGAAGGAGACACCTATGCAATATGAAACACAGGAAAAAATTAAAGAAATCGATGCTCGGCTTCTGTCAATGATGAGGTATCTTTGACTTGGCCGTCAAAGAAGAAGAAGTTCGTCGGCTTGAAGAAAAAATGGCAGACCCTGGCTTTTGGGATGATCAGGACGCTGCGCAAAAGGTAATCGAAGAGACTAATGCGCTCAAGCTTTGGACAGAGCCTTACAAAGATTTAACGCGTCGGTTCCAGGATGTCAAAGACCTCCTGCCTGAGGCGGAATCGATCGGCGATAGCGAGCTTGTGAAAGAGCTGACGGAGTCTCTTGGAGACATCGACCGGAAGCTCTCCGACCTCGAAGTGCGTAAAATGCTTGGGGGCGAGTTAGATAATAGAGACTGCTATCTT
>DALYFE010000196.1:0-1689 GCA_031972195.1 Chlamydiales bacterium | reverse complement strand
CTATTTTGGTCACGAAAAAATCGGACTTGTATTTTTTTCACTGTTCTTGGCAAATTCCCTTTGAGATGAATGATTTATTAGAAACGTTGTGTAAAGCGACCTCTTTGCAGGAGAAAATCGATCTTTTGGACGATTATCCTCCGGTGCGCGCGGCTTTAAAAGAGATGCCTTCGCTGCTTCAGGGATTTTCTTCAGAGTGCGAAGCTGCCGGAAAACAGATCATTGCAATTGGCCAATGGGACAGATTGGTTGGAAGCAATGGAATGAAAAGAGATTCTTTGGCCGAGTTGCTGCAGAAAATGGCTGCGTTCGATGCGTTTTACCGCGAATTGGGCGGGATTGTCGGCTATCAGGAAAAAGTCTTGAAGTTTTTGCAGGGAGTTGTCGAAGAAAAAACCTCCGAGATCGCAGCATTGCATGCGCCATCGTTCATGAATATTGCAGAAGAAACCGAAGAAGTGCTTGATGCGATTGCCTGGGGGATCTCCCTGATGCCTCATTTGGCCGAGATGTATCCGCTCGGAGGAGCTGCCGATCGATTACATTTAGTCGATGAAAAAACAGGCAGCGAATTGCCTGCGGCAAAACTGGAGTATGCAGGGAGAACGTTGTTTGAGGGGCTGATCCGCGATTTGTCTGCAAGAGAGTATCTCTATTTTAAGCTCTATGGAAAGCAAATAGAAACTCCGGTTGTGATCATGACGTCTGCGGAAAAAAACAATCATGGCCATGTTTTGTCGATTTGCGAACAGCTGCACTGGTTTGGACGCCGCAAAGAGCTGTTCCGTATTTTCATGCAGCCGTTAGTGCCCGCTGTTGATTCCAGAGGAGATTGGTGTTTGCTTGGCCCTTGTTCTCCGTTATTGAAGCCGGGCGGACATGGAGCGCTTTGGAAGATGGCCTATGATCAAGGCGTTTTTCAGTGGCTTGAAGGATTGGGCCGTACGCATGCGTTAGTTCGCCAGCTAAACAATCCGATTGCAGCGGTTGATTATGGTCTTTTGGCTTTCGCGGGACTTGGAGCGAAGCATGAGATGATTTTTGGATTCGCTTCCTGCCCAAGGCTTCTCCGTTCCGCAGAAGGGGTGAACGTAGTGATTGAAAAAATCAATGGAGAAATTGCCTTAACGAATATTGAATATTGCGATTTTGTGAAATATGGAATCGAAGACCAGCCTCTCAAAGAGGGAGAGCCTTATTCCCGATTTTCATCGAACACGAATATTTTATTTGCCGATCTGCGGGCTGTCGCCAATGCTGTGAAAGTCTGTCCATTCCCCGGGCTTTTAGTGAATTTTAAAGATGCAGCCTATACCACTTTGTCCGGAGAAAAGCGGGTTGAAACGATGGCTCGGCTGGAATCGACCATGCAAAATATTGCAGATGTATTTGTAGAAAAAACAGCAGACGCAAATCAAGGCCAAAAGAGGACCAAAAAGACATTTGTTACGTACAACCACAGAAATAAAACAATTGCAACTGCAAAGAAAGCGTACGTTCCGGGGCGGTCTTTGCAGGAGACTCCTGAAGAGTGTTTTTATGTGCAGATGCAGGCCGCAAGAGATCTTTTGGAAAAGCACTGTCAATTCGATTTGCCTCCTCGCCGCTCTGTGGAAGACTCTTTGAAAGAAGGTCTTGATTGCGTGTTTTTATATCATCCGGCGCTAGGGCCTCTCTATTCGATCATTG
>DALYFE010000195.1:0-1692 GCA_031972195.1 Chlamydiales bacterium | reverse complement strand
AAACTCGACGAAACGTTAAATCAGAGATTGTCTCTAAGGAGATCCCCCCTCAGAAAAAGGGGGAATCTATCGGATACGATTAAGCTTTCTTAATATGCTTGTTTAGCAATCCTGCCAACTTCAACATATCAACCGGCTTGCTGCCGATTACTAAAGAGAGTTTTTTGTCAGGAACAATCATTCTTCTGTTTTTCACATCTTGGCATTTTTTTGCCTTAATGTAGACCCAAAGTTGTTTTACAATCTGAGGTCTTGTCATTTTTTTCCCACCCACGATCTCAGCCAATTCCGGAGACAATGAATAACTAATCTGACTCAATCCAGATTTTCTCTTAGTTCCTGTTTTTTTCTTTACCGCCGCTTTTTTCTTCTTCGGCTTCGCTGTCTTTCTTTTTGCCATAAATTTCCTTTGTCTGTGAGGCTGCACTAAAGTGCAATTTTTCCCTTCCTAATAAATGATGTAAGAATTTTTAGAAATTCACGCAAGACAATTTTGCAAAAACACTACAGTTTCACAAAAGTTTCTGGAATTGTTTGGGATCAGAAGAAGCATCACGGACAACCGCAAGCATACACAAATCAATTGAACGGGCAGCTGAAAGCTACCCTGTTCTTTAGGACAGGGATTGCCTTAAGCTATCTATTCAAAGAGGTCTACTTTAAACGGCTATAGCACCGCTCATTGGAGATTCGATCTCCAAAACATCGCATTTCCATGAACATCGGGATCTTCGTAAACCTTCCAAAATCCCCTCTCTTCGAGCCATTGAGTCAAATCATCGAAAAGAACGGTTCCCTCATAAAATGGAAGCTTGGAAAATTCCGTCTGGATAAATGTCACAGTTTTCAGGATATCAGGAGATGCTTGGAGCACTTGAAATTCGCTCCCTTGCAGATCCAGCCACAGGAAATCGACGTGAGCCACCCCATTGTCTTTTGCCCACTGATCGAGAGTGGTTACAGGCACCTGAACCGGCTCATCGAATTCGATCCAATCCCAGCGCCAATGTTCCTTCGAAGGCGGCAATAGCGAGCTTTGGGCATCGCACCCCCCATCCGTTTGAGATGCCGACTTGCTCAGATAAAAGTCAGCAACCCCTATCCGGTCTCCCAAAGCAATCGGGAAAGTCGAGACATTCTTTAGCGAAGCTGCCGCTCGCTCCAATTGCGGGTAAATCTGCAGATTCGGTTCAAAGGCATAGATCTTTGCTGCCGGCCACTGTCTAGCCATCTCAACCGTATCCGTTCCAATATGAGCGCCGGCTTCGACAATCACAGGATTGTGCGGCAAATATAAAGAGATCCAATCTAATGTGGAATTGCAAAAAGCAAGAGAGCAGACCTGGCAAAAAACAAGTAAAAGTATTTTCATAAATTTTTAATCTAAGGGGTGTGTATTTTTTTTGTTCAACTTCTTTTTCGAAGAAATAATCCTTCGAATCGGCATGAAAGACTGTCGTTGAAACGAGACTTTGTTAGCTCATTTCATTAGACCGGCAAAATCCGATCTGATTCGGAGATTCTTGAAAGGGCACCTCGATCGCAATCTCGCTTATTGAAGCATCTCTCCCCTAAAGAGGAGAGATTCTTTGCCGCAGGTTATTAGCAGCGGGCCGGCCCCTGTCCTAAAAAACAGAGCCAAGCCTTAAGCTCCCCGTTCAAGAGCGAGTTTGCGCTCGATCCTCCGGTTCC
>DALYFE010000194.1:0-1734 GCA_031972195.1 Chlamydiales bacterium | reverse complement strand
ATGGCTCAAAGCCCCATCAAGGATATCGAAGATACGGTGATCGGCGACTCTGTGATTTACAGCACGGAGCGGATTTTTCGAGAAGAGTTCAATGGCATTCTTCAGGGAATCACTTCAGGGGTCATTGGGTATGGGAAAATTGGCACTTCCACCGCAATTGCATTGCGGGGCAGAGAGTCTCCTGTAACAGTGTATGACATAGATCCTGCAAAATGCATTCGCGCGCGCCTTGAAGGGCATCGAATCTCTCCTTTAAGAACCTTGCTCGCCGAATCGGATTTGATTGTCGGCTGTACCGGGAAAACTTCCGTAAGGGCGGAAGAGATTCCCTACATTCGCGATCGAGCTATTTTAGTTAGCGCTTCAGCAAAAAATGAGGAATTTGATTTACTGGCATTCGAAAAACATTGCGAGCGCAGAGAGATCAGCAATGTAGTATGGCGCTACACGCAGAAAGATGGCAGATGCTTTTATTTATTAAACCAGGGAACCCCTGTGAATTTTAGGGATCGAAGCGTTTTGGGATATATTCTGGATATGATCTATTCAGAGCTGTTTCTATGCATGCATTCGGTAGCCTATGGTTTGCTGCCCCCGGGCTTGCAGCACTCTTCCTTGTCGATTCACAGCGAAGTTGCTCGGACATGGCTCCAAGTTTATGAGCCCTCCTTTGCAAAAGATGGAGAAGATAAAGTATGGAACTATCCTGATAGCCTTGAGAGGGCTTTGACCCATACATTTTTGCTTCAAACCAATCAAAGCGCGAGGTTGCCCCATTGTTAAATCATCAGGAACCCTTTCGGGTTATAGAGCTAACGCATCTTTTATCTCCTGAAGTTCCCACTTGGACCGGATCGTGCGGTTTTTGTCTGGAGATTAAAAAAGATTACGATCGGATGTTCCGCGTGCAGCAAGTGAAGATGCATGCAGGCGCAGGAACCCATATGGACGCTCCCTCGCATCGTATAGAGGGAGGCAAATCGATTGCGGACATTCCTTTAGAGCAATTGATTGCGCCCTCCTGTGTGATCGATGTCTCGAAAAAAGCGGATGCCGATTATGCAATCTCTGTTGCAGATATCGAACAATACGAAGGGGACTATGGGAAAATTCCTCCGGGCGCGCTCGTTATTGGATATACCGGCTGGAGTCGTTTTTGGTCTGATCCGGAGGCTTATCGCAACTTGGATGGGAAGGGGCAAATGCATTTTCCTGCATTTTCCGGCAAAGCTGCCGAATTTTTGCTGCAAAGAGAGATCGCGGGGATTGCGATCGATACTCTTTCTCCGGATTGTTCGGATCGAGAGTTCCCGGTACATAAGGTAATTTTAGGTGCCGGCAAATATATTATCGAAAATATTGCTGATTGTGCGATGGTCCCGCCTCAAGGCAGTTATGTGATTGCATTGCCGCTTCGCGCAGAAAATGCAACGGAGTCGCCCATCCGGGTGATTTGTTTGATTAAAAATTGATATAAGCCGGCAGCACGATGGCTGCCGACTCTATATTACATCGCAACAGGCGCCTGTTCGAGAGCCGCTTTTGCAGAAGCCGGCAATCGATTGCGTCTTGGAGGAAGTTTGATTTCTGTGGCTGCAGATTCCAAGCTTTTGTAGCGATTGAGCAATTCGGTGAGCAATCCGCTTTTGTCCCAAATAGCAAACCAGCGATGCGCCGCTGATTTTGTTGCAAATTCAGGGTTATATAAAATAAGTTTATATGGAAGAAAAAATT
>DALYFE010000193.1:0-1739 GCA_031972195.1 Chlamydiales bacterium | reverse complement strand
GCCAATGCAACTTCCGGCAACAAGCAGCATCCCGCCAATCAAGCTGCCGGGAACCAACGGCTCAGATTTCATACGCGCGCCTTCGCTTTTTCTTCCTGACGCACTTCAGCGCTTAATCTGCCAAGCTCATACCCATTGTAATCTACGAATTTAAAAAATCGCTCAAAGGGAGGAAACGCAACGCTTACAAGACGCGCCATCTCCTGCGCAATGTATCGATAAGTGGGATGTCCTGCAGCTTGCGAGCGAAGTTCGCAAAGCCATTGCAATGCCCTCAAGTTCACATGGAAGTACCAATGCACATTATATGCCATAGGAACTACATACTGAGCCTCTTCCGGAAGCTCGGATGCAATGGCGTCGAAGGCGGATTTTCCTCTTTCCATAGCCTGGACATATTCTTTTTCCATCTCCGTTCCAATGATTTCAGGAGGAATAAAATAGCCATAATTACAAGTCAGAAGCTGTCTTTCCTGCGTGAGCATTCGGTGGCGGTGCAAATCGCGGTAGACTCCAAAATCAGCGAGGATTTCAAAGGTAAAGGAGGCGTGCTCTAAAGCTCTTGGCGATTTATGGCGTCTGTTTTCTCTCGGAGAACATACGGCTTCCAAAAGAAGTCCTATCTCTTCTTCCGGAAGATCCCGGCAGCGCGCTTGCAGCGCCTGCAAACTTGCCTGCGTAGAGTCAAACAGAAGAGCTCCCGCCACTTTGGACACTGCATCTTGATCGAATCCGACAAGACGAACGCCCGGCTGAGCCATCTGAGGCACATCTGCAGCATGCATTGCGGCAAAAGTACGCACCTCGGTCTGCATGAATTCAGAAAATTGAAAAAATCCCTGGCAATGCTTATGCGAAGGATCCGCCCTTCGAATAAAAGAAGGCATGACTTTACCAAGTTCTTGGTAGCAGCTTCTGCCGATTGCTTGCATTTCAGCAAGATTATGCCCATGTAATTTTTGAATCAGGCTTTCAAAAAACCTTCCGTTGCCATAAACCCCCATATTCGTCATGGCGCTTGCAGGCAAAAGCCCTCTTAAGCAATCGAGCACTTTAGCGCGAAGGGCTGCCGCATAGGCTCCCTTGGAAATGGCCGGATCTTTAGGAAACCCTTTTTCAATCTGAGCAGTAAGGGGAGGGATCAGTTTACTATATGTATCGAACAAGAAGTTGCAAGTGTCGAGAAAAAGCTCTCGGTAAGCAGAGGTGAGCAAAACGGGTTCTTGATAAAAGAGGTATTGCCCATCCACTTTTTGGTCGAAGTAAATATATCGAGTCGATTTTTCTAATGGAGATCCGCCAATTCTGCAATCTTCAATCGCTTTTGCAGCGAGCATGGACACGTTTTCCACGGCAAGGTGCGCTCCGCCCAATTCTCCAATAGAATCATCTCCATACCCATCAAGAATTCGATCATAAAAACTTTGGGCCTTTTGGATAGCGACCATTTGCTCATCAATTACATCAGCGCATTTCCCTGCAATTGCAGAAAAAGCAGTATCCTCATTTAAAATAAATTCTTTCAGCAGCAAAGAGCGAAGCCCTAAGGTCGATCGCGAGTATCGAGAAAACAAGGCCCCTTTGATTACTTCGGGAAGATTGCGCAAAACAAAGACATTTTCAGTCGTGTTCGTAACAAAATTCTCAAGTATTTTAATCTGATTTTCTGTGAATTCGCCATGCATCATCGTGAGATTCTCCTAGTGAATAAGAGTGCCATATTTTAGAATGACCGATCA
>DALYFE010000192.1:0-1743 GCA_031972195.1 Chlamydiales bacterium | reverse complement strand
TGCCGCCCATTACCGGAGCGGAGAATCTCTCCTCTTTTAGGGGAGAGTTCTTCAATCGAAAACTCGGCCAAAATAATCCACAAAAGCGACGAAACCGAGGTTTGTGGTCAGTCTCTAAGACAGCTTCGCAGCCCATCGTTGAGAAACCTCTTTCATCGAGATCCTTTGAGCCGGATCTGACTTGAGCATATCGCGCAGAATACTCACTGTCTCATGAATCTGTGTTGAATACCCGTACCCTCGATATTTTTCCAACAGCTTCGCTTCAAGCTCGTTTAAATATTTATCTATTTCCTGATCCATTTTCAAATTTGCGCTCGGAGCGCTCAAAAAGGCTCCCAGGGAATAGATAAGATGAGAAATTACATCGATCGGCTTAACGTCAATATGCGGAGATTCTGATAAAATCGAAAGGAACCGCTCCATTCCTTTTCTTCGTTTTTCGGGAGCATGTTCATTTTTCAACTGCCTTTCTTTGCTCAAATCGGACGATGCAGGATCGCAAAGCATCAGGCGGTTCGAATGCAAAAACTCTTCTTCCAAAATTCTTACAAACATCATCCCGATCCCGAATACTTCTCCTTTAAAGCTCGACAATCTTTCCGGCGGCATATGGCGTCGATTTCCTAAATATAAACCATAACTGCCTTCGGATAATTGCGCAGCGCGCCCCCAATCGCTGATCTTGACGAGAACCTCTCTATTGATATGATAACCCAGCATATTTTCCAGTTTAGGATCATTCAGGACGATCCCTCCTGCATGCAAGCAATCAAATCCATCGATCAACTGTCCGATCATTGCTAGATTTTCTGAAAAAGTATGCGAACCGCTCCTTACCTCTTCCTCCAGATTATTCTTCGCTCTTAGCGTGCTATATACAGGCGATCTTTGATCAATTTGAATCCCGGGCTCTTCATCAAACTCTAAAGCCAGGTGCGCATAGCAATTCAAAAGACGTTTTATTGCATCGGATGTCGTATTCTGCATGATCAAAGATATCGCTGTTCCGGCAGAAATGGATCTCGGTCTCTCTTGCATCTTATCCGCAAGATCCTCAAGCGTTGGGAATTGTTTTTGAATCTCTTTCGCTAATCGATCGGCATCTTCGGCAGACTCATTCTGACTGATAAAAAACCTTACAAGAGCTCCAAAGTAGACCTGTTTTTTAATTTCTTTCGTTTTTTCTATTTCACCGGCCAGTGGGTCTATCCCAAAAAAATTCCTTCTTCCAACAAGATAGACCTTCTGGGTTGTTGCAGAGGCCTCGTTATGTGAATCCACATAAATATCTTTGTCAGCGCCATTGGTTAAAAACTTAAATTCTTGAGGGGTCGAAACAGTGGGCAAGGGGGAGGCGCAAGAGGATGAGGAGGTTCCTCCAAGGAACACGCCAACTGCCGCAACGGCGCTTGTTACTCTCTCAAATACCCCCATTAGCAAATGATAAGAGCCTGCCAATACATCACTCGCCTTCGGGAAATGGAATTGTGAGAAATAATCTGAATAAACCATTATAATCCAATTAAAAACACAATAATTATTTAAAGTATTATTATACAGCTAAATGAAAATAAAATCAATTAAAAGGATAATGTAACACAGAGGAATATTAAAAATAATTTTATATTAAATACGCGATTAGATAGGGAAGGGAAAAAAATAAAGTGGTAATTTAATTTTTTTCGAATAATTTGAGCAAAAAAAAAGGCCTTAGTTAGTTTCCTAACTAAGGCCGAAGTA
>DALYFE010000191.1:0-1769 GCA_031972195.1 Chlamydiales bacterium | reverse complement strand
GCTTGCAAAAAAGATGGGTAAAACCCGAATTATTGCAGAAACGGGAGCAGGCCAGCATGGCGTTGCGACCGCGACAGCCTGCGCTTTGCTTGGCCTGGAATGCGTCATTTACATGGGGCAAACCGATATAGAAAGACAAGCTCCAAACGTTTATAAAATGCAGCTTTTAGGCGCTCAGGTAGTTCCTGTAACCAATGGGTCTGCTACTTTAAAAGACGCTGTCAATGAAGCGCTCAGAGATTGGGCCGCCAGCTATGAATCAACCCACTATTGCTTGGGATCCGCACTGGGACCCCACCCTTTTCCGGAAATGGTGGCCTCTTTTCAAAGGATCATTGGATTGGAGGCAAAAAGGCAGATGAAAGAACGTGTCGGAAAAGATCCGGATCTTTGCATTGCATGCGTAGGAGGAGGGTCCAATGCAATCGGACTTTTTTCCGCATTTATCGAAGAACCTCATGTTCGTTTAACAGGGGTGGAAGCTGCCGGCGCTGCGCGCTTTCAAAATGGAAGTCCCGGCGTACTCCATGGAAGCTACTCTTTTCTACTGCAAGATTGCCATGGGCAGATACAAGAAACCCATTCCATCTCGGCAGGACTTGATTATCCGGGAGTAGGGCCCCAGCATTCCGCCTTGTACACATCAGAGCGAGTAGATTACGATGTATGCAACGATGCCGAAGCTCTTGCTGCATTCAAATTACTAGCAAAAACGGAAGGGATCATCCCTGCATTGGAATCATCCCATGCACTCGGATATCTCATGAGAATCGCTTCAAAGCTGCCCAAAGAAATGATCGTACTGGTAAATCTTTCAGGGAGAGGAGACAAAGATGTCGCGCATATCGCAAGCCTTTGCTAAAAACCAAGCCTTTGTCGGCTATTTGACTGCCGGAGATGCTTCAAAAGAGCGTTTTTTATCGCTGATTGAAATGGGCGCCAATATTCTTGAAGTTGGCATTCCATTTTCCGATCCCGTGGCCGATGGACCGGTTATCCAAAAAGCGATGGAGCGCGCCTTACAGAAAGGAACGACTCCCGAGACGGTATTGCGCCTGGTCGCAGAACTTAGACTCGAGACGGACGCGGCAATCATTCTTTTCACCTATTTCAATCCGATTCAGAAGGATTTGGAAGGGTTTTTAAAAAAAGCCAAACAAGCAGGAGCCGATGGCATTCTCATCGTAGATCTTCCCTTAGAAGAATCGAGGCTCTATCGCAGTCTATGCAAACAGATTGGACTAGATCCCATTTTCGTCATTGCTCCATCGACTCCTCCGGAACGCATTGAGGCCATCGGCAAGATCGCAGAAGGCTTTCTCTACTATGCCTGCCGCAAAGGAACAACAGGCGCAAGGAACTCTCTTCCGGAAGATTTAGAGGAGAAAATTCAACAAATACGGAGCGTCAGCAATTTGCCGATTGCTGTCGGATTTGGAATTGCCGACAGACAAAGCGCTAATGCAATATTAACAATCGCCGATGGATTTGTCGTCGGCTCTCACCTGGTAGAAGGAAACGTTTTATGATTTTAGAATTAACACAGCAAACAGATATCCCCGCATTCATCCGCCGCCTCAACCAAATGGGACTGCAAGTAGTTCAACTCGAAGAGCGCAAACTCGGCATCACAGCAGGCCTCGACTCTCTTGTAAATCCGGCATTGTTTGCAGCTCTTCCCGAAGTAAAATCAGTATTGCACCCAAAAGAAAAATTCAAATTGGCCAGCAAAGCGGCGCGGGAAAAAACGATCATCGAACTAAAAGGAA
>DALYFE010000190.1:0-1812 GCA_031972195.1 Chlamydiales bacterium | reverse complement strand
GTTTCCAATCGAGACATGTTCGTCGATGATCGCTTTTTCAATTAAGCAATGCTCTCCAATCCAAAAATCTTGCGAGGCGGGACTGTCTTCGTGAGTGGGAGGCATATAAAAATGGTTTCCCATCATGACCGTATCTCTCAAAATGGTTCCCTTTTTAATGTGGGATCTTAGGCCGATGACGCAATTGGAGATTTCTTCCGCTTCAATGATGCTTCCTTCGCAAATGATGGAGTCTTTGATCAATGTCGCTTTGATTTTGGGTCCTGGAAGATAGGTAGGGCGGGTGAAGATGGGATTTTGTTCGTCGTAAGTATCGAGTCCTTCCAGATTTCGAGTTAAAATTAGATTCGCCTCATAATAAGAGGCAATCGTTCCGATATCTTCCCAGTAACCATGATAGATAAATGCGGCTGTTTTTTCCGTTTTTACTGCAGTATCGATTAAGTGGTAGCCGAAGTCTTGCCGATTGTCTTGCCTTAAGAGTCGGATTAAGGCGTTGCGTTTAAAAACATAAATGCCCATGGAAGCCAGGTAATGCGGCGTGCTGCTTGGAGTGATCCCCCAGTTTTGAAAGAAAGCAGTATCGAGACGAAAGGCTTCCAGGATTTTTTGATCTTTTGGTTTCTCTACGAAGTCGGTGACCCCGTTGTCCTCGTTGATTTTTAATAGGCCCATCCGAGAGGCGTCTCTTTTCTGGATCGGGATGGCGGCGATGGTCAGCTCTGCTTGTTTGGCACAGGCAAAATCGACCATGCTTTGGAAGTTAATATTGTATAACTGATCGCCGGACAGGATCAGAAAGTAATCGGCGCTTGATTTTAGAATGGTCGGTAGATTTTTTCGGACGGCATCGGCAGTTCCTGAAAACCAGGCTCTTTCTCCTTGTTCATTTTCTTGAGGAGTAAGGACATCGACGAATCCCGGGTTGAACTGGTCGAAATGATATGTTTGGCTAATATGGTGCTCCAATTCTCCCGAGAGGTATTGGGCGATCACGAAAATTTGCCGAAAATCGGAGTTAATGGAATTAGAAATAGGGATGTCTATGAGCCTGTAGCGACCTCCATACGAAACGGCGGGTTTCGAATGGTGGATCGTAAGAGGATGGAGCCTAGTTCCTTGTCCTCCCGCCAGAACAATTGTGGCGACTTGCATTGTTTTCTTCATGACCCCTCATAGAGCGCAGGCCTCTGCTTTTTGGAAAATAGGGGGACAAAGATTATTTAGCAAACAATAGACCTCGTATAGAGGTCTATTAGTTAAGAAAGAGTTCCTTAAGGGACTGGCCGTGAGATGTGCGCAGGATGGCTTCGGCAATTAGAGGCGCAATAGAAATCTGTTCTACATTTGGCGGGATGGAAGTCAGCAAGGGAACCGTATTCGTTACGATGAGCTTATCAATGCATGACGAGGAAATCCGATTGATGGCGGGCCCTGAAAAAATAGGATGGGTAATGCAGGCAAAAACTCTTCTAGCGCCATTATTTTTAAGCTCTTGTGCAGCTTGAACAAGCGTTCCCGCGGTATCGCAAATATCATCGATAATGACCACGTCGCTGCCATTGACATTTCCAACAAGGTCCATTGATTCGACAACGCCTGCCTCCGCCCGATGCTTGATGATGACGGCAAGTCTTGAATTGATCCCCTGTGTCTCAAGTCCTTCGATAAAAGTGCGGGCTCTCTCTACTCCGCCTGCATCGGGAGAAATAATGACCGGATCTTGAAGATTTTGCTGGACGATGTAAGGGACGAAAATTTTTGACGCGGAGAGATTGTCTACAGGCACTGTATGGAAAAATCCTTGAATTT
>DALYFE010000189.1:0-1829 GCA_031972195.1 Chlamydiales bacterium | reverse complement strand
GGAATCTGCATCCGGCGTCCCTTTTGCTGATAATGCAAAAGCATTTCTTTGAAATTTACTTCCTGAGGATGGACGGCAGGCACTTCTACGCCAACGGCTGCTTTGCCGGGAATCGGCGCGACGATACGAATGGATTTGGCCTGCATATTCAGAGCGATATCATTTTCCAGTGCTTTGATCTTTTGCACCTTGACTCCGATGGATGGATGCACTTCAAATGAAGTAATGGTAGGCCCGCTGTTGATTTCTCCTACTTTTGCTTCAATGCCAAAACTTTTTAAGGTTTCTTCCAAAACGGAGGCTTGGCGCATGAGATCTTTTTTTAAAGTAGGCTGATCGATCTTGTGATTGGGGCTCGATAGCATGTTTGTCGAAGGGAGCTTGAAGGAACTGTCCGCATGGACAATCAGGCTTTTGGTAGGAACCGGGATCGGTTCTTTTTTTGAAGAGGGGATAGGCAGTTCTTTTTTCTGAAGATCGAGATTTGTTTTAACAATAGGCGTTTCCGGAGGGATCGGAAGAGATTTTTTGACTATGGGGGGCGCAGGCTGAGGTTTTTTCTCCTCAGGGAGATTGATTTTCGGTTCGTTGGAAGAGAGTCCTGAATAGCTGGGTTTGCGAGGGGGGAGGGGTTTGCTTTGCGATTTTATGAGGAACAGGAGAGCTTCTTTAAGCATTGCGAAGCTTTTTTTTCCGGTACGCCAGACCCTTTGAGCAATCGGTACGATACGAATGTGAGTGAATAGGACAAAAGCAACAAGGCCCATTGAAGAAAAAATAATCGTTGTGCCCGTGGCCCCTAAAAGGCGCTGTAGGCTTAGCATAGGAAGGTCTGCATAAAGAAAATAAAATGGGACGCCTCCCAGGTTATGGCGGACTAATGTTCTTGGGTATGGAGAATAGATCACGATTTTTTCTGAGATGACTGACTTTTCCCATGCAGCCGCGCGAGTGGGCGCCAGATCTGCGATCGCTGTAAACAGGAAGCAAAGAGAAACCAGGCAAATCAGAAAATAAAGGTGGTCATAGGCCGGATGCGCTAACTTCTGGCGCCGCAGGCATTGCACTCCAAGCCAGCAGAGATAAAACGGAACGAGAATCGCTCCGAGGCCAAAGAGATATTCCAGGCTATAGGCAATCAAATAGCCAAGAGGTCCTAGCCAATTTTCCCGAGGTGCAAGATGCGAGAAGCTGAAAATAGAGATCATCCATAAAAACCCTGCGACTAGGAACAAAAGTCCTTGCGCATCGGGGTTCATCGGAGGTTTTTTGATCTTTTTTTTCCCTATTTTAGCCATGAAAAGCCCATGCCGCTGTGATGCCGAGGAATAAACAATACCACGCAAAGGGAGCGACGTTCCCTTTTGCGTAGATTTTAAAGATGAAACGCACTCCAATCATTCCGACAATCAGAGAGGTTGCAAAGGCGGTAAGATAGCATGCAATCGATGGAGCCATTTCAGCGTTTGTCGGATGATAGATCAATTTGAAAGTTTCGAGCATTTGTCCTCCCAAAACTGCAGGAATTGCCAATAGAAATGAAAATCGGGCAGCCTTGATCCAATTCCAACCTAATAAACGGGCTGCCGCAATTGTCGATCCACTGCGTGATATTCCCGGCAGAAGAGCCATTGTTTGCATCACTCCAATCCATAACACATCTTTATATTTTATACTCGAACAACTTGAAAAATCGGACCGGGGCGCAGCTTGGCTTGCCTCATATTGCATCTCAGGGCAAAGCGCCCTTTTTTTTGAGGCAATGAAGAGAAGCGAGGAAGTGACGATGAGAAAATACCCTAGATAGGAAGGATCCGATGCAGCGATTC
>DALYFE010000188.1:0-1890 GCA_031972195.1 Chlamydiales bacterium | reverse complement strand
TTTCAGTGCATGAACCGGTTCCATCAAACAGAAGATCTGGATACAAAACTCATCCATGCAAAAGAGGTGTCAGAGCTTTGCGCTCAGCCTTCTATCTATTCTTTTCAGGATATGAGGGTTTTAAAAGCTCAAGTCGACCATTTTATTGAGCTCAGTTATCAATGGCCCTGATTAAGTTTGTGCATTCTGTTTAAAATTTTCTTGCTTGTTCAAAATCTTTGGATTTTGTTCACTGAAGTGCATGTACCGAAAATGGAAGTTTACCCCCTTCTCGTTTATCGTATCGCTCATTGCAGCTTTGGGCGGATTGCTTTTTGGTTTTAATACAAGCGTGATCTCCGGGGCGTTGCTATTTCTTCAAAGAGACTTCAACTTAAGCACTTTTGAACAGGAAATCATTGTCAGCATTCTTTTGGTCGGCGCACTTGTCGGAGCGTTTTTAGGCGGCTTTATTGCTGATTTCTTTGGTAGAAAAAAGACCCTGATTTTTACAGTGGTTCTCTTCATTATCGGCACAATTTTCTTATCGGAAGCGGTCGGCTTTGATTCTCTTCTTATAGGCCGCTTGATTTTGGGATTTGCAATAGGAATTACTTCTATGGCAGTTCCTCTTTACATTGCAGAAATGTCGCCGCCTCAATCTAGAGGGGCTTTGGTTTCTCTCAATCAGCTTTTATTGACCGTTGGTATTTTGCTAGCTTATGCAGTGTCATTGCATTATGCGGACAAAAGTGATTGGCGCGATATGTTTCTATTTGGGATTTTCCCTGCTATTTTGCAAGGGATTGGTCTGTTTTTTATTCCGGAATCTCCTTCCTGGCTTCTTGAGCAGGGAAAAAGCGCTCAAGCAGAAAAGATCCTACACCGCATACGCGTTGCGCCTGCAGAGAGTAAGCTTGCCAAGGAAAAAAAGAAGGAAGATGGTCCGAGTAAGACAAGCTGGAAGGAGTTATTAAAACCGTCTGTCCGAAAGTCATTCCTCGTGGGTATCGGGGTGAGCGTGTTTCAGCAAATTACCGGGATCAATACGGTCATTTATTACGCGCCGAAAATTTTTCAACTTGCAGGATACAGCACAGCTCAGCAGGCCATTCAGGCAACTCTTATTGTCGGCGGCGTCAATGTGCTTATGACAGTTCTTTCCCTTTGGTTGATTGACCGCTTGGGAAGACGTCCTTTAATGCTAGGGGGGCTTGTTGGAATGGCGGCTTCCCTTGCGATTTTAGGATTTTCATTTTTTAGCACAAGTTTAGCAATTGAAGCGGCGGCGTTAGGCGGGTTGATTGTTTACGTTGCTTTCTTTGCCGTAAGCCTTGGGCCTTGCGCATGGTTGATTATTTCAGAAATTTTTCCTCAAGGTATCCGGGGACGCGCAATGGGGATTGCAGTTTTCGCAAACTGGCTTTGCAATTACATTGTCTCTTTAACCTTCCTTTCTCTGCTTGAGGTTCTTGGCAACGGACAGACATTTTGGCTCTACGCCGCAATCTGTCTTTTAGGATTGTGGTTCGTTTATAAAATGGTCCCTGAAACGAAGGGAAAAACTCTCGACGAAATTCAAAACTTTTGGACAAAATAGCCAATCTGCGTAGACTGGTGATATGCTTTATTCTGAAATCCAATCCATTCTTGGGGCAGATAGCGCCTCTCTGTTACAGCACAGCTGTAAAACAATAAGAAAAGATGCCTTGCATATTCCGGGCCCTGACTGGGTTGACCGCATTTTTGGAAATAGCGATCGGAATATCCGAGTATTGCGCAACTTGCAAGCCTTGTTTGGTCAAGGAAGGCTTGGGGGAACGGGATACCTATCGATCCTTCCCGTAGACCAGGGGATTGAGCATGGAGCAGGCGCTTCTTTCGCACCGAACCCAGAATACTTTGATCCGG
>DALYFE010000187.1:0-1895 GCA_031972195.1 Chlamydiales bacterium | reverse complement strand
TGACAATGCCAAAGCTGTCTCCTACCATGGAAGAGGGGACAATTGCGAAATGGCATAAAAAAGTGGGAGATAAAGTAGGCGCCGGGGACTTACTTGTTGAAGTGGCTACCGATAAAGCAACGATCGAGTACAACGCTCTTGATGGTGGATATTTGCGCAAGATCCTGGTCCAAGATGGGGGGCATGCCGTGGTCAATCAACCCATCGCCGTGTTCACTCAGCAGGCAAGCGAGAGCATCGAAGGATATGTTCCCGAGGGGATTTCTCCCTCTTCTCCGGAAGAGAAAAAAACAGCATCTGCGCCGGCGGAGGCCAAAGCGCCTCTGCCCGCCAAGCCGGCTTCGGCTCCCGCGCCCACGCAGCAGCCGGCATTTACTCCGGAACCTCCTCTAACTGGTTATGAATTTGCATTTCCGACAGGGATGCCGTCCGGCCGCACTCCGGCATCGCCTTTAGCGAAAAAATTAGCGCAGGAAAAAGGGGTCGATCTGACCACTGTTAAAGGAACGGGGCCGGGAGGAAGAGTCACGAGTAGAGATCTCGATCTGGGATTGCCGGACCAAACAGTTGGATTTGGGAAACGAAGTCTGCCTGAAATTACACCCGGAACTTACGAAGAGATCGCATTGACCCCGATGCGCAAAGTGATTGGACAGCGTTTACAGCAGGCCAAAACGTTTATCCCCCACATCTATGTTCGACAAGAAATTGATGCAGGACCTTTAAGCGCGGCCAGAGATCAGTTGAAACATGGGAACTTGAAAGTGACGTTCAACGATTTCGTCATTCGGGCCTGTGCATTGGCTCTGAAAGAGCATCCTCATATCAACAGCGGATTTGATTCGGTGAACCAATCGATCATCCTATTCAAGACGATCGATATCTCTGTGGCAGTGACTGTAGAAGGGGGATTGATTACTCCGATTATCCGCCATGCCGACTATAAAAATCTCGGAGAGATTTCCGTAGAAGTTCGAGAGCTTGCTGCGAGGGCCAAAATCGGGAAATTGGAGCCTTCCGAGTATAAGGGCGGTTCTTTCACGATTTCCAATTTGGGAATGTTCGGGATCACCGATTTCTGTGCGATCATTAATCCTCCGCAATCTTGTATTTTGGCAGTTGGCGGGCTTGAAGAGGCCCCTCTTGTGAAAAACGGACAGATTGTAGCAGGCAAAAAGATGTCGTTAATGTTGTCTGCTGATCATCGCGTTGTTGACGGTACGGATGCCGCACGATTTATCAAATGCGTGCAAAAATATTTGGAAAATCCGGCTCTTTTGCTCGTTGTTTAAACGCCATAGACAAAATCATAGGGATGGCGAGGATGGCCACGGTGGCTGCTAGCGGATGCAGCCCATGGCCTGCCAGACAATGAAAGTCGTGGCTTGCACTCGCGCAAGAGGCGTCCAATGCGGTGAATGCGTAGAAGGCGTGGGCGAAAAAGTCTCCATTGCCCACAGCGATCAGATAGCTGCTCAATTCCGGGAATTTGTGTTCTGCAAGATATCCGATGATGATTGCTGTCGCAGAAACTGCAAGCGCGCAAACAGGCCCCATAGCAGCAACAAAACATAAAGCTCCTGATTTTCCGAACATTTTTCCAAGCGAAGAGAGATGTTGCATCGAAAATGCCGTGGCGCCTCCTTGGAACGGATGCAAGGTAATGGATGGAGCCGCATTTTTGAAAACTGCCCTGGCGGCAAGCGCATGGCCTAACTCATGGATTAGGGTTTGTAAATGGACGATTGTCAAATAAGAAAAAACAGTTGGACACATGTAGTTGCAAATCGATGTTGTGCGTCCGGGTTGTCCTGAGGTCTTATCCAGACTTCTATAGTAGCGGAATATCGTATTGCTAATTGTCTGTACTGCAATTGCGCCAAAGATCAACGGGG
>DALYFE010000186.1:0-1982 GCA_031972195.1 Chlamydiales bacterium | reverse complement strand
TTCTGAGGGGGGATCTCCTTAGAGACAATCTCTGATTTAACGTTTCGTCGAGTTTGTGGATTATTTTGGCCGAATTTTTGAATCGAAAATCGGCTCAAAAGAACCTAAAAATCGACTGAAATTTAATTCAGAGATTGTCTCTTACAAACAAAGACTTGTCCAAGTAGCTAAGCCAAAAGCCGAAATTGCAATTCCCGCGACTCGATTCATTCTGCGCATTGTATTTTCGTTTACTTTTTTCTTAAACAGAGTGACTCCTCCGCTGAGCATTAACCACCAGAAAACAGATCCCATGAAAACCCCAAAGACAAGGTATGCTGCGCCTAGGGTGGTTCCGGAAGCCCGGGAAAGGCCAAGTCCCGCGAAGATCGCCAGAAACGAGAGGATCGTTGCCGGATTGGTGAGTGTCAAAAAAAAAGTCGAAAAGAAGTCCGCAATGAGCGTCTTTTGAGGCGCTTGCTCGGCCTCCGGCGTAAATGGCTTGGTGAAAAATGTTTTGAGTCCGAGGTAGATTAAAAACCCGCCGCCGCCCAGATGGATCCAAAATTGTCCTTGCAAAAGCAGGTCGGAAATGTAGGTAAGCCCAAAGGCTGCGATGACCGCATAAATGACGTCGGCCAGCGCGGCCCCAAGTCCTGAGCATAGGCCCGATAGCCTTCCATATTGCACTGTTTTTCGGATGCAGAGGATGCCTACAGGTCCTACCGGAACTGCTATGGAAAAACCCAGAAGCATGCCTTTAAGAAGGAAAAAAAGATCCATTTTATACGGATAGAGTAAGGTTGGTTCTGATTTTTGTAAATAGTAAAAAAAATTTAATTTATCAATATTTCTTCATAGGGAGCTAAAAGCGTTTTCCATTTTTTTGCGTATTCGCCAATTATGTTAAAATGAGAAGTGTTAATTAGTTCGAAAAAATTTTGTTGTCCTGAAGGTACCTGCGCCATCTGAAAGTAGGGCCCCTGTTCATAGATGTATGTTTCGGATTTTAATATATAGGCTCCTGAGTCGATGAGTTTTTTTTGTTTCAAGGCATCGAGAATCGGTTGATGGTCGTTATTTCGATGGTCTGAGTGAGTTTGAAACACGATCAATTGGCGTCCGGTATTTTCCAGTCCAACATATGAGGTCAAGTTCATCATCCTTGAAACACCGGGAGAAACGCCGCCATGGTAGGAGAATTGCGGGGCAGTGGGGTCTTGGATGAGCAGGTATAGGTGATAAAACTTGTTGGGATTCGGCGGCGTCCGGGCATTTGGCTGGTTGATTTTGAAAGAACTTCCCGGGGTGACTACAATTTTTGAAGTTGTAAAGACTCCGTTGGCCGTGTGGAGAAAGGCGGTGTTTGTTGCCGGATCGAGCGTCACCGATTCTACTCTACAGTTTGTGAGCACATCGATTCCTGCTTTTTCAACGCGTTTTAACAGGTGGTCGATGAGTTCAAAGCACCCTTTGGAAAAGTAATAGGAATTGTTTTTAGATGGAAGGATGCGCACTCCTGCGTAGGTTTCGAGAAACTGATTGAGATTGGGAGAGCTGCTGATTTCATGGCATCCCATATCGACATGTTCAAGGCCGCAAATATTGATTGATTTCCATGCGCCGCCGCATTCGGATGCAGCTTCCAAAATCAGTACTTTCTGTCCGGATGCCTGTTTATAAAGGGCCTCAAATAGAGCAACCGGGCTCGTTCCGATGACAGCGCAGTCGAATTCTGCAGAAAAAAGAAATCCGTGAATCAAACACAGGAACGAGATATTTAGGAATGTGTGAAATCTGGTTTTTAATAACATGAACGTTTGTTGCATCGCGACCTCTTGAAAATGTATTAGACGGGCACACCTGAAGAAGGAACCATACCTGATTTCCGGGGTTTTGTGAAAATTTTTTTATTCGAAGGACGCCGCAACACCTTCTTAGAGACAACCTCTGATTTAACGTTTCGTCGAGTTTTTGGATTATTTTGGCCGAATTTTCGATTC
>DALYFE010000185.1:0-2010 GCA_031972195.1 Chlamydiales bacterium | reverse complement strand
GCGATGCTTTCCCGCATGTATCAGCGTTACGCATCGCGCAAAGGATGGACCGTTGAAGTCATTGACCGGCTCGAAGGGGATGTTGCGGGGATTAAAAACATTACATTTCGTTTCAGAGGGCCCTTCGCCTACGGGTATTGCAAATCGGAAAAAGGCGTCCACCGCCTGGTTCGAATTTCCCCTTTTGATGCCAACGCAAAGCGCCATACCAGTTTTGCATCGGTCAACGTCACTCCGATTGTCGAAGATGTCCACGTAGAGGTAAGGTCTGATGAAATTCGGGTGGATACTTATCGGGCGTCCGGGGCAGGAGGCCAGCACGTCAATAAAACCGATTCGGCGGTGCGAATTACGCATATTCCTTCAGGGATCGTCGTTTCCTGTCAAAGCGAGCGGAGCCAGATTCAAAATCGGGAAACTTGCATGAAGATGCTCCAGTCCAAACTCTATGAAAAAGAGTACTTGGAGCGGCAGGAAAAGCTTTCCATGCTTGGCGGAGAAAAAAAAGAGATTGCTTGGGGCAGTCAAATTCGTAATTATGTGTTTCAGCCCTACACGCTCGTGAAAGATACGCGAACGAAAGTAGAGATTGGAAATATCGAGTCTGTTATGGATGGAGAAATCGACTTGTTTGTGAATGCGTTCTTGAAGGAGTTCGGATAAAGGATGTCTTTTTTAACTGATTTTGATATTCGATTTTCAGAAGAAAAAGATCTCTCTTCATTAAAAAAATGGTTTTCTTATGAAGGGGCTTGCGACGATTTCCCGTTTGGAGTCGATGAAATGGACATGTCTTTGAAAAATTGGATTGGTTTTTCAAAATTTCGAGCAAGCCTTACAGGCATGCTTGGCAATGAGGTCTGTGCAATCGGGACGCTTTTTCTAATGCCTTATCGCAAGGTGGCGCATCAGTGTTCTTTTTTCCTGATCGTAGATCCTGAGCATAGGCGGAAAGGGATCGGCACTTCCATGGTCCGCAATCTCATGCACCTTGCAAAGACCCGTTTCCGCCTCGAGAGCCTTTATGCAGAGCTCTACGATCCCTGCGCTCTTTTTTCTATATTGCAGAAACTGGATTTTGAAGTATTCGCCCGTCAGGAAAACTTTGTCCGGATCAATGGATCCGGGCGGGCTCGCATTCTCCTGGAGCATTTTTTCCCATGAGTGCGAACGATCCCATTTCGGTCCGGTTTTCTGAAGAGGCAGATCAAAAAAATTTGGTAGAATGGCTTTTGCAGCCGGGCGTTTTGCATTGGTTTCCTCTTTTTGATTTGCGGGAGATTGAGGATGCAGCCAGGATTGCTTTGAGTTACTCCAAGTATGGGGCGGCCCTTACTGCTCTATGGGAGGGGATCCCCTGCGGTATTGCCAACCTCTACTTGCAGCCTTATAAAAAAATGGCGCATCAGTGTCTGTTCATGATCATTGTCGATGAGCAGTATCGGGGCAAAGGCGTGGGGACTAAACTCTTGTCTGAATTGATAGCTCTTGCCAAAGAGCGTTTTCAATTAGAGTTTATCCATCTTGAAGTCTATGTCGGAAATCCGGCGATTTTTTTATATCAAAAATTAGGGTTCGAAGAATATGGCCGCCAGCGCCGATTTATAAAAGATGGCGATCAATATCTCGACAAGCTGCTCATGCAGAAAATATTATAAAACATTTATAGTGCTTTGAAATTGTATTAATAGAATATGCAAGAAGGCTGCGCAAATTTTTTTTCTGGAGCGAGTGACTATTGTACGAGTACAAGGCGCGAGTGAAGACAAAAAATTTTCTGCAAAGCCAACGCAGCAGATTCTATCAATACAATTTCAAAGCACTATATATTTCCATTGCGTTTTTTTAAATTAAGATGAGGATCTATGGCAGGACATAGTAAATGGGCGAATATTAAACATCGGAAGGATCGCGCCGATCAAAAAAAAGGAAAAATTTTCAGCCGTATTGTGAAAGAGATTATCTCCGCAGTCAAGCAAGGCGGGGCCGATCCGAAATCCAATACGAAGC
>DALYFE010000184.1:0-2013 GCA_031972195.1 Chlamydiales bacterium | reverse complement strand
GATCGAGAAGCCCTTGCGGAAACCGCGCTAACTAAAACATTCCAAGTGCTAACTGATGCAAGTGTCATAGGCATCGGCGCCCTCGGAACCAAAGTTTTTTGCGGAACTACCTACGGTCTTTGCCAAGCTACCTATAAAGCCGCTCGCTCTGTTCACAATATTTGGCAATCGATCGTTCAGACAGCTTCAATTTGCGATGGACTGCTCTAAACTATAGACGAAAGCAGCTTCTTAATCATTTTGCTCAAAGTCTTGCAAGATGATCTCTTTGAGCTGTTCTGTCGGATATTCATCGCAATTGAGCCAGCGAAAAAGCGGCTCTTTACGAAACCAGGTGAACTGCCGTTTGGCAAAATGCCTGGACGCTTTTTTGAATTTCATGACAAACGTCTGAAAATCTTCTTCTGTTCGAGCGCCATCGAGATACTCAAGCGCTTGCCGGTAACCAATCGCCTGGGCGGCTGAAGGATTCTCCCTCAAACCATTTTTCTCCAAAGCCTTCACCTCTTCTAAAAATCCTTTGCGGATCATCTCATCGCAACGCAGCTCGATGCGGGAGTAAAGGCGCTCTCTCGGATAGTAGATAAACCAACACCGAAAATCATAATCCTGCTCTTGAAGCTTGGCAGGTTTTGGAAAATCGCTCACCCGCCTTTCCGACAGGGCCATGATCTCGAGCGCGCGAATAATCTTGTGGCGATCGTGCTCGGAAATCGTCGACGCATATTCAGGATCGAGCATTTGGAGCCGTTCATAAAGCACCTCGGCGCCTAAATCGCGCATCTGTCTTTCCAACTGCTCCCGCACTTCGGGAATCGAACTTGGGCCATGAGGAGGGCCATAGAGCAGAGCATGAATATAGAATCCGGATCCTCCGACAACAATGGGCACATTGTCCCGCGCTGTGATTTCCTGAAAAGAGCTTTGGGCCTCTTTATAGAATTCTGCGACATTGTAGTGGGTAGAAAAATCACAAATATCAATCAAATGATGGGCGATGAGGGCTCTTTCTTCAGGAGAGGCTTTTGCAGTTCCGATATCCATCCCCCGGTAAACTTGGCAGGAATCCGCCGATAAGATCTCCCCTCCGATCGCCTGAGCCAAGGAAAGAGAGAGCTGAGTTTTCCCGGCAGCTGTCGGACCGGCAATCACCAGAACTCGCTTCTTCTTCTGTTGATCGGGAATTTTCTGTTTTTGCGGACGAGCCCGGTATACGAGTGCTTGTTTCACTAGACCTCTTGCATTACCAAATAATGAACCTATATCACTATCGGGCAATCTACTTTTTGTGGAATGCTTGCAAAGCTTCTTTTTGAGTGGGGAAAATATTCAGGATCCGATCGAATCCCGCCATTTTCAAAATCTCTTCGACATCGGAATTCGTTGAAAATAAGACAAGCTTTCCCTGCTGATTGTGCATTTTTTTGCTCTCTGAAAGCAGCACGCGCATACCGGCGCTGCTCAAATAATCAATTTGCGAAAAATCCAATGCAATCTTGAGGTGGTGCTCATTGATTAAAAAATCAATTTTTCTCTCCAATATGGGAGCTGTAGACGCATCCAACCTTCCATCAATTCTCAGGATGACCACATGTTCGATCTCTTCCAATTCAATCCGCAATCCTAGCCCCATAGCCCCTCTTTTACTGAATAATTTCCAAATGCACTCTGCGTCCGAGACGAGCGCCAATCGACATGGCAAGAGTTCGAAGCGAACGGATCACATTCCCTTTGCGCCCAACGACTTTTCCGATATCTTCGGGAGCCACTCTAATTTCAATTAAAAGACCGCTTTCCCCGTTCATAGAACGAATATCGACCAGATCAGGATGACTCACCATGTTTTTAATAAGATAAGCAACAAATTCTTCCATAAATATGTCTCCTTCGTATGAGAATATGCAACAGACCCATTCAATGCAAGAAGTCTAGAAGCGGGAGCCGCTGTGGTCCAAACTCCTGCTTGCCAATCCATAGAGATTTTGTTATAATCGCGTCCTCTTGTGAAAAGCT
>DALYFE010000183.1:737-2074 GCA_031972195.1 Chlamydiales bacterium | reverse complement strand
GCTGCAACTCCACCCCGATTCGATTACAATCGATCCGGAACATCCCCAATTCGCATCAATTTCTTTTTCCAAATCGGACGAGGCAGCCCGCTTTCGGACATTTTTCCCAAGAGCCGGATCCTTAATCCCGTTTGCTCCGTCTCAGTTGAGCCTCGCGGCCCAAAAAGATGAATCGAGCAAAACAATCCTTGTTGAACGGAAGATCCCGGTCCGTCTGCAAAAAGAATGGTTTTCCTATGCTCCGAAAAACGACCCCGCAATCTTATCCGACCGAATCGATCAAATTGTTTCGGTGATCACCAACACCGAAGACTCCGGATTTCTTTTAGATGCCCTGCAAAAAGGCTCCGTTCCCTTTCCATTGGTTGATTCATTGGCCGCCCAAATCAATGCAGTAGCTGAGGTCTTCGAAGACGACAGCCCGATTGCGGCGCGCTATGCAGCGCGTTTCATTCCGGCCGCTATTGAAGAATTTCCGGCCAGGTCTGCAGCCGTACAAACATTGATTGACTCTTTTGATCATGCTCGCGATGCAATCAGAAAGGAAAAAGCACGTTTGGCCGAATCTGAAAATGCGCAATTTTTAACTGTTCTCGAGGCAAAAGAAAAGAGCTTCCTCTCTGCTGAGGCATATATTAAAAAACATACGTCTTGGTTTGCCTCGGAAAGAAAGCATTCGAAACCCATTTCCGCAGACACAATTGATTTGTCGGGAACAAATCCCCTTTTTGGATCCCTTTCAATTGACAGGGCCAATGATCAATTCTCCCTTCAGTATCTGCCTGAAGTGTCCGCATTTCTTGCGCAAGGGAAAAACAAAAATCGATTCGAACAGCTCCTGATTGCCGAAGCTGCAAAAATCGGACGCTCTTGCAATGAAGATCTATCTCCCACATCCAATGGCATTGCAATCCCGCTCAACCGCCTATCCAATACGTCCGGGTATTTAATCCTCGATCAGCAAAGCTTAATCCACGCATATACAGAGCAAGTCCGCTTCGCCTTAAATACATTGTGGGAGCCAAAACATCCCGATTTACAAAACATATCTGTTGTAAATTTTCAAGACTTCCAAGATCTACCCGCCGAAGAACAATCTCTCTGCATCCTGATTGGATCGCCTCTCTCCAACAAAGAAACAAACAACCTGAAAGCGCATGCTTTTTATGTGATTGCCAAGGGAATTGAACGAATTGCAAAAACTTATGAAGCATTCCCGAATTCCGAATGGGCTCAAGTATTGAACGCCGACCTGCGTAACTTGGCCGACATCTTATACCGCAACGGGTTCGCAGGGTACGTCGGCGCATCGATTCCAAGCGCCTTTAGCCAAGAAG
>DALYFE010000183.1:0-727 GCA_031972195.1 Chlamydiales bacterium | reverse complement strand
GATTTGGTATTTGAAAAACAAAACTTTTCCGCACCTTTGCTTGCTGCAACTCGAGAAACCTTTGTCACACGAGGGGCGAAAAAAACAGCCCTCATAGAACTTTCCGACACCGAACATAGAATCCTTACCGACAATAAAATTGAAACACAGATCCATACGGATCTATTGAAATGGCGCGATGATTACTCTGCCGCCCAAGTCAGTCTGGACCCCGCTATTCGATTCGACGTTCCTAAACCGACGAAAAGCGTGTTTTGGAGCAATCTGGCTCTATCCGCACGAAAATATCTCCGAGGAGATGATCGAAAAATTCTTCGTTGGGGGCTTGATCTCTCCGGAGGGAAAACGATTCAAATCGAACTGCAAGATGCCAACCATCAGCCTGTAACCAATGACGCGGATCTCAAGCAAGGGATGAATGAGTTATACAACCGCGTAAATAAAATGGGAGTATCTGAAGTTGCCATTCGACAAGTTGGGCACCATATCGTCCTTGATTTCCCGGGATCGCAAGCCATGTCCGCAACCGATCTGGTGAAAGCATCTACAATGGTTTTCCATGTAGTGAATGAAAAATACTCGATGCACAATCCTATCTTATCAGGAAGCGTGAATCGATTTTTGCAAGAAATTTGGAATGAGGCGAGCGTCACCGGGAACAAAGATCCTCAAAGTATCGAAAATATCGCAATAAGACGCCTGCATCCTGCAACCGGAACGATTCGGT
>DALYFE010000182.1:0-2088 GCA_031972195.1 Chlamydiales bacterium | reverse complement strand
GTGCAATTTCATCCCGAGCTTCCCAGGCATCATCGCTGCGTTACCAATGGTGTTGACCAAACGAGGATGTATTATCAAACGTCTTCGGGAAATACGGTAGAGATTTCAACAGAGCTATTCGATGCTTTATATGAACTCATGGGAATGGGGCCTGAGGCAATGGATTTGTGTTTTCGATTGCTGGGAGAACAGGATGTTTCTGAATCCGATGAGGCGATGAGAGACGCTAGAGAATTGATTGGCCGCAGCGGACGAGATTTTGAGTCTTTTAAAGCAAAACTGAGAAATATATCGATTGAAAGAGAAAACTTATCCGCTGAGTGGCAAGGATATTTAGACCATTTTCAGAGGGTTGCCGGGGACTCTTTGCTGTGTTCCAAGGATTTATCAGAATTACAGACCGATTTGAGCGGTCGGTCTGGCAATGTACAGGTGAAGTATTTGGAGGGGCTGGAAAGTTTAGACATTCCATCCGGAGAAGGACCGGGCGACTCATTCGAAAATGCTTATAAATTCCTTTTAGGCATGGCAATATTGGATCGCTATCAGAGCATTTTTTCCTTAATTGATGATGGAGACCATAGCGCCACGAGTATATCGGCCCGCTGTATTTATGCTCTTTCAGGTCTGGCTATCCACACGACCCGCCCCTCTGCATCTATTCGTCAGATTATGGGTGAATACATTGCCACTGTGAAACGGTCCTTTGCGGAAGCTGAGAAGCAAGGGATGCTATTTCATTGGGTAGAGAGTCTTGTTGGCTGCAATGATCCCTGTGTGCAGGCTAAAATCAATGCATTGGGTCAGTTTATAGCGGGCTTATGGGATACAGATTCTTCGATGCATGGCGAGGAGGAACGATTGCTTAAGGCAATTGAGCAGAGAGATATCGAGGCAATCAAGAATTGTAGAGAGAACCTGTTTATAAAGACATTAATGGATAACCCATTTGAATCCCAAACGCTTTCTCAATTGTCTTTAGCAATGGTCGCACACTTTAGCAATCAATTAGCCGCCCACCAAGAGAAAACAGACGTTGATGATTTTGCAGATCCAATTTTAAAAAAAAGGCTCTCGTTATTTTTATCTTGTCATCCAAGTATTGCAGAAGTATTGCAACAACCTTTTTTGAGCGGTATCGAGTCTGACAGCCCTCCCGTTTTGCGTTTCCTTGTATCGTTAGAAGATCTGTCTCAAAAGCAATTTGATAACATCGTATTGATGGCTATGGATAAGAATCGTTTCAATGTCCTCGATTACATGTTTTCTTTACCGCAGGCGGAGCAGATGTTGGAAGTGCAGTGGGTGAGTTTGGCTACAACGGCATTTGTCTTAGGGAAATTCAGCGCCCTTCGAGTTGTTTTGAACAAACATACATTTTCTCTAGAGCAATTGAATGCAATCAAAGAAATGCCCTGTCCGATGATGACTTACGCCCGCGCCCAAACCCAGACATTGTTAAATGAGGCAATTATGAAGCTAGAACGTGCAGAAAGTATGAAGCTTCAGAAATGGTGGACTTCGCAAATGAAAAATGCTATGCGAAAGCATCGTATTCAGCCCCCAAGTTCCGAGCCGTCAGATTCTAATGGAGAGCCCGGACGTAAACGAAGGAAACGGGAAGGCGGAGATCATCCGACTTAGTGATTCAAGAGCTTCTTGAACGGGCAGCTTAGGCCTTGGGTCCCTGTTCTTTAGAGCAGGGTCCAGCGAGCTACTTATCTGGCCGTGGCAAATTCTTTGCCGCAGGTTATTAGAGAGTTCGGCTTGGGTTCCTGTTCTTTAGGACAGGAGCTTAATATATTTTCGGTATAATTTTCATCTTATTAAGATTAGTTATTTTGTTAAAATAAAACAATTAATCTGTTATAATTTTTTATATTTTTTAGTGAAAAGGTTTGTTTTGGTATGAATTCTGTAATAGAAATCTCTTGTTTAGAGGATTCCTCCGGTAGCGGTTTGCCCGGCAAAAGAGCTTTATATATCTGCTCTCCGAGCGATCCTAATGGGGTTTTTCGGGATACTGAACATTTGTTCCAACAAAGAGTGGGCGCGCTGAGAGATTCCGGATTCGAAGTGGATGTTCAG
>DALYFE010000181.1:0-2105 GCA_031972195.1 Chlamydiales bacterium | reverse complement strand
GGATTAAAAGGATCTCTATCCTTTCTTGAACGTTATGGGCAAAGCCGCATGAGACAAGAAGTGATGGCTTTGACGGCCCAGGCGATCGACCGCATCCGGGAGATTCCCGGCGCCATGCTCTATGGAACGCAATCGATGGAACATAAGGTTCCCTTGCTCTCTTTCAATATCAAAGGATCCTTTGCAGGAGAAATTGGATACGCGCTGAACCAACATGGAATTTCTGTCCGGTGCGGGCTGCATTGCGCTCCGCTTATGCACAAAACTCTTGGGACGATTCCGCAAGGAACGGTTCGATTGAGTTTAGGCCATCGAAATACGATTGCAGAGATCGAGCGGCTTTGCGATTTGTTAACTCACCTTACGCAAAAAGATCGATGCAGTGGCTCAAAGCGAGAAGACGAGATGCAAAGAAAGATTCGAAGCCCAACTTGACTGAAAGTTGGGCGAGAAGATTTCTACAGCGGATTGTCTTTGCAGCCAGCCAATGCGTCAAGCTTTTTGCGTAAGGTGAGTTGTTAAGTGCTAAAAAATTATGTCGAGTTTGAACGGATAGCTTAGGCCTTGAGATGCCTGTTCTTGAAGACAGGGTCCAAGCGAGCTGCCCGTTCACATCAACGAGGGGTCTATGAAAAAATTAGTTCGAGATAAAATTCCAAACATAATTCCGGCTGCTGAATCGCATCTTTTTAAGTTTGTTCCGTTGGCTGATGCTGAATATGCAGAGCAGCTCAAGAAGAAATTGGTTGAGGAGGTAAAGGAGTATTTGGAAGCTGAAAATGTTGAAGAATTAGCGGACATCTATGAGGTTTTGGATGCGATTATCAAGTTTAAAACGTTTGATTCGGAGGAAATCCATAGGGTGAAACAAACGAAACTCGATCTGCGCGGCGGATTTGAAAAACGTTTGTTAATGGAGAGGGTAGAATCATGAGAGGATATGTTTTGCTAGGATCTCCGGGAGCCGGAAAGGGCACTTTAGGGCAATTCATTAAGTGTTGCGGCATAAAACATATCGCTTCAGGGGATATTTTGCGCCGCGAAGTTCAGAAAGGAACACTCGTTGGGAAGCAGACGGAAGAATTGATCCAAAAGGGTCGGCAAGTCCCCGATGCGCTGATTACGGAGATCGTTATAAAAAAGTTGGAGCGGTGTATAGAGCAGCGCAAAGCATTTGCTTTGGATGGATTTCCTCAGACCTTAACCCAATTAGAGAGTCTTTACGCATTTCTCGCCCAGCATCCCGAATGTCCCATCACGACCATTTGCGTAGAGGTAAATCCGGAAACGGCGTTTGAAAGGCTGATTGGCCGCATCAGTTGTCCTAATTGCGAGGTGACTTATCATGAAGCGATGTTTCCTCCGATCAATGAAGGAGAGTGCAATGCATGCAAAGTTCCTTTGATAAAAAGAGGGGGCGATGGTCGTAAAGAGGCATTGCGCAGACTATTGAAGTTCCACCAGACTACAGAAAAAGTGATGAATTATGTACGTGAAAATTCCCATGTCTGTTCTATCGATGGGAACCAATCAATCGATTCCGTTCGTGCGCAATTAGCAGATATTTTAGACCACAATTTGGTATAGCTTTATGAAATGCAATATTATTCGCAGCGATGAACTGCATGTTCTTCGGCGGCTTGTCAAAAGCCATCCTCCCAAGGATTTATGCCGCTGCGTACTGATCACCCATGTTCTTTCAACAGCAGAAAACTACATACGATTGGTCCATGAAGTGTTCCCGGTTGCTCTTGTGATTGCGATCCCTTATTCGGCCAATCTTTCTACGATTCGCTCTCTGCAAGAAAGCGGCATCCCTGTGTATCTTCCGGGAAGTATTGATGAGGCGTTTCTACATGCCGGTGAAAAAATTATCCAAATTCTCGAAAAAGATGAGACGCCTCTTCTTGTCCAGGAGGTCGGAGGTTATTTAGCAGGCTGCACAGAAGCTCTTTCCCGGTTTTCGCACTTTTTAGGGATCGTAGAGGATACGAACAATGGATATTGGCGCTATCAGATGGCGGGGAGCCACTCTATTCCTGTGCTCTCCATGGCTCAAAGCCCCATCAAGGATATCGAAGATACGGTGATCGGCGACTCTGTGA
>DALYFE010000180.1:0-2114 GCA_031972195.1 Chlamydiales bacterium | reverse complement strand
CAATTCATCCAACTCTAGAGCGCGCATGGACCCATCCGCAAAATGTAGAATCGGAATCGGCTCGCCCCAGTATCTCTGCCGGGAAAACAGCCAATCGCGCAATTTATAGTGAACGGTTCTCGACCCTTTGTTATTGCGCTCCAGCCAATCAATGACCCGTTCTTTCGCCTGGGCCTTATTGCATCCATTGATATCCAAGTCTCCATGAGCGCTGTGAACAATTGCGCCATCATGCATCCAACACATTTGGGCGCTTAGGACAGCATGGCGCACTTCCTGAGGGTCTGCCACATTTGTCGAACTGAGTTCAGATAGATCAGGATCAATCACAGGAAGAATTGAAAGTTTGTAACGGTGGGCAAATTCAAAATCACGCTCATCGTGAGCAGGCACGCCCATCACCGCGCCGGTTCCATACCCCAGCAATACGTAATCTGCGATCCAAATTGGGATTTTCGCGCCACTTACCGGATGAAGAGCAAAACTTCCCGTCCAAACACCGGTTTTTTCCTTTGCCAAATCAGTCCGTTCCAAATCGTTTTTTGAAGCAGCTAGCGCACGGTACCTTTCGACTTCTTCCCGTTGATCAATAGTCGTGATTTTATCAACCAATGGATGTTCGGGAGCGATAACAAGAAAACTCACTCCAAATAACGTATGGGCTGCCGTTGTAAATACAACAATTGCATCGTCCGTTGCAGAATCGACAAAAGCAATCGTTGCCCCTTCGCTCCGTCCAATCCAATTGGATTGCAGCCGTTTCAAATGATCAGGCCAATCCAATAAGTCAAGATCTGCCAGCAGCCGATCCGCATAGGCAGTAATCTTAAGCACCCATTGCTTCAAAGGACGGCGCTCGACAGGATAGCCCCCCTCTTTAGCCCGTCCATTTTCCACTTCCTCATTGGCCAAGACGGTGCCCAATGCAGGACAATAATTCACATTGATATCCGCCTCGTAGGCAAGTCCCTTCTCAAAGAGCTTTGTAAAAATCCATTGAGTCCACTTATAGTAGGAAGAATCGCTGGTCGCAATTTCCCTGTCCCAATCATAACTGAATCCAAGCGACTCAAGCTGTCGGCGATATGTATCAATATTCGTCTTCGTGGTCACTGCCGGATGGGTACCTGTTCTGATCGCAAATTGTTCCGCAGGCAAACCAAAGCTATCCCATCCCATCGGATGCAAAACATTAAAACCGCACTGCCGTTTATAGCGGGCCAAAATATCCGTACCGGTGTATCCGGTGACGTGGCCTACATGAAGGCCTGCTCCGGAAGGATATGGAAACATATCGAGAATGTAATATTTTGGTTTTTTCGGATCGATGGAAGCTTTAAATACTCGCTTCTCTTTCCAAATTTTTTGCCATTTTTTTTCGATGGATCTAGGGTCGTACTTTAACTTCATAAATTTTCTTCAGGTTATCTCAGTACATCATGCAGAAAAAAAGCATTCCAAACAAGAAAGACAAAAGAGGAATGCAGATTAGTTTATGGACATTTTTTAAATTTCCTCTACAAAAAAAACTTTATCTCTTACCTCTCTCTGTGATAAAACCTCGGATCATGAACCCAACATTTGCCCCGCCGACCACTCCCGCTCCCCTGAAGATCCTGTTGCTATCCACACTCATACTCAGCATTTTCTCTCCCCTGCTCATCCCGTACCTGGCCTTATCGCCCGCAACCTTAACCAATCTCTCGCTCTGGCAGCTCATTACCTATCTATTCATTCACCCATTTCCCCAAGGACTGATTCACCTGGCCTTTAACCTTTACCTAATCTGGGTCTTCGGGGCCAGCCTCATAGAAAGAATCCATTCCCCCCTTTTCTTCTCTCTTTATTTCGGGTCAGGAATATGCGGAGGACTTTCCGCCATCTTAGGAATGCACCTGTTTCACACATCGATGGTGTTTTTGGGCAGTTCGGCTGCGCTATACTCTCTTCTCATCGCATGGGTTTTTCTCAATCCCGAAGCGAGGCTGCTGCTCTTTTTCGCAGTGCCATTCAAAGCGCGCAACTTGCTGCTATTTTTAATAGGGATCAATCTACTCGTCGATCTTTCAAGCGCCAACTGGATTCCCCTATTCGCTTATGTTGGATCTTTGATT
>DALYFE010000179.1:0-2140 GCA_031972195.1 Chlamydiales bacterium | reverse complement strand
CCAGAGGAGAAATCCAGTGTATCGGAGCTACCACATTAGACGAGTACCGCAAGCACATTGAAAAAGATCCTGCTCTGGAACGAAGATTCCAAAAGATCATCGTTCAACCGCCAAATGTCGACGAAAGCATTTCGATCTTAAGCGGCCTGAAAACAAAATATGAAGAACATCACAAGTGCATTTACACGGATGCCGCAGTAAAAGCTGCCGTAACCATGTCGGACCGCTATCTGTCCGGACGTTTTCTGCCTGATAAGGCCATCGATCTTCTCGATGAGGCCGGCGCAAAAGCAAGAATCGCCGTGATGCATCAGCCTTCGCACCTGTCTCAATTTGAAGCCCAAATTGAAGAAGCCCGTCTGGCCAAAGAAGAAGCGATCGGCCATCAAGAATATGAGAAAGCCGCCAAATTGAGAGATACGGAAAAACAGCTGCGCGAGCAACTGGAAAAAACGCGTATCGATTGGGAATCTCACAAAGATGAACACAAGCCCATTGTGGATGAAGAAGACATTGCCAATATTGTAGCAAAACACACCGGAGTCCCCGTCACACGATTGACTGAGGGAGAAACGGAAAAAGTGCTCAAGATGGAAGAGTCTTTAAAAACCAAAATCATCGGCCAAGATGAAGCGCTCAGCACCGTTTGCAAAGCGATTCGAAGAAGCCGCTCCGATATTAAAGATCCGAATCGCCCAATTGGAGCCTTCTTGTTCTTAGGCCCTACGGGAGTTGGTAAAACGCATTTGGCACGTCTTTTAGCGCTTCAAATGTTCGGTGGAGAAGATGCCCTGATCCAAGTAGACATGTCCGAATACATGGAAAAATTTGCGATCAGCCGAATGACAGGATCGCCTCCGGGCTATGTAGGCTATGAAGAAGGCGGACAGCTCACGGAACAAGTACGCCGCCGTCCTTACTGCGTTGTCCTATTCGACGAAGTGGAAAAAGCGCACCCTGACGTGATGAATCTCCTTCTCCAAATTCTCGAAGAAGGACGGCTCACCGATTCCGTCGGCCGCAAAATCGATTTCAGAAATACCATCATCATCATGACGTCAAATCTTGGCGCCGACTTGATCCGAAAATCATCGGAAGTAGGATTTGGCGCTAAAGAAAGCATCATGGATTACAAGACGATGCAAGAAAAAATCGAAGGGTCGGTCAAAAAACACTTCAAACCCGAATTCATTAACCGACTCGATGGCTTGGTCATTTTCCGCACGCTCTCTAAAGAAGCGTTGCGCCAAGTGGTCGATCTTGAATTCAAAAAACTCAAAGATCGATTGGCCAAGAAAAAAATCGAAGTATCGCTCGATGATACAGCACGCGATTTCCTGGTCGAAAAAGGATATATGCCTGAAATGGGCGCGCGTCCTTTGCGCAGGGTCATCGAACAATATCTCGAAGATCCGCTAGCGGAAAAACTGCTGTATCAGCCAAATCTCGAGAAGAAATATGTCATCAGCGTAAAAGATGGGATCATTCAATTTCTAGATGCAGTTCCTGCGCTTTCCGGCGCGGAGCCCGCATCTCGAGATTTAATATGAGTCTCCCAATTCTTGATGTAATCAAGAAATTGGACTTTGTCGGGATGGCTTTGTAAAAAGGCGAGATTTTCCGGTTTGCTTGAAAGATGCGCCAGCTTTGCAAGTAAGTGCAAATGCCGTTTGTCATCGCAAGCAAACAGGAAAAATAGCGTATGGACAGGCTTGCCGTCCAATGCTCCGTAGTCTACCGGTTTTTTCGGAAATACCACAGCTACGACATCGAAAGATTCCTGCAATAGAAAATCGCGCGTATGAGGCACTCCAATCCCATTCGATAGCGCAGTCGGCATTAAGCGTTCCCGATCTAACAATAGTTCCGTGATCACTTCCGCATCCAGCCGCAAATCCAAAGCGATCCTCTGCATCGCAGCGCAAATGACTTCTTCTTTGGTATTGCCCTCAATTCCTGCATAGACGCCCCCCTTATGAACGGCGCGGTATAGCCCGAACTGATGCGATCCAAGGCGGCACTCCAAATCTTCTTGATCAAAAGGAGAAAATCCCCCCTCTTGCTTGCAGCTTAACATCCAATTTTCAATCTCGCTGCGGCTAAACCGATATTGTTGGTTCAAGCGATAAAAAGGGATTTT
>DALYFE010000178.1:0-2146 GCA_031972195.1 Chlamydiales bacterium | reverse complement strand
CGGAAGTTAAGGGGATTTATGCGATTGGCGATGTCACCGGCAAATGGATGCTCGCCCATGTAGCATCGCATCAAGGCATCGTTGCAGCATCCAATGCATCCGGATTGCAGGAGACCATGCATTACGAAGCAGTTCCGGCAGTCATTTTCACCTCTCCGGAAGTCGCAACAGTGGGAATGACGCTCGAGCAGGCAACTGCCGCAGGCTATCAAGTAGCTACAGGAACTTTTCCTTTCCAGGCATTAGGCAAAGCGCAAGCAGCCATCGACACGGAAGGATTTTCTCAAATTCTTTCCGATAAAAAAACCGGACAGATTTTGGGCGCGACCGTTATTGGACACGAAGCCTCCAATTTAATTGCCGAAATGGCCCTTGCCATTCAAAATGAACTGACGTTAGAGTCAATCATAGAAACGATCCATGCGCACCCAACTGTTGCCGAATCCTGGCTTGAAGCGGCTCTGCTTGCAGCGGATCGTCCGATCAACTTTCCTCCAAAGGCAAACCGTCCATGCAAAAACTAGCGATTTTACCAAACAATCCGGAAGAAGAAACGGCAAGAGGAAGATTCCCTTCTTGGCTGCATAGAAAACTTCCGGCCGGCGGCCAGATTTTTAAGACAAATGGGATCTTGGAAAAATATCGCCTGAACACGGTTTGCGAAGAGGCGAAATGCCCCAATCGACTTGAATGCTATACAAAAAAAACGGCGACGTTTCTCGCCTTGGGGAAAGAGTGCACCCGCAACTGCGCATTTTGCGATATCGACTTTTCTAAGACGCCAAAAGCGCCGGAAGCCGATGAACCGGAACGGATCGCTTATTCCGTTAAAGAGCTAAGGCTCAAGCATGCAGTCATTACGATGGTAGCAAGAGACGATCTTCCCGATCAGGGAGCCTCCCAAATTGCGGCGATCGTACACGCTGTCCGAGCCGTCAACCCTCAAACAACCATCGAATTGCTTACCTCTGATTTTTCGGGCAACTTCGATGCCTTGGACCTCGTTCTTGCAGCAAAACCGGAGATCTTTAATCACAATATTGAAACCGTCCGCTCTTTATCGCCGCGTATTCGCCATAAAGCGCAATATGATCGGACTCTAGCTGTTCTGCGCCATGCAAAAGACTCCAACAACGCGCTTCTTGTTAAATCAGGCATCATGGTAGGCCTCGGGGAGAGCCCTTCCGAAGTGGAAGAAACGATCCGAGATTTATTTCAAGCAGGATGCGACATCATTACAATCGGACAATACCTCCAAGCAAGCAGGTTGAAATTTCGAGTGAAAGAATTTATCCATCCAGACCTATTCAAAGCCTACGAAGAGTTTGGCCTCAAGCTCGGCGTCAAACATATGTACTGCGGCCCATTTGTCCGCTCCAGCTACAATGCAGGGTTGTTTTTAAAGTAGTCCAAAGGCCTGCTGTTGCATTTTTTTCTTTACAGGTATAGCCTCTGTGGTATCAATTATCAAAAATAACCACAAAAAGGTTCTCCTGCAATGCGATATACCGAAAGCAGCCCCAAAGTTAGAATTTGCCAAGGCGGCTGCGCCAATTTTTGCGTCTGGAGCGAGCGACCATTGCTGAATAGCAAGGCGCGAGTGAAGGCCAAAAATTTGCTGCAAAGCCAACGTAGGGAAATTCCAACTTTGGGACCGTTTTCGGTATACATCTGGATATTCGTTGTTTGCTTCATTCAATCAGCTTTTGCTCAGGACATTTCAAACGACGCAACCTGTTTCAAACTATTTACCGGAAGCGCCAATACAGAACTTGCTGAAATGGTCGCAGATCAGTTAGGGATCGAAGTCGGGCAGGCGGATATCAGCAAATTCAATGACGGAGAAATCCGGATCCAGATTCAAGAAAATATCCGCAATTGCGACATCTATATTCTCCAATCGATCTGCAATAGCCGCCAATCGACGGTCAATGACAATCTCGTAGAGCTGTTTCTCATGATTCGTGCGATGAAACGGGCATCTGCGAACAATATCACCGCGGTCGTCCCCTACTATGGTTATGCCAGACAAGACCGCAAAATCACCAGCAGAGTGCCGATTTCGGCATCAGACATTGCCATGATGCTTGAACTTGCAGGAGCCGACCAAGTCATGGCGATCGATCTCCACTCCGGACAAATTCAA
>DALYFE010000177.1:0-2238 GCA_031972195.1 Chlamydiales bacterium | reverse complement strand
ATACGCTGATCATCGAACTGGGCGTTGAAAAGTCCGATATTGGAAAAATCATCGGCAAAAAAGGAAAAACCATCAACGCAATCCGAACCCTGCTGATGTCCGTTGCCAGCCGCAATGGCATCCGGGTCAATCTCGAAATCATCGAAGAAAACGAATAATCATATCCACATCTTCCGGAGGCTGAACTAAATTCAGCCTCTTGTTTCTCTGTGTCAAATTTATTTTTCAATTAAATAAACGAAAACAATCTCGCCCTCAGAATTCGAGGGCAGCCTCGGCTCGCAACCCTTGCAACTGAAGGCTGCCATCAAGAGGAAGAAGAGTCACAAAAGAATTGCCGCTGTTAAGATCAATGGTCAAGAATTCATTGATCAAAGCGTTTTGATTGAACCAATAAGAAAAGCCATAATACGCGCCAATCGAAGCTTTCCGTTTGCGATCACGGAAAAACCTTTGCCACTTTAACCCAACTTCAGCCTCTAAGACGGGACGCAGCCGAAAATACTCCTTCTGAAAAAAAATCGTCTCAGGGAGCTCTACAGGCCCTCCGCCTCCATCAATCACAAAACCTCCATCGAAAATCTGATTCACTTTGAATTTCCCATAGAGGATTGATCCATACAGATTGGCAACAAAAGAAAATTGATCGCTAAAATACCATTGCGCATCGGACCCCATTCGAAGTCCGCCTGCATGATAATGCCAATTGGCATCGAATGAAGTGATGCCTAAAGGAAACACTGTTCCCCCGTTGATAAGGTATGAGCTATTGTACCTTGCATGATAGCGTTGTGTAATCCATCCCCCGCGAAATCCTGCTCGAGGATGCATAGAAAGCCATCTGCCGATAAAAAAGTCTCTTCCGATGCATAGATCTACTGTATTAAAGTGAACCCGCCAATCAACAGATGCTTCCGAGGCTGCAGTTCCCGTAAGAAAAGGAAGCCAAATTGGTCTTAACATATGGGTGGCCACGGTCGCAAAATCAGCAGAGGCTGAGTTATGGGCATCTCCATGATACCAAGTCCAGTTCGCAAACAAATCCCACTGCTCTCTTTGCGAAAAGATATAGCCTAGTCCCACTTGAAATCCGCTATCCCAGCGAAAAGTAGGCTCGTGAACTACTGCATCCGCAATGATACGACCGGGAAACCCGCCGCTTACCTCAGTAGATTGAATAAAATCCAATCCATCTTCCATTGCTTGATAAAACAGATAGCTTGCCTGAGCAATAAATCCATGATCCACGGAAACGCTCGTGCTCTTTTGCTCGTATTGTTCGATAGGAGCAGGCTCTACACTATCGGAAGATGGCCGCTTGGAAGAACTGAGAGAAAACGCCTCCAATTGAAAAATCAGTGCGGATAAAAAAAACAAAACAAGCCAACAATTCGACATGCACCATGCTCCTGCAAAATTATTTTTTTATTCAACGTACCCTAAAAAAATAATATTTACAAGTTCTGCAAATCAACTTGTACGCTGTCTGACCACTTCGTAGAGAAGAAGCGTTGTTGCAGAGGCAACATTTAAAGAATCCGCGACTCCCAGCATCGGGATGCGCACTTGAAGTCCTGCTTGATTCATCCAAAGATCCGATAGTCCGTATTGCTCGGTTCCCATTGCGATTGCAACAGGCTCTTTGAAATTAGCCTGGGTATAAACGCGATCGCCTCGGGGAGTCGCCGCTGCGATTGCTATTTTGTGACGGTTGAGAAACTCTATTGCATCAAGACTGGTCGCCTCAATCACCGGCAGCGTAAACAGAGTGCCGACGCTTGATCGAACAACATTGGGATTATAGATATCCGTCGTAGGATCGCAGACAATCACGGCATCGACTCCTGCGGCATCGCAAGAGCGGAGGATCGTCCCCAAATTTCCGGGCTTTTCGATGCTCTCGGCAATCAAAAAAAACGGCTGAGCGCCAAGGCGAAGGTCGGCAAGACTGCGATGCACTTGAGGGGCAACAGCTAAAATGCCATCAGGCCGGTCCCTATAGGAAAGCTTGGCAAATACCTCGCGGGAACATTCATAAGCAATTCCCCCTGCCCGATCAATCAACGCCTCTTCATTTTCTCCTAAAAACCATTCGGAACAATAGAACAGGGTCTCGATCTTCCAACCGGCATCAACCGCTCGCTTCAATTCGCGGTATCCTTCAATCAAAAACAGACCCGTCTCATCTCGATCGCGGCGATCGCGTAACTTGATCGCATCTTTGATCTTCGTATTTTC
>DALYFE010000176.1:0-2239 GCA_031972195.1 Chlamydiales bacterium | reverse complement strand
GGCGGCAAGATTTTTCTGCCGCCTGTTCTAGCTGCAGCAGATAGGCCTTTTTTTCGATGCCCCCGCCAAAGCCCACCAAGCAACCATTGCTTCCAATAACGCGATGGCAAGGGATAACAATTGAAATTGGATTGAGTCCATTCGCCATTCCAACAGCCCGCGCTTTATTTTTATTGCCGATCTTTTCAGCCTGCTCCCCATAGGAAATAGTTGTGCCATAAGGTATTGCAAGCAGCTGATTCCATGCTTGCCTTTGAAAATTTGTGCCGGCGATCTGAAGCGGTAAATCAAAGGTCTTTCTTTTGCCCTCAAAATATTCAGTCAGCTGTTTTTTCGTTTGCGCAATGACCGTGTCTCTGTCTGATTTTTGAAGAGGATCAATTATTTTTTGCCATTCAGGACTTGCGCGATAAAGATCCCACAAAATTGCATGAAGTCCCTGAGGTGAAGCGATGATGGTTAAAATCCCAACAGGCGAATCCATTTCATCATAAACAGTCGCGCCTTCAGCTGCCAAAAGAATGCTTTTTGTTTTTTTCATAGAAATTTTAATGGACCGGATCCATTTGAGCGATTTTTTCAACAAAGGCTACTGGGTATTGCTTTTTCAGTAGTTGTGCAGATTCCGAAAAACTAAACCACCCAAAACCCGTATGTTCCGAACTGAGCTGCGGAATAAAGGAACAGTTGATATTGCAGCGATAGACAGACAAAATCAATCCCACTTCGCCGATCGTCGAAGGGACGCGGATATCTGTTACGATCATATCAAAAGCCAACACCTCGGCAAGATGCTCGAAGCCGGTTTCTTCCTTAACCTCTCGACGCAGCGTCTCCATTGCGGTTTCTTGGTTTTGAGGGCGCCCTCCGGGAATATCCCAACATATTCCTCTGGTACGATGTTGTTTTTCCAGCAGGAGGAGCTTGTTCTCTCTGCTGCATAGAAGCGCCTTGATGCCAAAGTAAAACAAATTCTCTAAAGGCTTGTTCATTGGTGATTTTCCAAGTTGTTTTGGCACAAGCTCTCTTGGTAAATCCATCTGGCTATCGAATCCAGAGTGATTGCAGCGGCAGCCGGGTGTTTTGTCGGATCCGCTCCCTGTCCTGCAAGATCAAACAAAAACATGCCGGGCAAGCTTGCCTTGATGACCGCAAATTGATACCCGCAGAACGGTTGATTAGAGATAAACAGGGCAGAGCAAGCTTGTGGCGCGGTATTTAACCAAGCAACAATGGTATCTTTTGTATTAGGGCGCTTTAAAGAGGTCCCTTGTATTTTCATGGGCACGGCAATGAAGACAACGGATAGAACCCGCATTTCTTCGGGAAGGTCCGTTTCTTCCCAAAGAATACGAGCGGCCTCCGATTCGTTGCTGCAGCGATCTGTTAAGCCATCAACTCGTATATCAAGAGGCCTGTCGCCTGTGAGCCACACAACTTCATCAAAACGGACGCCGTCTTCCCAAAGTTGTTTAAGATAATCAAGCCGGATTTGCATCTGAGAAGTTGCGGCGCCTAAAATGAAAGCTTTATCATACGTTTTGCAAAAAGGCTTCCAGGGAGCAAATATCCCCTGCTCTATCGCCCAATTCAATACAAAACTTCTTTGATGCGGGGAAAGTTCGGCCATTTCCCATCGTTCACGGCCAGGTATGCGCAGCCAATGCCGCTGGGTTTCTTCAATAATGTCCGCATTCTTTGAGATATTTAAACCGAGAGCTAGTTCGGCCAGCGCATTGGGGTCGATCTTTCGATCTTGAATCGGCGATCCAAAGCCTAAGCTGCAAAGGCAAACGATGAATAGAAGAATCCAATTTTTCATGGTGAGTCCTTAACGGACTAAATTATAGCATGTTTGCTTTTTTAAAAAGCGAGATTATAGCTAACATTGCATAATAAAGTGCACGGTTGTTCTTTAGGCGATGGTTTTTTACTGCAATTTACTTTTTGAAGTATAAGAGACTGTTGTTATTTGGCTTAAAAGGACCGAAAAGCCGACTGAATCTTGGTTTCGAAAGAGGTTCAATGTACGACTGTATAGAATGTGCTGATCTTTTACAGCAGTTTCTTCAACGAGAAGAGATCATCGATAATTTCCATGCAAATCTCTGGAATTTTTCGTTCTTGACCGAGACGGTCCTATCATGGCTCATTGATAATAAAAGAATCTGGGTGAGAGGATTCGAACCTCCGACCTCTTGCACCCCATGCAAACGCGCTAGCCAAGCTGCGCTACACC
>DALYFE010000175.1:0-2251 GCA_031972195.1 Chlamydiales bacterium | reverse complement strand
GTAAAAGAGACATATGAGAAAAACTTGAGAGAATCAGGCTGTCCGCGGGTAGCCGTTTTTTGAAAAAAACACCCTTGGTGATCTTGGGTGAATCAGAAAAGCGGTCTCAACTATTGGCTTGGAGCCATTTTTACATTACAAAGCCCCGACGAAGGAGGGGCTTTGCAATCGGCTCACCACACTGAGAAATAAAATGAAAAACAAGTTGATGTCGATAAAAGACAAAATATTGCTCAGAAAACGAGTTTTGGTTGAAACCGTTAATGATCAACTGAAAAACATCTCTCAGCTAGAGCACACGAGACATAGATCTGTTGCGAATTTTTTTATGAACGCCTTGGCTGCTTCGGAAACTTGTCATTTGGCGGGTAACCGTCTAATCCAGCCATCTTTTTAAAGTTACGTCCTTGTGAGATCCTCGGTTTTTTTAACCAAAGGATCTTTATGTTCAAATCACTTCCCGAAGAAAAGCGCCAGGAATGGCAGGATAAAATTCTTCAACAGGAAAATAGCGGGAAAAGCGTGTCTCGCTGGTGCCGGGAACATCAGATTTCCTATAATAGATTTGTCTATTGGAAAAGACGCCTGAACTCATCTACTTCCTTAAAGCGCTCTTCGTTCAAGGAGCTCCCAGATTTTCCCAAAGAGGCCGGATTAAAAATCGAAGGACGGGGAATCTGTATCACCTTATCGGATAATTTTGATGATACCATTTTGATCCGCTTGATTCGCGCATTCGGAGGATCGTCATGCTGAGCATCTCCGCCAACGTTCGCCTTTTCCTTTGCCAGGTTCCTATGAGCATGCGAAAGAGTTTTGAGGGTCTCAGTGCAGTCGTAGAACAACTATTCCCCGGAGAGCTTTTATCCGGTGCATTTTTCATCTTCCTCAGCCGTCGGAGGGATCATATGAAAGTGCTCTACTGGGATGGCGATGGATTTGCAATTTTTTATAAACGTCTTGAGAGAGGCTCTTTTGTTGCAAGGAAGGATCCTTCTTCGCCGCTTTTGCGACGAGAGTTTCTCATGCTCCTGGAAGGGATTGAACCAAAGCGTTTGCAACGGCGATTTTCCCTATGAAAATTGTTTCGGAATTGTACGGTTTTTTCTGTCTTTTATGATGATTTTTTGGTGCCATTTTGTCTATGGCAACAGCGCAAATTTCAGATTCGGAAGCCTTGCAAAAAGAGAATGTTGAATTGCGCTGTGAAAACATTTATCTCAAAGGACAGCTCGACTGGTTCAAGCGCCAAATCTTCGGCAAGAAATCAGAACGCGTTGCCTCAGATCTCGATAACAGCCAAATGCAGCTCGAGGGATTCGAAACGCTGGAAGCTCAGGAGAAGGGGCAAACTCAAAGAGTCCCTGCACATCAGCGGCGCAAACCTAACCGCAATGGCCAGGATGCGATCACCCTCGATCCCAACCTTCCTGTAAAAACGACTATCCTCGATATCCCTGAAGAGGAAAAAACCTGCATAGAAACGGGAGCGCCTCTTGTGCAGATCGGCGTAGAGACAACTCACAAATTGGCTCATGAGCCGGGCAGCTACTATATCAAAGAAATTATCCGCCCCAAGTACGCTCATCCGCAAAGGCCGGAAGCCGGAATCTTGACAGCGTCTCTACCCGACAGCATCCTCCCCAAGTGCCGAGCTGACGACAGCCTCCTCGCTGAGATCGCAGTTCAAAAATTCGCCGACCATATGCCTCTTTATCGAATTGTTGAACAAATGGGTCGTGTGGGAGTGGGGATTAGCCGTAAACTTCTCTCTCAATGGGTAGTCCGTTGCGGTATGGCGCTTAAGCCTCTCTACGAAGTCATGATTTCCCTGATTCTCAAGAGCGGAAATGTTTTTATTGACGAAAGCCCTGTCAAACTACAGGCGAAAGACAAATGTAAAACAGCCTACATGTGGGTCATTGTCGGAGGAAACTCTTCAAACCCTCCCTACAGGGTGTATGATTTTCGAAAAAATCGCTGCCATGAGCATGTACTCGATATCCTGCAGGGATATCGAGGAGGACTGCACTCGGATAAGTATGCCGCCTATCAGGCACTGGCTGAGAAGAAATTGATCATATGGCATCCCTGTTGGGCGCACATTCGCAGAAAATTTTTTGATGCCGAATCGGGAGATCTTCCCTTGCGTAACTGGGTACTGCGAAAAATCCGCTATCTTTTTATGCTGGAGAGAGTCGCTTGGGCCCGTTCTCCTGAAGAGCGCTTGCGGATACGGCAAGAAAAAGAG
>DALYFE010000174.1:1891-2333 GCA_031972195.1 Chlamydiales bacterium | reverse complement strand
GAAAGTACAAGTCTACATCAACAAGGGATTTATCTTCAAACCTTTCTCTGCAGAGAGCAGATTCCCTCTATGAGCTGCATGGTTTTTGCAGCGCTTCCTCGACCGGCATCTACTAAAGAACGGACGGCAGAACGGGTAGCATCTTCCAAAGATGGATTACTAAAAAAATGTTGAATCGAAGAACCTAATGAAGAAGCCGGCATTTGCTGTCCTGCCTGAGCCTGCAACACCCTAGCTGCTAATTCTTTTTGGGCAAAGATGTGCGGCCCGAAGAACACAGGAGTTCCATACAGACATGGTTCAAAAAGGTTGTGGCCTCCGACATGAGGAGCGAAACTACCTGCGACAATGGCCAGACGGGACAGAGTATAGCAAATCGGGAGCCGCCCCATCACATCGACCAACAGCACCCTCTCCCCTCCCCGCCGCTCTTCAATGCGGC
>DALYFE010000174.1:337-1790 GCA_031972195.1 Chlamydiales bacterium | reverse complement strand
ATCGAAAAAAGGGAATGGATTTCTTCTCAAGAATCGCGGCCACTTCATCGAAACGCTCCGGGTGCCTGGGAGCTAAAAAACAAAAAACTTCTTCAAGAGGAAGCAAATCCAAAAGAAGCTCTTCCTCCGGAGCATGCGTACAAGAGAGGGTCAGGGCAGATCCTGGCACAGAGAGCTTATGGCGCCAAAAATCCGCATCAATTCGCTCGGGGGTCTGATCGAGTTTAATATTTCCCGTAATATGCATCTTCCTAGAGTCTACAATGGGAAGAAAACGGAGGGCCTGTTCTTCATTTTGAACGCAAAGCAAATCAAATAATCTAAATAATTTTTTAGAAAAAAAAGAGAGAGCATGAAATCTCGCAGCAGAACGTTCAGAGAGCTTGCCGCTGACAAGCGCAATTTTGCCTCCAAAATCTTTGATTGCAGAGAGTAGGTTCGGCCAAAAATCGCTCTCCATCAATAAAAACAATTTTGGACGAAGACGGCGCACCCATTTCCGAACAATCCATCGAAAATCTATAGGAAGATAGGCAAATGCGTCTGCCTCCGGCAGCGAGCGGCGAGCTTCAGCCAGCCCCGCCTCTGTAACCGTGGTGATCAAAAAAAACGCTTCCGGATAAGATTGACGAAGAGATCGAAAAAGAGATTGCGCAGCCTTTGCTTCCCCCACCGAGACTGCATGGATCCAGACTACCTCTTTGCCGTTTGGATCGGGAATCTCGGCAAAAAGGCGTCGATAATGGTGCCGCTTTTTTGCGATAAAAGGAAGTGCGCAGGCCAGCAGTAAATCGTAAAAAATCACGTTTTCATAACAATATTTAACAACTTGTTGGGCACAAAGACTGTTTTAACAATATCCCCTACAAGAAACTTCTCCACTTCCGGCTGTTTTCGGATCAGCGCCATCAATTCCGCCTCCGTTTGGTCCTTTGGCAGATCAAAACGCCCCCGCAACTTGCCGTTGATCTGAACGACATAGGTCGCAGTTTCATCAACAAGATACCGAGGATCGACCGGAGGAATTGGAGCATAGGCAAGAGGCTGCTTTTCCCCCAGTTTCTCCCAAAGCTCTTCCGCCAAATGAGGCGCAAAAGGATACAACATTTGAATCGCTCTGCTTAAACAACTTCTCGGATATGCAGGCAATGGAATGAATGCATTGAGGAACTCCATCATCTTGGCAATCGCAGTGTTAAACTGCATCAGATCTAAATCCGCCGTCACTTGGCTTACCAACCGATGCGTCAGTTTTAATGCCTCCGGAGTTTCTTGATCTACTACTTTATCTGAGCAAACAAGATCATGAAACCGATTTAAAAAACGTCTAGCCCCGCTTACAGCATCGGTATTCCAAACTTTTTCCTTATCAAATGGCCCCATAAACATTTCATAGATCCTCAGAGCATCGGCGCCAAACTCTTCGATGATTTCATCGGGAGAGACCCCATTG
>DALYFE010000174.1:0-327 GCA_031972195.1 Chlamydiales bacterium | reverse complement strand
CCGCTAGCACGGGCCAATGCTTTGCCCTCTTTTTCAAAAACATCATCAGGATGCAAATAGCCCCCCTGATGCATTTTGTAGGACTTTGCGGTAACCAAGCCCTGGTTGCGAAGCGTCATAAATGGCTCGGAGGTGTGGACAAGACCGCAATCATAGAGCACTTTATGCCAGAATCGAGCATACAAGAGGTGTAAAACAGCATGTTCAACCCCGCCTACATAAAGATCCACCGGCATCCAATAATTTTCCGCCTCGCGGCTCCACGCTTCCTGCTCATTGCGAGGATCGCAAAAGCGTAAGTAATACCAACAGGATCCCGCCCACTGA
>DALYFE010000173.1:404-2407 GCA_031972195.1 Chlamydiales bacterium | reverse complement strand
TCCTTTTGTATTGGAGCTGGGAGGAGAGCAGTTTGTTTTGAACTATGAACCTGCCGAATCGACAACGCCTCTTTTTGGCGGCAATTCCAATTGGAGGGGGCCTGTTTGGTTTCCTTTGAACTATTTGCTCATCGAGTCTTTGCAAAAATTTGATTACTTTTTAGGCGATGCGTTTAAGATCGAACATCCAAAAGGATCGGGAAACCGGATGTCGATTTGGGACGTTTCATCGGATTTATCGCTGCGGTTGATTAAAATTTTTCTCAAAGATGAGAAAGGGCGAAGGCCTGTTTATGGGGGCATGGAAAAATTTCAAACCGATCCGCATTGGAAAGACTATATTCTGTTTCATGAGTACTTTCATGGAGACAATGGTGCGGGGCTTGGCGCTAGCTGCCAAACCGGATGGACGGGGATTGTCGCTAAAATGATCCATCAATACGGCGAGTATGCTTTGCAGAAAAAACCCCCTGAACAAATGGAAAAGACAAGAGTTGGGAACCTTTAAAAATATGCATTACGACGTGATTATTATTGGATCGGGGGCCGGCGGAGGGACATTGGCCCGCCATCTGGCTCCTTCGGGAAAAAAGATTTTGATCCTTGAAAGAGGGGATTTCTTAAAGAGGGAGGCAGAAAATTGGAACGTCCGGTCTGTCTTTGTTGAAAATCGCTACATCTCTCCAGACACTTGGTATGATCACAACGGAAAATCGTTTCAGCCTCAAGTGCATTATTTTGTCGGAGGGGCCACGAAAATGTATGGAGCCGCTCTTTATCGTTTGAGGAAAGAGGATTTTGAAGCTCTTCCTCATTATGACGGAATCTCTCCCGCATGGCCAATCCGTTATGAGGAGATGGAGCCTTACTACACCCTGGCTGAACAAATGTATCAGGTGCACGGTTTAAGAGGGGTCGATCCTACGGAGCCTCCGTCAAGCGCTCCCTATCCTCATCGCTTTGTTTCCCATGAGCCGAGAATACAAAAGTTGTATGATGATCTAAAACAAGCGGGCTACCACCCATTTCCGGCTCCTTGCGGCGTTATGCTCAATGAAAAAGACATGGGGTTTAGTCAGTGTGTTCGATGCAATACTTGCGATGGGTTCCCGTGCCTAGTCCAAGCTAAAGCGGATGCCGAAATGATCGGAGTGCGTCCTGCGCTTGAACATCAAAATGTCACATTGATCCGGAATGCGAAAGTAAATCGGCTCAATACCAATGCTGCGGGGACCTTGGTCAATGAGGTTGTGGCTGAAGTAGGTGGTAAGCCGCAGGTATTCCAAGGAAACATTGTCGTAGTTTCTTGCGGCGCTGCCAATTCGGCAAAACTTCTGTTGATGTCGGCCAATGACCGCCATCCCAATGGTCTTGCCAATGGCTCGGATCAGGTGGGGCGCAATTACATGTTTCACAATAGCCAAGCGGTTTTAGCCCTTTCACGGGAACCTAATTTGACCCGTTTTCAGAAGACGATTGCTTTGAATGATTTTTATTTTGGCACCGAGGACTTCAAATATCCGATGGGCAATATCCAGATGATCGGCAAAACGATGGGAGAGATGTTCAAGGGAGAAAAACCCATTTTGACATCTCTAGTGCCAACCAAAGTGCTCGATATGATGGCGCGCCATGCAGTCGATTTTTGGCTGTCGACTGAGGATTTGCCAAATCCTAATAACCGAGTGACGGTTGATAAGGAAGGAAAATTGACCCTCAGATATATTCCCAACAATGAAGTGCCGGCAAAAAAGCTTTATGAAAAACTCAAATCGATGTTGAACCACTTAGGGATGTATTCGGACTATCTCATCCCGCGCAAGGCCTATTTGAAAACATCGATTCCCGTTGCAGGGGTAGCTCATCAGTCAGGGACTTGCCGCTTTGGCAATGATCCGAAGACATCGGTGCTCGATGTGAATTGCAAAGCGCATGAATTGGATAATCTCTACGTGGTCGATACGAGTTTTTTCCCCAGCATCGGCGCTGTGAACCCTTCTTTG
>DALYFE010000173.1:0-384 GCA_031972195.1 Chlamydiales bacterium | reverse complement strand
CATTTGCTATCAAGGCTCTGAGTTGGACTTTTAGCTCTCATGCTTCTGAGCCTTGTTCCGCTTTGTTTCTAAAACTTAGAATCCTCGAGCAGCGCAGCGATCTTGGTCTCAAAATCTTTTTTGCTTGTAAAGCCAATGCTTTTCATAAAAACAGCGTCTTCACCCGGTTTGATAAACAACAAAGTCGGCAGCGAGGTCACTCCGTATTTTTGGGCAAGCTCGGCTTGTGTTTCGCAGTTGATTTTAGCAAAACGCACTTGCTCTTTGTATGCTTGGCTCAGCTCCTCTATGATGGGCTCCATGAGGCGGCAAGGAGGACATTTCGTGCTGTAGATATCGATAATAATGGGCTTTTCCGACTCTAGGACCTCTTGTTGAAAATTT
>DALYFE010000172.1:0-2606 GCA_031972195.1 Chlamydiales bacterium | reverse complement strand
TCCTATCATCTTTTTCAAAATAATTCTCTCTAGCGTTTGTTTTATGTAAATCTGATATCGAAATATTCATACATTGTTTATTAAACAGTCTTGATCTTTTGTATTATAATAACAGGTATGTTAGGATAAATTCAAAACAAATCCAACAGAGGATTGCCGTGTCCCATATTTTAGACCCTATTGCCCGTGCTGCCGTCACCCCTGTCGTATTCTTGGGGATCGCCTCATTCACCGTCTATTCAGGCCTTTTCCGTCATCTCATAACACGTGCTACTGCCGATATAATGGAAGGCTCTGTAGAAGGAGCTACAGGCGGAATCCAAACTGCCATAACGGAAGCCGTAGATAGAGGATTCTCTCAACTGAGCCAACAATTGCAAAATGAAAATTTTGGGAGAATAGCTGGAGCGGGACTCAAAGATATAGTTAATGAATTTATTGGCGGAACAGGGGTTGACTCGGCAGAAAGTGCTAAAAAATTGTCTGCAATTATTGAAACTTTTATAAAAAATTTGAATTCTGGAGAGGTGAGTGGGGCTGCTTCAGCGGAAATAGACCAAATTCTTCAGAATCTTCTTAACGGAATCAATACGGGAAAGCTTGGAGAAACTCTCGGTGATAAAGGAGCCGATTTCTTCAATAAAATGAATGTTGGAAAAGTGGTTGGAGCTGCCGGAGACCAATTCAACGATGCTTTCGATACAGCTTTTGATAATTTCGATGCAGGCGGTAAAGCGCGCCGCTTCGGCGATGAACTTGGAGACGCTTTGAAACAAGGGACGGAACCGCTTGGAAAAGGAGCGAGAGATGCTGCTGCCAATATCTTTGGAGAAGTCGCAAAAGGGGTCACCCTCGACATTCTTCCTTGGATCGCTGCGGGAACCATGCTCGTTACTGCTGCGCCGCTCTCGATGTATTATCTCTATTACAGGGCCAAGCATTACATCGGCAGCCCAAAACTTGCGACCGAAGTCCATCAGCGCACGATGCTTACCCCGTTTACCGAAAAGGTACGCAATATTTACTCCTGGGCCACAGGGTCCGGGCCCAAACCGATCTACAATCAAGAAATCACCCGCCGCATCTCCGATATAACTCGTGCGACCCAAAATATTCGCAAAAATAGCGGATACTTCCAAAACGTCCTTTTCTACGGTCCCGGCGGAACGGGAAAAACGATGATCAGCGAATATATCGCCAAGAACTCGGGGATGAGCTACATCAAGATGTCCGGCGGAGATTTAGCTCAGTATATCAAACGAGGAGAACACGTTACGGAGCTCAATAAACTCCTCGATAAGATGAACTGTTCTTGGCGTCCTTGGTCGACGCAGCCTTGGGTATTCTTCATCGATGAGGCTGAGAGCCTTTGCCGAGACCGTTCTAAGATCCCAACAGCCGAATTGCTCGAGTTGCAGAATGCGTTCCTTAACCGAACGGGTACGCAGAGCCAGAAATTCATGATCATCCTTTCGTCTAACCGGATGGAAGATATAGACGAGGCGGTTCTTTCTCGTATGGACCATAAGATCTATATCGGGCCTCCAGCCGAACCGGAACGAGCAGAGATCATTAAGTCCTACCTTTCGCACTTCTTTACCCGTTCAGAGCGAGCGGCATTCTTTACTGATTCTCAGGTGGCCAAGATGGCCAATGCGACCGATGGGTTGACTGGTCGAGCGATTTTCAAACTCTTGAATTCGGTTGCCAACAAGAAAGCGTGCACAGATGACGCGAAGCTCACTCAAGCAATGATCGACGAAACGGTAAAGGATTTCATGCTCCAGGAGCAAGAAGTCGCCAAGCGTCGCGCACTTAAAGAAAAAGGGCAACCCGCCGCCGTTGATAGCTCGCACAATGGTTTATCTCATCTGTTAGGATTCTGGATAAAGTAAGATCATAGTCATGAACGGGCAGCTTAAGGCTATTCCTGTTCTTGAGAACAAGGTCAAGCGAGCTATCTGATAGCCTGCGGCAAAGAATTTTCCGCCCATTGCCGGAGCGGAGAGACTCTCCTCTTTTAGGGGAGAGAGTTCTTCAAATGTTCCCTTTCGTATATAATCACTGCAGTTTGTTTAGCGTTCGCCGGATTGCTGGTGCCGTCTTTTTTTTGAAAAATAAATTCTACTGAAGAGCCACGAATGGAAAATTTTACAAAAATCCACAAACCTCAAATGATGGTCATCGGGATTGCATGCCGTACTTCCAATGATCCTAACGAAGGTCCGCAAGAGATCCCTCAGCTTTGGCAGAAATTCTATACAGAAAATGTCCAAAGCAAGATTCCGAATAAAGCATCCGATGAAGTGGTTGCTCTTTATTGCGACTACGAAGGAGACTATACCCGGCCTTATTCCTGTGTGATTGGCTGCGCCGTAAATTCTTTAGACCAGATTCCTGAAGGGATGGTTGGCAAGATCGTGCCTGAGTCGACGTTCGCCCTTTATCGCGCTGTAGGCGATTTCCCCAAAAGCTTAGTCGATACCTGGGGTCATATTTGGGGCTCAGACTTGAAGCGGACCTACGCAGGCGATTACGAAGTATATGGCCACAAGTTTTCAGGAACTTCCAAAGAAGTAGATGTGTTGGTAGCGATTGAACAATAA
>DALYFE010000171.1:0-2688 GCA_031972195.1 Chlamydiales bacterium | reverse complement strand
TTTGGTTGCTGCAGTTTTCTTTGTTCTTTGGCTCTAGGATAGGAGCTGTGGCGTGCGTTGCTCGAGATCCGGCTGATCCCGAGGGGAGATCGCTTGAGTTCTGTTGTTCAATTGTTTTGTGGCCGTCAAAAAGCCAGTTGAGCGAGTAGGATCCTTGGGATTCAGGGGATCCCTGGAAACTTGATTTAAGGGAACCTGCTTTACTTGAAAAACAGCTGCTTCCCGAAGAGGTATTATTATCAGAATAGGAATCGAGCGTCGGGTTTAATGAGAACCCGTGGAAGTCTGACTTTCTGGGATAGTTTCCGTGACGATCCGGATAATTTCCGTGAGAATCAGGAAAATATCCGTATTCATTTTGTTCTGCGAGATCCTCGTTCATCATGCGGATGAACTCCTCCCAACTCGAAGATACGTTGGATAATTGGCAATATTCCGCCTTTTCAGGAGATCTCCTGGGTGGTGTTGGGATTGGCTCTGAACGCGGTATATTTGGGCTATTTGTAGGGATGCTCATGGTTTTTATCCTTTTTGTTTAAAAAATAATACTTATATTTTATATATAAAATATATAAGGTTCAAACCTTAACTATCCTTGTATTTGTTGATTTTTTTTGTTTTGTTTAGTTTGTGTTAGTGGGATTTGTTTTTATTTTAAAATAAATCTTATTACATTTAAACTGTATGAAACAAAAAAGGATCAAAAAATGGCTGCATCGCCAATCGCCGCAAATTTTTCTCAAAAAACTAAAGAGGCCTTGGCCTGGACATCTCCTCTTTTGGTTTCAATCGAAAAAAGTGAACAACAGCAAATGGTGGAAAACTTATTTGCGCAAATTACCTCCTCTCCGGAGCGCAGGGCGTTTTTAGATCGAGAGTCCCAAATTGAGGAACTGCAGCTTCCGCCTCCAAAGCTGCCCGTTGAAGGAAGCCCATTGCCTGCTTCCAATCGGAATGAGAGGGATTATTTAGGCCGGACCGCTTTGCATCGAGCGGCGGAAGATGACGGGCCCGAAACAATTCGTGCGTTCATCGAAGCAGGAGCTGATCTAAATATTCAAGATCGGTATGGCCGGACTGCTTTGCATGTGGCGCTGTTTTCCGGTGGCGTAGAAGCCGCCCGCGCTTTAATTGCAGCGGGTATCAATCTCAACATTCAGGACAATGATGGTAAAATTGCTCTGGACTACGCGTTATTGCACAACAATCTCGAGGCAATTTGTGCGTTCATTCAAGCAGATCCTCAGACTCATATTCCGAAGGATCTTAGAGGAGCTCTTTTTCGATCAGCGCTACAAAGAGGTTGTTTATCCACAGTGTGGCAACTTTTGCCTGTGAGCAAATTCCAAATTGCCATGGTCGCAATTGGAGGATCGCTCTGCCTCTTAACTGCATTGATCCAATTGTACCCCTCAACTGAAGAGAATTCTCAAGGCGAACTTTAGGAACTGTCTAAAATAGCCCTAATCTCTTAACGCCGCGGTGTTTTCGCTATCGACGAATGGCTCAGGCCTTGGCGCATAGGTTGCGATTTCCGATAAATTCAATGGCGTTGTCGATTCATAGGAAAATGGAGATGCGAGTTTTCCCTCATAAAGAACTGCGAGCCGCTTTTTGTTTGCACGAGAGAGAAACTCTTTGGCAGTTTGTGCAAATTCTTCATAGGATAGGTTCTGAATTGCAGCGATCCGCTTTTCGATAAATCGGAAGTCTCCTTGATATTGGAATGCGAGAAGATCGAGCAGAGCGCTTTTCTCTTTCAGGTTGCAGAAACGGTTCTTAATGGATGCGACGGCGCTTTGTTTGAGCAATTCAAAGCGCTCTTTAGAGAGCTTTTCTCCAAAAGTTTCAAGAAACTCTTCCAGAAACAGCTCGAATCGATAGAGAAGCTCTTCCGGTTGGTGAGAGTTGGATTGCACAAGGAAGAATTGGAAGAGCCTTCCTTCAATTTCTTGACTGTCGCTGACAGCCACATAGCCGGTTTTTTGTTTTGTTCTCAACTCGTTGAAAAACGCTTCTTTCAGAGCTGTAGAGAGGATTTCTTGCGAGGAGCGCTTTTGAAATGTAAAGGCGCCTTCATCGATAAGGAGGATGGCGGCATTGCCTTGCACTTCTGTTGTTTGACGAATGGAGTAAGGTTTTTCCGGAAGCTGTGCGATTTTTACTTGCGGATGGTTCGCTTTGGCAAAAGGGGCTCTGCCCAAAACATGGATGACATCAAGCCAGGCAGATTCTGCCTCTTTCAAGGGAAGATTGCCTGCAAAAAAAGCTTCAATATAGGTTTTTTCAAATAGCTTTTTATGGAAGTCGAGAAAATCTTCGTATTGGATTGCTTGGAGCGCTGCATTCTTTTCTAGAGAAGTCGTCCTGTCTTGATCAATCAGGGAATCGAGCAATTCTTTTGCCTGGCGGAAGGCTAGATCTTTGGTAGTGTTTTCATAGGTTTTTTGAAGAGCTGTCCAGAGATTGGTAAATTGTTCCAAAGTTGGGGGATTGAGCGATAGCTGAGGGAGGATTTTTTGCAAGAGAAGCGGAGCTTTTTCGCTGAATCCGTTGATCTTGAGATGAATGCGGGAATGGTCTGTCGCAATCGCAGTATGGAGGCCGGCCTGTGTCGCCGCGGCCAAAGTGGGGTGCAGGGCGTCTTTGAGATGGTTGCAATATAAGGCGGCTAAGACTTGGGATCTT
>DALYFE010000170.1:0-2693 GCA_031972195.1 Chlamydiales bacterium | reverse complement strand
TGTGGGCCTTGCCTGCAGGACACGTTGAGGATGGAGAGCCTGCAACGGAAGCGCTGGCGCGCGAAGCTTACGAAGAGATCGGAATTCAGCTTGACCCGAAAAAACTGCAATGCGTTCATGTCATTCATAGACAATCCAATCGATTGAACGTCGATCTTTTCTTCATCTGTTCCGAATGGACCGGAGAGGTAACAAACGAAGAGCCTGCCAAATGTGAAAAACTGCAATTTTTCCCCCTCTCTGCCCTCCCGGAAAACTGCATCGGATACAATCGGATGGTCCTTGATAGACTTAAAGAAGGAACTCTCTATTCAGAATTAGGTTGGAATTAGAGACTGTTCTCAAACTTCGGTTTCGTTGCTTTTATTTTCTAGGGCAAGAATTTCTCCCGAGAATTTGGTACAAAACGCACCAACTGAACGCCGCTTCAAATAAAACAAAAACTCCAGCCGCCAACAGGATCCAGCTTCCTTTCCAATAGGCTAAAAAAAGAAGAACGATCGCAATCGCCAATCTCAATAAACGATCCGCCTTGCCTATATTCTTATGCATAACTCTCACCAGTTGTTGTCATTTTCGTAGCCTAAATCAATTAACAAATGCCCGATCTTCTTTTTAAAAGCAATTTTGTGCTCTTCCTTAAAGACATCTTTCCATGCACCAATTTTCCCCTTTGAAAACGTACTTCGGTAGTTCTTTAGTGCAGCTTTCCCAAAAGGATTCACCTGGTTTCCGTAGAGCTGGCCCGCAATATCAAAAAGCTGCTGTTCAGATAGATCCACCCGGATAAATTCCGCAATCGAAGCGAGAGCTTTCATCTGCAAATCCAAGTCTCCTCCTCCGTTTGGACCCACGAGGTCTTCATATCGGACTACAAGATGATTTGGATCCAAAGCATATTCAAGCGCTTGTTCAGCGACTCGGATCAAAGACGCCTGGTTTGAATTGGGAGCTGTTTCGGCAACCTCGTAGACATCATATTCATATTCAATAACAAAAAGCAGCTGCTCATCAAAAGTCAGTCGATTGAAGGCATCCCTTTGAGTCTGGGTCATTCCGGGCCAGGGTGTTTTTTGAATTTGACCCACAATAGAAACCGCTACATCGCGTAAATCGCGAATGGCAATGATCTTCTTCAACTGCGGCAAGTCTCGATAATTTTGCTCTAACTGCTCTGTTAAACAAAAATGTGTATAGAGAAATCCCTGATCGGGAGGAATGCACCAAAAAGAAGGAAAATGGGTATGCCATACCGGAGACGATCCCGTCATCAAATGAAGCGCTTTAATGATCATGTGCGATCCCGATTTCGGAATCGTAATCAATGTGAATGGAACCATTTCTGATTCTCGATCATCCAATGCACTTGCATGCGCAAAAAAGACGGGGGCAGTTAATATTAAAAACAAAAACTTATAAATATTATTCACAAATTTAATCCTTTTTATTATTAAAAACACTCAGAATTCACCCAACTTTGATTCCAATAATGAATTCCTGCTGTTTCAGGAAATAGATCAAATATTTTTCCAGGCTCGGAAAGATACAGCTCTCTCTCGCAAATAGAAAATGGGTAAAAAATTGTACATGGGAAATACATATTTCTCTGTTTATGCGCCCCCCGAAGTTCATATTCGCAAATAATGCGAGTGAGATACGACGGTCCCGTTCTTGAAATAACACCGGTATGCAAATAGGCTAAATAATTTGCCTTCAAGTTCTGAACTAAATCGTCCACTAGCGGATGATTCGGAGCGGCGGCGATAATCGCGTTGCAAAATTTAAACATATGATACTTATAAATCGCCCCATGAAACAGTGGCTCGATCCCTATATAAAAATCAAAACTGCGATGGAACTCTTCAAAAAAATCAGGCCTCAAACACTCCAGGTCCATGTCCACATATACGCCCCCATAATTGCGTAACACTTCCAGTCGCAAAATATCCGATTTTTCTCCGAAGTTATCGACCTTATCGAACAGATCCCGATTATATAAACGCATGTCCTTGACGTTTTCATCAGTCCACAACTTGTACTCCCACCCTTCAAGACTGGTCCAAGTAGCCATCCATTTCCGATACTCTTCCGGAACGGGTCCTCCTAACCAAATTTGATGAATGATCTTTGGAATTCGAACAGTTCCATTTGGCAATTCAGATCTTGCAGCCTCTATGTTACGCTTGTAAATTTCTTCAAACATCTGGATATATTTTTGATCAAAAGAAGCGTAAATCTCCTCGTACTTTTCAAAGCGAAAATCAATACCATTTAAAAGATTAGACCACCTAAAGTCCGGATACGGAACACACCCGGCTCCAGCCAAATTCAATAAAATCAAGAAAATTGCAGAAAAAATTTTTACCATTGCTACCTATCCAAAAAGGTGAACAGATTATAGACTAATATTTTTTTTTGCAAATTGCAAAGGACTCTATACAGAATCTTTTCACTCAACGAGTAACATTTTTTGTTACTCAGAAAGCGTTTAAGAATTTAAATTCCCAACTATTAAATGGCTCTTTTTTTTAAGAGAGAACTATGAGTAAGCGATACCCCGAAAAACATAAGATCCGATCGTCGCAATCTTTGTGCGTCATCGAATAAAAAAATGCGAGCAGAAAGATCTTTATTCCTTCCTTGTAATGTCCATAATTTCTTATCTAAATCTTCTCAATCAGACCGTTGTCGCG
>DALYFE010000169.1:0-2700 GCA_031972195.1 Chlamydiales bacterium | reverse complement strand
GTTAGATCGGTTTATCGGTTACTCGGGCGGGTGGAAAGAGGGCTACATTAAACAGCTCGGAAAGGCCTCAGTTGAGTTTTTAAGTGCTGACAAAACTTCGAACGTTGAAGGCGCTACCGCTGACTGCCTTCTTGAGATCGACGAAGCGCATAAGACCGACAAAGAAAAGTTTGAAGAAGCGTTTGCGCCGATGACCGCCTCTACCGGGGCGGCAACGGTCATGTACGGCGTGGCGGCGGCAAAGAGTGATTTGCTCTATGAGCAGAGGATGTTTAACGAAGAGCACGACCCTAAATTGAATTTGCAATTCCCAGCTTCTCTTTGGTGTGAATTAAATCCGGCTTACGCAAGGCATTACGAAGAGCGCAGAAAAAAACTTGGTCCCGATCATCCGGTTATCTTGACCCAGTATGACCTTGTCGACATCGAGGCCATAGGCGGGTTTTTCAATCGCTGGCAGCGGGCGATGATGCTGTCAGGGGATCATGAGAGGCGGATTTCTCGCACTAACGAAAAGCAGATTCTCTTCACTATCGACATTGCCGGAGAAGACGAGGACGGCGAGGATTTAAGTCCTGATAAAGGTGAGTCAACAAGAGATCAGACCGTTGCACTGATTTGGGAAGTGGATTGGTCGAGTGAGAGAAATGGGATTCCGCTTTTTCGTCTTTTAGACGTTCACTGGTGGGTTGGTGCGCCGCTTGCTGAGGGACCTTCTGGTTTACCTTCGCAGAAAAAGATTTTGTTGGATTTGGTGAGGGCGTGGAAAGCGGATCTTGTTGTTGTTGACGCTAGGGGAGTTGGAGAAGAGACAGCCTCTTTCCTCTTCAAAAACTATCCGGCAACGATTGAATATAAAGCCTCGATGGATTCAGTTTCCGAGGATTGCTACAGTCTTCTTGCATTTGCAAACAATGACCAAGTGAAGATTTTTAAAAACGATGGAAGTCAGGACTATCAAGAGCTGTCGAAGCAAATTGGCCACGTGGCTAGAGAGATTCAGCATCACGACAAAATGAAAATCATTAAGCCGGCCGGATCAAGCGTTAAGCATATCGACATGGTCAAAAGTATGACTTATCTTCGGCACGGCGCGAGGCCACCATATATTTACAAGGTTCTTTAAGTGCGTTTTTTTAGCTTTTTTAAAAAGAAGAGAGAGCGACACTCTGAAGCTTTTTCAGCTTTTGTTAATGGGCTTAAGCGCGATGGTGCAATTGGTGATGATTATCAATCGCAAGCGAAAGAGGGCTACTCCAAGAATGTAATAGCTTTCGCTTGTATTTCCAGGATTTCTTTGGCTGTAGCCAATATGCCTCGCATTGTTTTTGTTAAGGGCAAGGAGGTTGAAAAGGATCATCCAGTAGCAAAATTAATAAATAGGCCGAATCCAAAGGAGTCAGGAAAAGAACTCCGTCGAATCATCGTCATGCACAGGCTTATTAGCGGGAACGCTTACTTGCATAGCGTCGATGTTGTTGCTGGAAAAAAACGCGTTGCTGAGCTTACAGCGCTTCGACCTGATCGTGTAAAAATTAAGGTGAATAGCTCGGGCGTTCCTGTTGCATACGAACACTCTTTGAATAGCAAGACTGAAACTTTTCCCATTGATCCAATCACGATGGTTTCCGATGTTTTGCACACGAAGGAGCCTAACCCTCTCGATGATCTTTACGGATTAAGCCCGATTGGCGCGGCTTCCATGGGGATTTCTCAGCATAACGAATCTTCAATTTGGAATTTGAGTTTACTCTCAAACGCCGCGAAGCCTTCGGGTGTGATGACGTTGAAAAGTCCAGGTCCTGGAGCGGCTCCGCCTGACATTCATGCGCTCACAAAACTAACCGAAGATTTTAACGAAAAGTTTTCAGGAAAGAAAAACGCTGGTAAAATACCTTTTCTTACGTTTGACATGGTTTGGCAATCCTTGGGCATGAGTCCAACGGATATGGACTGGATCAACGGAAAGAACTCTACAGCAAGAGACATCGCTTTAGCTCTTGGGTATCCGCCTTATTTGCTTGGAATGGCCGAGGGTTCAACGTTTGCGAATGTGAGAGAGGCGAAACTTTCTCTGTATCAAGAAACCGTTGTTCCTCTTGCGCAATCTATCGACGAGGCAATTTCAAATTGGCTTTCCTTAAAATCAAATGAGGAAATCGAAATCAAGCCGGACCTTGATGCCGTCGAAGCTCTTGCCCCGCAACGTGAGCCCATGCTCGAGCAGTCAAGAATGGATTTTGAATCGGGAATTATTACGCTAAACGAGGCTAGGGCAATGCGCAACTATGATCCGATTGATAATGGTGACGACGTTCTCATCCCTTCAGGAAAACTTCCATTGGGTTTCGACCCAACATCAATGAATGATGAAAGTTTTTCTAAATGGTTAATTCGAGAAGGATTAAGCGAAGATCGAGCTAAAGAGATTTGTCAAAGTGCCAATTGATCGTAAACGACACGCAGCAATCTTTCTGAGAATGTTGGCGGAGAAAGAGGTTAGGTTAAGGTATCAAGCGCAAAAGATCTTGAAGCAGCAAGCTACTGTGGCCGCCAAGGCCTACGAAAGCGGCGGTGAGTTTAGAGTTGTTGAGGCTGTTGATATTTTTGATAGCAAATGGATCAAGCTTCTTTCAGCTCACTACATGATAACCGGAAAAGTTTTTGGAAAATATACCTACGAGCAGATAGGTAAAGATG
>DALYFE010000168.1:486-2723 GCA_031972195.1 Chlamydiales bacterium | reverse complement strand
GCCGGCTCGGCTCAAAAGGCTGAGTGCGAACTTCGCATCGTCGATTTTTCGGTTCTTTTGAACCGCTTTTCGACTTCAAAATTGGGGGCAACATACCAAAGTTGATATTACCCCTAAACTTTGAATCGAAAGCTCGGTCAAAATAATCCACAAAAGCGACGACACGAAAATCCGTTAACAGCTTCCTAGAATTGTAACCGGCATTAGGAGCTCAAGCAGGTTCTTATTCTGTGGATGCCCGGTACGGCCGGGAATTGAAGAACTCGCCCCTAAAGAGGAGAGATTCTCCGCTCCGGTAATGAGCGGCAAATTCTTTATCGCAGGTTATTAGATAGCCCTGGGTCCCTGTCCTAAAGAACAGGGACCCAGGGCCTAAGCTGCCCGTTCAATATATTCAGAGAGGACATAATGGCAACAATCAATTCATCTAAATTCAACCCGGCACAGACTGCTTGTTTGTGGATCTATCAATATACGGTTGCGGAATATTCCGCGACATCTCCTCCGATATGGCAGGAAATGTCTTCTCTAAAACTGATTGACAGCAAAGGCAATCCGCGCACCCTTGCGATAGAGGACTGGACAAAAGACCGATGTTCATTAATGAAACCGGAGGGACTCCGAAAAGCTGCAGAGAAATTGTCTCGTACAAAACAAAAAATCACAAGTATCGCCAATCAACTGAAAACTCTTTACACATCCCTGGATAGAGCTACTGATTTTTTAGATGACATGATCTCTACCAGGTTTTCTATTCCTTTGATCAAAGACCAGGTCAGTACGTGGGGAAATGATTTGCTCGACAAGGAAGATCTTATCAAAATGCACTTGGATCATCTTGAATCTTGCCTAGACCGCATCAAGAAGTTAGAAAAAATTCTATCTGACATAAAGGAGACAGAAAAAGAAGAGGAAAGCCCGAGCGGCTCGGAGAAACACAGCATCTGTTCTTTGAACCAAATGATCTTCCCGCCATCTGATAGCAAAGAAGAAAAGTCAAGCACTCCATCTCAAAGGGCTCTGTACCATTCTCTTCATGAACTGCCGAAACAGGGAGATCCAAAGGAAAAAGAAAGCGCAGAACCAATAAACTCTCATGGTTCGTCGCATTCAGATCTAATGGACTTAGAAACAGCTTTGTCTGGCAAAAAGAGCCAACAAAAAGCGAAAAGCAGTCCGAGCAACTTAAACGAACACCGTATCCATTCTCTAGATGCAATCAACCTTTCGATATTTGATAGAAAAGAGGAAGAGCTGCATGTTGCACCCGTAAGGACTCTCTGCCGTTCCCTCGACGAAATGCTAAAAGAGGAAGATCTCAGCGAAAATAGAGAAGCAACAAGCTCGTCTAGGTTCACAAATTCAGATCCATTACTTAATAGAAAACATAAGCATAAGAGGAGGTATCTGTATGATTTTCTGAATCCTTAGAGACAATCTCTGATTTAACGTTTCGTCGAGCTTTTGGATTATAGTTCCTTAAATTTCTATTGGCATGCTTTTAAAGCACTATAAATCAAAAAAACAGTAGGTTCTTTGCCAATAGAAAAATCAAGCGATTTCCACTGACGCACTGAATAAGACGCCACTCGCTGCATCGGAGTGGTTAGCTGAACTGCAGCGCAAAGCCTTGTGTCGGGATGCAATACCCGCTTGAGCAGATCCAGCATCTTGGCGCTCCGATAAGGCGCTTCGATCCAAATCTGCGTTGCACCCTTGGCTGCCGCCTCCAAGCTTTGAATTGTTTTCTCAAGCAAGCCATCTTCTCGCGGCAAATACCCATGAAAACAAAACTTCTGTCCCGAGAATCCGGAAAGCTGCAATGCCAAGACAAGAGAACAAGGTCCTATGAGAGGCTCTACCAAAACGCCCGATTGCTGCGCTAACCAAACAAGATCTGCACCCGGGTCTGCAATACAGGGAAGCCCTGCATCGGAAACAATGCCCCAAACCTCTCCTCGCAGCATCGGCTCTAAAAGCGTTTTAATCTCTTGAGGAGAAGTATGTTCATTCAACAAACGCAAAGGGACCATCGCCATTTGATCATGCGTTAAAAATCGGCGCAAATAACGGCGCGCCGCTTTTTCACTCTCCACAATCAGGCCCTGCAGCTCAAGCGCCGCTTTAGCAACAGATGCCGGTAAAAATGGCTCCGAGGGAAGCGATTCTTCAAGAACGTTGGGAAATAAAATCAATCTGCCTTTTATCACTTCAAATGCACTCCTAAAGAACAGCGA
>DALYFE010000168.1:0-476 GCA_031972195.1 Chlamydiales bacterium | reverse complement strand
CAGCGAAATAAATCAAGAAGCGCTAGTTCATTTGTCTGTCCGGTACGCGAAAGCAGCTCGATTTGCAAAAGAAGATCCAGCCCCTTTTGAAAATAGGAAGGTCCGAGCAGTTGGGCCTGCCCGATTCTTTTTTCTAACGTTTTCGGCCAGATCTTTGGCAAATACGTGGCCCATTCCTCTCTAGGACAGCCCTCTGCGATCAAGCTAATAATTTTTAGGCCAAGGGAAAATTGAGACCGAAGGGCCGGAATCAATCCATAAAAAGAACCGCTCTCTATCGGAGAGGCTTTTTTTTCCCAGACCATTTCCTCCGCTGCAGCCCACAAAGTTTGCATTCTGCTGCAGCCGCAAACGCGCATAATGTCGGAGCGCCCAATTGTTTGCCGATCGCCGACATAGCAAATGAGTTTGTCCAGTTCTCCATCGAGCAAAGCAGGATCGGATCCCAGCCGCTCAAATAAAAGAGGCGCTGCATC
>DALYFE010000167.1:0-2736 GCA_031972195.1 Chlamydiales bacterium | reverse complement strand
TCCAAGTTTTATCAAAATCTAATTTTAACCAACTTCCCTCGGTATGTGGAGCATTTTGCAAAAGAGAGAAATGTTCCCATTTATGAAGGATCGATGTTTAAGGTGGCCCACTGTCCAAAGGACGAGGTGACCATTCTTGATTTTAAAATCGGCTCTCCGGCAGCGGCATTGGTGGTTGATATTTGCTCTTTTCTTCCGATCCGCGCGAGCATTCTTCTGGGGATGTGCGGGGGGCTAAGACGTAGATATCAGGTCGGCGACTACCTGGTGCCGATCGCCGCGATCCGCGCTGAGGGGACGTCCGATTTTTATTTTCCGATCGAAGTTCCGGCTTTGGCCAATTTCTTGATGCAAAGAGCTGCAACGCGTGTGCTTGATTTGGAAAAATCGGTCTATCACATTGGCATTACCTACACGACCAACATGCGCTTTTGGGAGTTTAACGAAGAATTCAAGACTCGTTTGAAAAACACCAGGGCTCAAGGCATCGAGATGGAATGCGCGACTTTGTTTGCAGCAAGTTACAAAAGAAAATTGACCCTTGGGGCTTTGCTTTTGGTATCGGATTTGCCTCTCAACGAAGCAAAAACCAAAGAAGGTTCAAGGCTCGTGTTCGAGCGCTACATGCCCGAGCATATCGAAAAAGGGGTCAAGATCTTAAAAGTTGCAAGAGAAATGCAGGCGCAGCATGTCAAAGGCGCCTATCACAGAAATATTTAGATTCTGAACGGGCAGCTTAAGGCGGTTCCTGTTCCTTAGGACAGGATCAAGCGAGCTATCTAATAACCTGCGGTAAAGAATTTGCCGCCCATTACCGGAGCGGAGAATCTCTCCTCTTTAGGGGAGAGTTCTTCAATTAAATTTCCATCGATTTTTGAGTCAGGGCGATTGCATGAAGAGTCTCTTGACATATCGTATTCATAGAATAGACAGGATATTGATGATCGACGAAACGAAAATTCGCAGACAGTCTCTTATCATGCAATTTCCCTGATTTTTGAGTGATTTCGGGTATATACATTCCAAAAAACTTTTACTTAAGTCATACAATGCTTATGATCTTCGAACTCTAATAAAATAGGAGAAGATTATGAGCACTCCTTGGGGTGATTTATCTACAGTGCGCGGCTGCATAGAGATCTATGGAGATCCTTTCCAACGAAAACTTGTACAGAATGGCTATCCTAATCCTGAAATCCATCCTTTTGATTTTCGCACATCGTTAGAAAACGCCGTTTCTAAATGCGATGATGTGGCAGCAGAAACATTATTACGAGAAATGACATCTGGCCAAGCCCTGCGAGACAAGCGTCGCGAAAGCTTATTGGTTATAGAAGCTGTGCAGAAGGATTTTTTGGAAGAGTGCTCTTATTATCCAAGTTCTAGAATAAAATACGACGAAGTTCTTTATTTGCTGAGCCAATCCTTAGAAAAGCTTCGATCGGGCCAATAAACCCGCGTCGGTCTGCAGCAAATTATTTTCGCCTTCTCTCTTCGCTATTATTGGGTTTGTTATGCACTAAAATTCTTTTTGCAAAGCCGCGATCACATATTCTTCCAGCGCTTGAGGCGTTTGTACTTTTTTGGGAAGAAGAATGGTTTTTTTCGTGATCAGCTTTCCTTTTTGCTGTTCCGCTACGAAGGAGAGCTGGTCGAATTTGAGCGAAGAGAAATAATTCATAGCGGCAAAGGCTCTGATGCGGCTGAGATGATAGAGCCAAATGACAGGAGGGGGCGGCGGACCGAAGCGATCTTTGATCTCTGCGAGAAGCTCATCGATTTCCTGAGAGGTGGATGCTTCGCCAAGGCGGTGATAGAGTTCCATGCGAAGAGAAAATTCGTTGATGTAGGTTTCCGGTAAATTCGCATCGTAGGAAAATTCCATTTTCGTTTCGTTGAACGAGATGGGACGCTCTTTTTTAAGAGAGTCAATCGCTCTTTTGAGAAGTTTGCAATAGAGGTGAAATCCGATGGCGGAAATTTGGCCGGACTGTTCCACTCCGAGGATATTGCCCGCTCCTCGAATTTCCAAATCGCGCATCGCAATCCGCATTCCGCCTCCATATCCGCCGGCTTCAACTAATGCATGGAGCCGTTTTTTTGCAGGTTCCGGAAGCTGTTTATTTTTCGGGATCAGAAAGTACGCGTAGGCAGCCCGATTCCATCTGCCAACCCTTCCTCGCAATTGATAGAGATCGGCCAGCCCATAGGTGTCTGCACGATCGATCAGAATCGTATTGGCATTTGAGATGTCAATCCCGTTTTCAACAATCGTGGTTGCAAAGAGCAAATCGATTTCCCCTTGCTTGAAGCGGTGGAAGATGGCGTCGATCTCATCGGAGTCCATTTGTCCATGCACCACTCCAATGCGCGCTGCCGGAATCAGTTTTTGAATGGCATCGGCCCTGCTGTAGATGGTCTCGACCCGATTATGGATGTAAAAGGCTTGGCCTCCTCGGGACAGTTCCCTCATGAGCGCATTTTGGATCAGTTCGGGTTCGGTTTCTGCGATGATTGTTTTGATGGGAAGCCGATCTTGGGGCGGAGTGTTGATGACTGACATGTCTCTGGCGTGGACAAGGGACATGTAAAGGGTGCGGGGAATTGGAGTTGCAGAAAGGGTTAAGCAATCTACCCCGGCTTTGAACTTTTTTAAATGCTCCTTGGAACGGACGCCGAACCGCTGTTCTTCGTCGATGATGAGCAGGCCTAAGTCCTTGAATGCAACGTCTTGCG
>DALYFE010000166.1:0-2777 GCA_031972195.1 Chlamydiales bacterium | reverse complement strand
TCGATCCGGATTTTTTGCTCCTTGCCGGACTGTTTGTCTTTCGCTGAGACATGGAGGATTCCGTCAGCGTCTACGTCGAATGCTACCTCAATTTGAGGAACCCCGCGTTGAGCCGGAGGAATATCGGTTAAGTCAAATCGGCCGATCTCTTTATTGTCCCGAGCCATTGGACGCTCTCCCTGGAGGACTACAATCGTCACTGCAGGCTGATTGTCGCTGGCCGTTGAGAAGATCTGCTTCTTTTGACTTGGAATTGTGGTGTTGCGCTCGATGAGCGGGGTCATCACGCCGCCGAGAGTCTCAATCCCTAATGTGAGGGGAACGACGTCGAGAAGAAGAACGTCTTTGACGTCTCCTGCGAAAATCCCTCCCTGGATCGCAGCGCCGATGGCGACCGCTTCATCCGGGTTGACCCCTTTATGCGGTTCGCGTCCGAAGAGCTCTTTTACTTTCTCTTGAACGATCGGCATACGGCTCATCCCTCCGACGAGGATGACTTCTCCGATATCGCTATTTGTCAGCCCTGCGTCTTTCATGGCCTTGCGGCAAGGTTCTACCGTGCGCTCGACGAGATCGTGGCAGAGGCTTTCGAGTTTGGCTCTTGTGAGCGTGATGGACAAGTGTTTAGGGCCGCTTGCATCCATCGTAATGAACGGCTGGTTGATTTCAGAAGTTAATGTTCCTGATAGTTCAATTTTTGCTTTTTCAGCTGCATCGCGCAGGCGCTGGAGGGCCATTTTGTCTTTTGATAGATCAATGCCATGCTCTTTTTTGAACTCGTCGAGGAGCCAATGGATGATGGCGTTGTCGAAATCATCTCCTCCAAGGTGTGTATCTCCGTTGGTTGCGAGTACTTCAAAGACGCCATCGCCGATCTCCAAGATGGAAATATCGAATGTTCCTCCGCCGAGATCGTAGACTGCGACTTTTTTATCTGTATGAAGTTTGTCCAATCCATAGGCAAGCGCCGCTGCTGTAGGCTCAGGGATGATTCGTTTGACATCGAGACCGGCAATTTTTCCGGCATCTTTTGTCGACTGGCGCTGCGAATCATTAAAGTACGCCGGCACCGTAATCACGGCCTCAGTGACTTTTTCGCCGAGATAGGCTTCCGCTGTTTCTTTCATTTTTACGAGGACGTGCGCTGCTGCTTCTTCCGCAGAGACGATTTTTCCTTCGACTTCAAAAACAGCATCGCCATTGGCGTTTTTTGTCACTTTATATGGAACGGTTCCTGTTTCTGATTGGACTTCGCTGAATTTACGGCCAATAAAGCGCTTGGTCGAGTAAAGCGTTTTATCGGGATTTGTGATGGCCTGTCTTTTTGCAGGAACTCCGACGAGTCTTTCTCCGCCTTTGTAGGAGATTACGGAAGGAGTGGTTCTAGCTCCTTCTGCGTTTGTGATGACCACGGTCGATCCGCCTTCCATAATTGCCACGCAGGAATTCGTCGTTCCCAGGTCAATACCGATAATTTTCTTCTTTGCTGATGCCATAATTTTCTTCCTCTAATTAATTAATTTCTGTCTCTACACCGATTTCATCAGGTGTAGGAATTTCCATTTTCAGGGGGTGCTTTGCAACCTTGACGCGTGCGGGACGCACAGTGCGCGAGGCGCTTTTATACCCTTTAGTAAATTCATGGAGGATGATTCCATCCGGATGATCTTCTGTTTCAATCATCTCCACGGCTTCATGTAAAATGGGGTCAAATGTGTTGCCTTCCGAATGGAACGAGACGATGCCGTGGTTGTGCAATACCTCTTTGAATTGGGACAGGATCATTTCAAATCCGAGGGCCCAGGCTTTTACTTCGCCTCCGGCGCCTTCTGCAAACCGCAGGGCATTTTCCAAGTTGTCAATGGCGGGAAGGAATTCGCCGATGGTATTTTCGATGCCGAAGCGGGCCATTTCCTGGCGCTCTTTCTGCATCCGTTTGCGCATATTTTCCATTTCCGCCAACGTCCTGAGATACTTGTCTTTCCAGTCAGTATCTTCAGGTTTTACAGGTTCTTGGATAGGTTCTTGTTCAGTCATTTTTTTTACCTTGATGTTCTAATAAAATCGAAGAATGGAGAAGCGCTTCCGCCGTAGGCTGTGCAGCCTGGCGGAAAGTAATCTTATATCTATATACGCTCTCTGTTAAAGCTGTGCTTAGTTGTTCGCTGAATGCAGCGGCAAGTCCAAATAAATTGCGATAGGGCATCCGTATGGGACCGAGAAGGGCGATTGCGCCTGCCTGTGTTTGGTTAATGCGATAGGGAATCGCAATGATCGAGCAATCGGAATTTTCCGGTACGATTGGGTGGAGTTCATTGCCGACCCAAACGGTCATTTCATTTTTTTTGCAGCATTCTCTTAAAATGTGTCTCATTTGCCCATCGTCTTCCAATAGGGATAAGCTGCTGGCAAGCGCTGCAGCATCATTGAATTCCGGATAAGCGAGTAATTTTGCAAGGCCTGTGCGCAAGATGTCTTCATTAGGGAAATTGGCATATCCGACGACATGGCGGACCATCACTTCATTATAGATGCGCTGGGCCATCTTCGCTTCCGCTTCATTGCGGAATAAAGGTTTTTCTCCTCGATTCATTCTCCAGGCGAAGTATTCTTCGCAGCTTCTTAAAAACAGAGCATCGATGGACCTGTCGAGATAAATAGGTTCTGTCCGAACCAGTCCGAAGTTGGTAATCACAACTGATAGAAGTTTGGAGGAATCCAGTTCAATTAAGCGCACGTCCTGGATGAAATCGTGATCAAAGCGGGGAGTGGAGACA
>DALYFE010000165.1:0-2782 GCA_031972195.1 Chlamydiales bacterium | reverse complement strand
CCGATTGAAAAGCACGAAAAGGAATCGCAAAAGCAAGGGCGCGAAGTCACTGCTCTGGAAGTCGTGATGACTATTCTCCATGCGGGAGGAAAATTCGATAAAAGCACCTACAAAGTCTCCGGAGGTCTGCACGGGGTGGGCGTTTCTTGCGTGAATGCCCTTTCGAAAAAATTGGTCGCTACGGTTTATAAAAATGGCACTGTCTATGAAATGACCTTTGAGCGCGGCAAGCCAATGGGGCCATTGAAAAAACTGGGGACAACTACGAAAAAGGGGACCCGCATTGCGTTTTGGGCGGATGACACGATTTTTTCCGTGACCAGTTATGACTATGATATATTGCTCAAAAGACTTCGAGAGCTGGCTTTCTTAAATCGCGGCATTACGATCTTGTTTCAAGATGAGCGCGACTTAAACCGCGAGCCTGTCCGTTTTAATTATGAAGGGGGAGTCTCCTCATTTGTTTCTTACTTGAATGAAGGAAAGATCCCTTTGTTCGCAAAGCCGATCTATGTCCATGCAGTGAAAGAGGGGCATGACGGCCCTGTCGAATTTGAAGTCGCCATGCAGTGGAACGACACCTACACCGAGATGATTTATACCTATGTCAACAATATATCGACTCGTCAAGGGGGAACGCATTTAACCGGATTTTCGACTGCGCTCACTCGTGTTTTGAACAATTACATCAAAGGGCACGCTTCTCTAAAGGGCGATAAGTTATCGGTCGGAGGAGAGGATATGCGCGAGGGATTGACTGCAGTCATTTCCTGCAAAGTGCCGAATCCTCAATTTGAAGGGCAAACAAAACAAAAATTGGGCAATAGCGAAGTTGCCGGAATTGTGCAGACGATTGTCGGCGAACAGCTGACAACGTATTTGGATGAAAATCCGGGGGTTGCGAAGCTGATTGTGGAAAAGGCGATCATTGCAGCGCAAGCCAGGGAAGCTGCGAAGAAAGCGCGCGAGCTAACCCTTAGAAAAACTGCGCTCGATGGCGCCCGGCTTCCTGGAAAATTAACGGATTGCCAAGAGAGGGACCCTGCGCTTTGCGAGATCTATATTGTTGAGGGAGATTCTGCCGGCGGCTCCGCAAAAATGGGGCGCGACAGAAGGTTCCAGGCGATTTTGCCAATCCGTGGTAAGATTCTCAATGTTGAAAAGGCCCGACTCCAAAGAATTTTGCAAAATCAGGAAGTGGGTGCGATGGTATCTGCTTTGGGTTGCGGCATCGGAGCGGAGAATTTCAATTTAGCAAAGTTGCGCTATCATAAGATCATCATCATGACCGACGCCGACGTGGATGGATCCCACATTCGCACGCTGCTGCTGACTTTCTTCTATCGGCACATGCCTGCATTGATCGAAAACAATTTTATTTATATCGCCCAGCCGCCTCTCTTTAAAGTAACCCGGAAAAAAGTCAGCCAATATATCCATTCGGAAAGGGAAATGGATGAGTATTTGCTCCAGCTTGGTATGAGCGATCTTTTGCTCCGCTCGCCTAAATCGGAGAACTCATACGATGCCGCGCAGATGGAGAAACTTTTAGAGACGATTTTGGATGTCGAGACGCTTATGGCCTCTGTCGAGCGTAAAGGAGTGTTGTTCCGCGAATTTATCGCCTTGCGCAATGAGGGCAGATATCCACGATATCAGGCAACGATTGGCGATCAGTTCCAGTTTCTTTACACGGAAGAAGAGCTGCTCGCTTTGAAACAGGAAAATGAAGAAAAGCAAAAACTTCTCCATGAAGAAACGCTGGCGTCAATCCCTGCAGAAGAAATCACTGAAGAAATGCGGACGCTTGTACTGAAACCTCTGGCATTTGTGGAGCTCTGCGATCCAAATCGTTTGATGTCTCTTGCTGAGAAACTTAGCGCGTTTGGACTTGTATTGGATCAATATGTGATTGCAGATGGCGTGATTTTCGAAATCCTCGAAGATGGGAAGTCAGTTCCCGTTCATACTTTGCGCGAAGTGATCGATACGATCCGCGCCAATGGACGCAAAGGAGTTGAAGTACAAAGGTATAAAGGTCTTGGCGAGATGAACGCAGACCAGCTTTGGGAGACAACGATGGATCCTGCAAAGCGCACTTTGATGAAAGTGACCCTGCCGGATGCGATTGCCGCAGACCGAATGTTCTCGATGCTGATGGGAGAGGAAGTAGAGCCTCGCCGCCGCTTTATTGAACAACACGCCTTGTCGGTTAAAAACTTAGATATCTGAAGGAAATCTTATGTCCTATACAAAAGACGAAGTTCTCGTGCCGCGCAATGTCGAAGAGGAGATGAAGGAAAGCTATCTTCGCTACTCAATGTCGGTGATTATTTCTCGAGCGCTGCCTGACGTACGCGACGGATTGAAGCCCTCTCAGCGGCGCATTTTGTATGCGATGCGGCAGTTAAACTTGACCCCTGGAGGCAAGCATCGTAAATGCGCGAAGATTTCCGGGGATACCTCAGGGGATTACCATCCGCACGGTGAAGCAGTTATTTACCCAACATTGGTCCGTATGGCCCAGGATTGGGCGATGCGCTATACGCTCATTAATGGACAGGGAAACTTCGGCTCTATTGACGGCGATCCTCCTGCGGCGATGCGTTATACTGAGGCAAGGCTTACTCATTCGGCCATGGCTCTCATGGAAGATCTCGACAAGGAGACGGTCGATGTCATTCCGAACTATGATGAAACAAAGACAGAGCCGACCGTATTTCCTGCAAAATTCCCCAATCTTCTTTGCAATGGTTCTTCTGGGATCGCCGTGGGAATGGCG
>DALYFE010000164.1:0-2782 GCA_031972195.1 Chlamydiales bacterium | reverse complement strand
ACTGCAATGACAGAGGCCAATGAATTCAAAGAGATCTATCAATTAGAAGTCCTTGAAATCCCAACCTACCGGACCTGCCAGCGCAATGATGCCGATGATGAAATCTACATGACGGAGCGGGAAAAATATAACGCGATCGTCAAAGAGATCAAAACCATCCATGAACAAGGCCGTCCAATTCTGATTGGCACCGAGTCTGTTGAGATCTCTGAAAAACTCTCCCGGATCTTAAAGGCCAATAAGCTCGAGCACACCATTCTCAACGCAAAAAACCACGCCAAAGAAGCGGAAATCATCGCAGACGCCGGCTGCATGGGAGCCATCACGCTTGCCACCAACATGGCGGGCCGAGGAACGGACATCAAGCTCAAACCTGGAGTCAAAGAAGTCGGAGGCCTTCACGTGATCGGGACCACGCGGCACCATTCCCGCCGTATCGACAGACAGCTGCGCGGCCGCTCAGGACGCCTTGGAGATCCTGGCTCTTCCAAATTCTACGTCTCTTTTGAAGACCACCTCATGCGCCTGTTCGCATCTCCCCGCATGACCGCTCTTTTGCAGCGCTTCCGTCCTCCTGAAGGGGAGCCCATTTCTGCAAAAGTGTTGAACAAGTCCATTGAAACAGCGCAAAAACGAGTCGAGCACCGCAACTACTCCATTCGCAAACACACGCTTGAATATGACGATGTGATGAACAAACAGCGCAAAGAAGTCTACGCATTCCGCAATGAACTTCTCTTCGCTGAGAAACCTTTAGAGATCGCAAAAGAGATCATTGAAACAACGATCTTCCAAATCAGCTCGCACTACCTCCAAAGCCGCTCCAAACATTGGGATGTTGAAGGATTTGCATCAGCCCTAATGGTCCATTTCCCTGTCAGCTTCGAGCAAGGATTCTTTGCCGACGAAACAAGCAGCTCCTCTGAGCTTGAGAAAAAAGCCTCCGAGAAAATTCTCTCCGCCTTCCATCAAAAGATCCATCACCAGCAAGATCTTTTGATCGCTTTCCGTCCCGATTTAACCAATGCAGAAAAAGCGCAAAGCGTTCTTCAGGAAGTGGTCCGCAATCTCATGGCCCGCAAAATCGATCAGCTCTGGCAAGAGCACCTTCTCCATATCGATCACCTACGCTCCGACGTCCACATGCGCACTGTCGGGCAAAAAGATCCTCTGCTTGAATTTAAGCATGAATCGTTCAAGCTCTTTGAAAATTTCTCCCGCACACTGCGCGAAGATATCAGCCGCGATCTATTCCGCTTTGAGATGATGCCTCAATCCCAGCAGCAGCAATTCCGGGAAAAACTTGAAATGCTGCAGCGGAAAAAACAGCTTGTCCTTGAATAGACCCCTCAAATACCATAGCATCTAGTGCTCTGTCAGCCTTAAATTTAGGGATTGGGCTGACGTGAAAGCTGCCGAAAATCGTCGACCGCAAGTCCATGCGTATTAAATTAATACGCATGGACTTGCGATCGGCGATTTTAGGCGCTTTGACGCAACCGAATCCGCAAATTTACGGCTGACAGAGCACTAGGTACAAGAGGATTTCATGCGCTGGCTTTTAGGTTTTTTTTATCTCTCCACGATCCTGGCAGATCCTTCCGAAATTCCCGACGGAGCAGCCTCTCAAGGAAGCAAAAAAGCCTACGGAGCAGAAACCCTTGAGTCCGTCGAACTGCTCGGCACTTTGAAACTTAATGGGACAACGATCTCTAGGATCCTCAAAATTACCGGAAATTTGATCTCCTCCTCTGCCACTCTAAACGAAGTGGAAGCAACCGGAGATGTCCGGCTCATCGATACGACCATTGCCAAAAAAATCCAAGTCATCGGCTCTCTCAATGCCTCCGGATCTACCTTTGAGCAGCCTCTTTCTTTTTTGGGACAAAGGGCCGTTTTTTCCGGCTGCCAGCTCCCTGGAATCACCATAGAAAAAGACACCGCCTTTAAAGGCAAAAGGATCATCGAGCTCAAAAACAAAACCCAAGTCGACGGCCCGATCCAATTTATAGGCGGCGGCGGCAAGATCATCCTCTACTCAGGATCCAGGGTCACGGGAGCCGTCTCAGGCGCCCAGATCATCAAAAAGGGATAGAGGTCTATTACTAGCGCTTCCTCAAAACCGACATGTTTTCATCGTTTTTCCGGATAGATAAAAAGCAAAGCCAGGCATCAACAGTTCCCTCCTACGCAAAACAATCTCATTACCAAAAACAGTATTTACAATTTAAAAAAAACCAGTTAAGATTAAATAGTAATAATAAAATGAGAATAGATAAAATTCAGTCAACAGAAGCAGTTCAGCCAATGGAAGTAGACAGTTCATTGCCTACTCAACAAGGTATTAGGAGCACTGAAAAATCTAAACCCTATAGAATATTGGAACGGGTACAAAATGCCCTATCATCTTTTCGCGATATCCTGTTATTTAATTCTATGGGACAAGAAAGTCACTTCTTCATTACCGGACAATTGCATGCCTCAGCCCGATCTGAAAACACTCCTAACTTAAAGGAAGCCTCAAAGCTTTCCTTCCCTTCAACTCGGTCGTCAAACATCTCCAGCTCATTTAATCCGGAAACTACAAGCCGAAAAGAAGATCCAGAAATACCAGATCAAAAAAAGACTCCTGTTTTGGACACTTACGACAGTGATTTATGTTCAGAAAATCTAGCCGGACAATTGCCAACCACAGTCTGTTCTCAAAGCACCCCCGACACTTTAGCTCAAAATATCAGAATTGAGAATGACACCAACCCCGTAGGAACCCCAGTACGCGAAG
>DALYFE010000163.1:0-2807 GCA_031972195.1 Chlamydiales bacterium | reverse complement strand
ATCAGAGACAAGAACAGGGCAAGTTTACCCTCAAATGGAACCATAACTTTTAATAGACATAGATCCCCCTGAAAAAGAGCGCAACCGGATTCGGTTGCGCTCTCCTTGCTATCGCAATTCGAGACAGTCTTTGCCCGAATTGGGCGTTGTCGACTGTTTTATATCCTGACCTCCATTGCACCGCCTTTACCTGCCCATCAAGGAGGTAGGAGAACTTTTACGGAAAAGGGAGACAGAACTATCCCGGGTGTTGTGGCTGCTCCGAGGTCATCAAAGCAACCTTTGCGACGAGATAGCGGCTCATGACTTGATACAAACGCCAAGCTGGGCACACATGTTTCCCAGAACCGAATGGCATCCACGGGACTGCAGAGGGCCAGTACCAACTGATTCGCTGTTTTGTTTCTGCGTCCATTCTTGTTGGATCGAATTCCTCGGGCTTTTCTCCCACGAGATCAACCCGTTTTGCCAGTAGGCTTGGCGTTATCTCGATGGATTCACCGGTTTGAGTCGTTCTACGGATTGATGGAAGGCTAGTCATCCGCAAGGTCTCTAGGATAATCATGTCGATCTCTTTGACTTTCCCCATCGCCCCCCAAATGTCGCATCCATTGTCGATTCCTTGTTGAATGTTTTCTCTGATTTTGACAAAAAGATGTTTTACTGCCGGCTCGTCAGATATCAGAAGTTTCTCTAATAATGGCCGGAGGAAGGCATTGCCGTTTTCGACAATCAGGTTGGCAAGTATCTTAAGATTTTCAATGATCTCTTCATGGGTATAGCCGGCACTTAGCAACTCCGCGTAAAGCGAGGTTTTACAGAGGCTGTCCTGGTCCGGAAGCGCAGATAGGTTTGGTGTCAACTCGATTGGGATCTCATCGAGGATGCAGCTAGCAATCTCTCGGAGAACTTCTATCAGTGTGAAATCGTAAACGTCAGATCTATCTTTGGGAATCCCATTCCTAAAGAGATGATCGAAATGATCTTTGACGATAAACTGTAGACGTCTTTCCGACCTGCTAGACATTAATAGGTCTGAAAATATTTTTCGAAATCGAGGCGTATCCTGAGGAGAGCACGTTGCAATTTCTTGAGTGAAGCTGGGAGGCTTGTTAAAAATCCCTTCGTGAAATCTGTGATATTTGAGCATTTCTTTCATAATCAATGGATCTTGAGAGATCGAGGAGAGCGTCCACATTCTTTGGAAGGGACAACCGGTTCCTTTCTTCACTTCAGATGGATCGCTTAGAGGATGCGGCGGCATATCGGGAGCTGCCTTTAACTCCTTTTCTGGCAAAGCAAGATACGGTTTAATTGCCTCATGCGGATCTCGGCCAAAATCTATGGCGTCCAATATGGGATAGATTGCTTTGGAGAAAGTATCTATACTGATGGCAGGCCGTTGATCGAGCAAGGCACGAAGAGGAGGTATTAATTTAGGTTCGACAGTTTTATTGAGCAGGAACCAATCCGAATGGGATAGTTCGGTAAGCAGGAGGTTTAAAAACCGCTCATCTACTTGCGATGGCAAAATCCGATCGACTATCGATAGGTCTCCAAGATTGCGCTTGTCTGAAAATCTGACAACACCCAATAGAGTATTCAACGAAACTTGCCTTTTCTGGGCAAAATCTTTGATTTCCTGCTGCTTTTCATGTCCCTGGATGTTCATTATTTTAATCACTGCCAGCATGTTTCTACCCATGTTTTGGGCAGAGATATCTTCAAATTCTTTTGGATTTATCAGACTTGCAATTTCATGCAATTGCTCCAATAATTTAGGAAGTCCAATTCTATCAATTGCAACCAAATACTCTGGATATAATATCATATCGAGAATAAGAGGGATAAGTTGTGGCGCAATGACCTCTTTTGTCAACGGCTCGATAAGATTTAGCCGATCTGGATGGTTGCTGCTAAGAACCAAAAGCATCTTTATGATCTTGATATTCTCTGCTCTCGGTGTTTCAGGCTTGACTAGCTGCAGAGCTGCTTTGACGAAAGATTGCTCTGCTTGATCTGTTAAGACGGAATTAGAAAGTAGTGTTTGTAGAAAGTCATGATAATTGTCCTGGGTAATGATCGAAAACAAGGGTCCTTTAAGGAGATTGTAGGCACTTTGTCTCTGTTCGGGCGTCATAGCAGCGATATCATGAAGCAAGAGCTCTGCCTCTTCTAATGGCATGTTGGGGGATACGACTAAAGTGACTAAATTTCGGAACCCGGCTTTATAGTTTGGGAGTAAAAAGTTATCTCTAGCCTGTATCCTGAAGGCGATATCATGAGGATAAACTTGAAGATAGGAATTTTCGCCGTTAGGACTAAGAACCGATGCTATGACCGCCACGCCGGGATCTGCTGAAGTCGTCAAGACCCGCTTCTCTTCGTTGATTGGATTAGATTTAGATAGTGATATTGGTGTTATAGACATGGTTTGTCCTTTTTTATTAAAATGTTATTTATAAATATAATTTACATGTGTTTAATTGTATAAAATATTTACTTTAAAGTAAACTATTTTACTTATTACGTTGGTTTTCTTTAATATCCGGCTTCCGAGAACCGCAGCTTCTTGATTGTCAAGGAGAAAGGGACTGAACAATAGGGCGTATCCCAATAAGCGAAAAAGATTTAAAGGGATTGGAAGCCTTGGAAAGAGTCCAATCCGGCCATTGAACGGGCAGCTCGGCTTAGGTCCCTGTTCTTTAGGACAGGGTCAAGCGGGCTATCTAATACCGTGCGGCAAAGAATTTGCCGCCCATTACCGGAGCGGAGAATCTCTCCTCTTTTAGGGGAGAGTTCTTCAA
>DALYFE010000162.1:0-2844 GCA_031972195.1 Chlamydiales bacterium | reverse complement strand
ATACAATTGGCGAGTTAGTATTGATGCCTGAGAGCGAGATGCTCCGATTTAGAAATTTCGGTAAGAAATCTCTAACGGAAATTAAGCAAAAGCTTGATGAACTCGGGCTATGCCTTGGGATGGAGCTCGGTAAGTATGGCATTACTCGCGACAACATCCGTCAAGTCATACAAAACTATATTCAAGAAAAACTTGGAGCACCCGTAGAATGAGACACGGCAAACACACTTTTAAAATTGGCCGCACCGGATCCCACCGACGTGCCATGTTGGCAAACATGTTGAAATCACTCATTGAAAATGAGCGGATCTCCACGACGGTAGTGAAAGCTAAAGAACTCCGAAGACGTGCAGATCGTATGATCACTCTTGCTAAAAAGAATACTTTGGCTGCAAGACGTAGCGCAATTGCTGAAATGCGAGTTGCGTTTAATCCGCTGACTCCCAAGGAAGCGAGACAAGCTAAGGCAGGGGATACAAGTTCGTATGCCAGAGACCGAATTGTGATTGGAAAATTATTCGGAGAACTGCGCGACCGATTTGCTACTCGCAATGGTGGTTATACTCGAATCATCAGAACCGGAGATCGCATAGGCGATAGCGCTCCTACCTGCTATATTGAGTATCTTAAGTAAGTCTTTTTACAAGTCTCAACACACGCGGTTATTTTTTTGATAGGCATTTCATACATCGAAGATACCGCGTGCCTTATGTCTCTGTTGCAAGCTTCTTTTTGAGGGCAATGGTTCCACTTTACATAAGAAGAAATTTCTAGTAAGCTGGGAAAAAAAACAACTGAACCTGAAGGTGTTCTATGGTCAAACGAATAGCGATCAATGGATTTGGACGCATAGGTCGTTTGGTGCTAAGAAATGCCTTGAAAAAGGGGATGGATGTTGTTGCCGTCAATGATCTGGTGCCTCCTGATAATTTAGCATATCTTTTCAAGTATGATAGTGTTCATGGAACCTATCCCAAGGCTGTTTCTTCAGGGCCTAATGCCTTATTGATTGATGGCAAAAAAGTAGTGGTTTCCGCGGAAAAAGATCCAACAAAACTACCTTGGAAGGATCTCAAAGTTGATTATGTTGTTGAATCAACGGGGAGATTTACACACCTTGAAGATGCTAAAAAACATTTAGAGGCTGGAGCCAAGCGAGTTGTCATTTCAGCCCCCGGCAAAGATGAAATTCCCACCTATGTCATGGGTGTGAACCATCTCAAATATGATCCGAAAAAAGATTTTGTTCTTTGCAATGCATCTTGCACAACGAATTGCCTAGCGCCCCTTTGCAAAGTGCTCCTCGATCATTTTGGAATTGAAGAGGGTTTGATGACTACGGTGCATTCTTTGACTGCAAGCCAGCCTACGGTAGATGGGCCCTCTCACAAAGATTGGAGAGGGGGGCGCGCTGCCAGTTACAATATTATTCCTTCTTCTACGGGGGCTGCAAAAGCAGTCACGCTTTGTCTTCCGCAGTTGAAAGGAAAGCTTACCGGGATGGCGTTCCGAGTTCCTACGCCGGATGTTTCCGTCGTGGACCTGACGGTTCGATTATCTCGAGATACTACATATGAAGAGATTGCCAATGCAATGGACGCGGCTGCAAAAGGAGATCTGAAAGGAATTCTTGCTACCACGGATGAAGAATTGGTTTCCTCAGATTTTATTGGCAGTCATTATTCTTGCATTTTTGACAAACTCGCAGGAATTGCGTTGAATCAACGCTTTTATAAATTAATCGCATGGTACGACAACGAAATGGGATATGCCCAACGTGTTGTCGACTTGCTGGAGCATATGGCATCAAAAGAATGAACAATACCGCTTTGCCTTTGCTTCCAATTATGAACAATTTAAAAATTGGAATATTCAGTGAACTTTACACGAGAACCTATTATAGAGACAGTGATTACTCCCCGTGAGGGAATGAAGCTCCTTGTGCGCAATAGCAAAGGCGGAGCGCAGGAAGATTATTTTGTTGATGCAGTAGAAGTTGTTTCTTTCGGCCATTCATTTTTTTTCCGTTCTCTAGAACGTCCGAAGTCATTTTTAGTCCCTGTTGGCGATTATGAAGTGATTGAGCTAAAAGAGATGAAAATGGCTCTCAAAAACGCAGCTCCTGAGCGCTCGATCAAGATTGGCGGCGGAAGAGAAAACCGCCCTCCTAGAGAGAGTGCTCCTGAAGAGCGGGAACCTGTTCAAGAAGGAGCGTCCGACCGTTCAGAGCGTCCTGCTGAGCGCCCCATGGAGCGCAAACGAGACAAACGGCGCCGCGGCCGTCGCGGCGGCGGACGTCATGAGCCGATGTCCCAGGAGACCAGAGAGCCTTCCTCAGGAGAGGACCTATCTCTCTCGACTGTCGAAGCAGTTCCTAATGCTGAAGGACGTGTGGAAGATCAAAAAGCGCCATCCTTTATCTCCAAATTGTTTCCGCCTCCTCCAACGCTTATTAAAGAAACCTTAAGCCGTTACAAGCCTGCGGAGCCTCTTGTTGAAGAGGAGACATTTCCCAGTCCTGAAGAGAATTTTGCAGAAGATATTTTCGACGCGCCAAATCCTCTGGAAGAAAAAGTAGACATCAGCGATAATGAAACGCCTCCTGAAGAATAATTTTTCTCCTAGCTTGGATGGTGGAATGGTAGACACTGGGGACTTAAAATCCCTTGGTTGAATAAACCGTGGGGGTTCGAGTCCCCCTCCGAGCATTTTGTATCTTATTTGCTTTTATTGTCTTGAGTTCCCTAAAGCGTTCACTCATTCGATTTAATTCCTAGATAATTAAACAGATTTGAAGAACTCTCCCCTAAAGAGGAGAGATTCTCCGCTCCGGTAATGGGCGGC
>DALYFE010000161.1:2056-2911 GCA_031972195.1 Chlamydiales bacterium | reverse complement strand
TTAAATGTGCGACGTCTTCTGGACATGTTCTATTCCTTTCAAAATTCGTTTTTTCACCCGGTTCCTTCGAACCTGCCCAGGGATCGGCCTTGGCGGGCCAAGAGCAATCCTTCGGCAAGGAAATGGATCTTCCATTTCCTGGCATTACTTAGGTTTTTTTGCTCCGTACTTAGAGCGGGATTTTTTACGGTCTTTTACTGCTGCGCAGTCGAGAGATCCGCGAACAATATGGTAGCGAACGCCGGGAAGGTCTTTTACCCTGCCCCCGCGCACTAGCACAATGCTGTGTTCTTGGAGGTTATGGCCCTCTCCTGGGATATAGGCAATAACTTCCTGGCCGTTTGACATACGAACCCAAGCCACTTTTCTCAAGGCTGAATTCGGCTTTTTTGGCGTTTTCGTCTTGACCTGAAGACAGACGCCGCGCCGTTGCGGACACTGCTGTAGGGCAGGTGATTTGCGGCGGCGAACCTTTGGTGCGCGGCCAAACTTAACGAGTTGATTGAATGTCGGCATGAGCGCCAATCTCCTAAAATTGAATCGATAGTGTAGGAATATATCCTGAAGTATGAATTTAAGTAAACTGCGGAACGCTTTTTTTGAAGGCGGATTGCTGCTTTTTTGAGTTATGTGATTTTTTGCTCCCGTAAATATGGTTATAATAAAAGTTTACGTTTTAATTAATATTATTTTATTGACAAGGGGGTTTATTTATATTTAATATCTGGGTTGGGAGACCTGAGGAAACAAGGCGAAGCTTACGACGCTTAAGTTTGGAGTTTGATTCGGTCCTTAAAATTCCTTTAGTCTCCCATTTTTTTACCCAACGGATTTTATGAAGCGAATACTATGTCT
>DALYFE010000161.1:0-2046 GCA_031972195.1 Chlamydiales bacterium | reverse complement strand
GGGAGAATTTAAACGTTGGGGATGTTCCTCGAGTGATGGAACGATTATTTCATTTTCATATTGAAAATAAGGAATGGTCTCCTCTTCTCATTCGAAGGTCTTTAAAGCTATATATTGAGCAATTTGATCCGGACAAGTCCTATCTTCTAGAGAGCGAGGTAGCTCCTTATGTTTCAATCAGTCCTGAAAGGGCTGAAGAAATTCTTGCAAGGGTCAAAAAAAAGAATTACTCCGACTTCACTGCGTTAAACGTTATTTTTGAACAGGCAGTAATTAGGGCGCGCAATGTGCGCCAGCAAGTTCTTCCGGAATTGTTATCAAGAGGGGATCTCGGAGTCTCTTCTTCGGGAGTCCAGTCTCAATATCCAACCTCGGATGCAGAGCTTTTTCAGCGGCAAAAAAATCGAATGGTTCGGTTTTATCTTTTCCATCAGGCTCGCACGCAGCTTGAGTCAACGGATCGCAAGGCAAAGGTATATGGATTATTCGAAAAGCGGGTTCAAAGATCTGAAAACAGTTATCTGTTTTTAGATGGGGCCGGCAATCCTTTGTCCATCGACCGTTCAGAGCACCTGATCGCTTTGCGGATTTTGAAATCATTTGCAAAAAGTTTGGATACGCATACTGCTTTTTTTAGCCCCGAAGAGGCGTATGAAATGCGTCTGAGCCTTGAAAAGCAATTTGAAGGAGTGGGAGTTGTTCTTTCCGAGAGCATCGACGGGGTGATGATTGCAGACCTTATTCAAGGAGGGCCTGCAGAGCAATCGGGCCTAATCCAAGTGAACGATCTTTTAGTGGAGATCGACGGGAATGCGATTACCCAGGCTCCATTCGAAGATGTTTTAGATCTCTTAAAACAGAGGGACCGCTCCGAAATCACTTTGGGTTTTAAGCGTATCGATCCTGCTGCAAATAATAAGGAGACCTTTTTTCGAGTCTCTTTGACCAAGCAGCCGATTGCCATGAAAAATGATCGGATTGAGACCAGCTACGAACGGGTTGATGGGGGCGTGATTGGGAAAATTTCCTTACATTCTTTCTATGAAAGCGGCGATGGGATCAGTAGCGAAAAAGATATGAAGGAAGCGATTCGGAACTTTCGCCAGCAGGGCGAACTGAAAGGGTTGATCCTCGATCTGCGTGAAAATTCCGGAGGGTTTTTAGGCCAGGCCGTTCGAGTAGCGGGCTTGTTTGTTTCCAATGGCGTGATCGTTATTTCAAAATATGGACAGGGAGACGTCCATTATTTACGCAATATTGTAAACAAGACCTATTTTGACGGACCGCTTATTGTTCTTACATCGAAAATGTCTGCTTCTGCGTCTGAAATCGTAGCGCAAGCCCTTCAAGATTACGGGGTAGGTCTAGTTGTGGGCGATCAGAGGACATTTGGCAAAGGATCTATTCAGTATCAAACTCTTACCGACGCGAATGCCGACCTGTTTTTTAAAGTGACGGTTGGCCGTTATTACACAGTTTCCGGGCGCAGTACGCAGATTGAAGGGGTGAAGGCGGATATTGTTGTTCCTACCCCTTATGCGCCCTACAAGATTGGCGAGCGATATCTTGAGTATCCACTTCCTCCGGATCAAGTGCCTTCCGCGTATCTTGATCCTCTAAGTGACCTCGACGATAGAACTCGCCTGCTTTTCCAAAATCGGTACCTGCCTACAGTTCAGAAAGTGGTGTCTTTCTGGAAGAAGGCTTTGCCTGAGCTAAGGGAAAATAGCGCGAAGCGCCTTGCTGCAGACCGAAACTTTCAGGCTTTTTTAGAAAAATCCGAACGGATTCGGGCCCGCCAGTCCGGCGTTATGGTGAATTCGGTTGATGAACCGGTAGAAATCGGGATGGATGATTTGCAAATGCGCGAGGCTGTGCATATTTTGAAGGATATGATCCAGATTCAATCGAACGCAGGAGAGTCTGGTTCGGTTGGGTTTTTGTCTACGGGTTCCGACTAAGAACAACACTTGAAGAACTCTCCCTTAAAAAGGAGAGATTCTCCGCTCCGGTAATGGGTGGCAAATTCTTTGCCACAGGTTATCA
>DALYFE010000160.1:0-3058 GCA_031972195.1 Chlamydiales bacterium | reverse complement strand
CAACACACTCACAAATAATTACTTGTCAATAAATTTTTCATGCAATCGCCCTGGGCGGTTTAGGCTTATTTCAGCTCTTCAGCTTGAAGAACTCTCCCCTAAAGAGCTGACTATTACCCACAAGTCACCTCGTTGCAGGTTGACAAACAAAACTCAGCTATGAGAGCCAGTTTTTTCCCATTCTCGCCAAATATAGGTCATGCCTCCTGCCTAAAAATCCTCCAATGTCGCCCAATTTTATCGAGCTAAATTCTTTAGAACACCAAGTGTCTTGTTCGGAATGCATTTTGGACCTCATTTTTGATTGAGGCCCAAGAGTTTGTCGCATAAAAGGTTTATGGGTAATAGTCAGCCCTAAAGAGGAGAGATTCTCCGCTCCGGTGATGGGTGGCAAGTTCCTTGCCACGGCCAAATAAGTAGCTCGCTAGACCCTGTCCTAAAGAACAGGGACCCAAGCCGAGCTGCCCGTTCAAGCCTGGAAAAGCGTGTCATTCCCTTTACTTGTATTTAAGCGATAGGGGCATTTTCAGCTGCGCTAAATTGCGCGCTTTTTACAGCAAACTGTTTATTGAGAGAGCGTACGGAGAGGATCCAGAAGAGGACTGTGCAAGCGATCAGAGGGAGGAGAAAGTGTGTAATCGAAAGCACTGATCCCGTGCCTGCAATTTGAATGAGAACGATCTGAATCCAGGCGGCGCCCGATTTTCCAAGGCGCGATCCCACCACATCAATTGCCGCTTTTCCTTTGACTTTTGATTCTGCATCAAGAGGAATGTAGGACATTTCCTTGGTCGAGTCAAAGAAAGCGTACTTCATGACTTTAGTCGCAACATTTTGAAATGCTCCGAATAAAACGATTAGCATAAGAGGCGTTGTGCCGAATGCTCCGGTCAATGGAGCAATCCAATGTTGATTTAAGAAAAGAACCAGAAAGATCAAAGCGGTTGATCCAATCACTATCGGAGGAAGCTGCGCTGAAAAATGCCAGCCTAAAAGACGGATGATCATCCCGCTGAAAAAGACGGTAATAATGAATGAACAAACTCCTACCGAAGAACTCACTGTAGCCATAAAGCTTTGATAGGCCCCGGTATCCGGGAATGCGGATTTAAGGTTTGCCTTCCAAGTCCCTTCCGCCAGATTCACAGTCAACCCGTAGGCGACCACCATCACAGCAATACAGCGAAGGTAAGGGGAACGGGCGATGAACTTCAAGCTCTCGAATAAGGACAGTTTTGTCTTAATATCAAAAGACTGCTGTTCATTTTGCGGGCGGTAGAGCCGTTCATCGGATTTAAGAATTTTTTTGGTCAGCAACCAGTGCAGCCCCATGATCATGCAGCCGAAAAAGAGGACGAATCCCACAAGCACCTGAAGGGCGGTTCCAAACTGCGCCCCTAGATATTTCCCGGTAAAATAACAGACCAGAGGACCGGTAAACATCTGAGCGAGGTCTCCCCCGGCAATGAAGAAGTTATAGCAGCGTTTGGCTTCATTGAAATTGCAGATATGGTTGACAAATCCCCAGAATAAAAGAAAGATTACGACTTGTCCCCAAAGCTCGGCGGTCACAAAGAAAATCGATTGGATCCAATTCCGGTAGATGGAGACCCAGTGGGAATTGTGATGGCCTAATTTTTCGAGAAGCCAGTCGGCAGATTGGTGCGGAGAGAGGGCGTCTATATTGGGGTAAAGGACAAATCCATAGAGAAAAATAAAGGCCATGAAGAAGATGATAATACTGTAAAACAGTACGGATCTACGGAAAACATTTGTAAGCTTGGAATAGAGGAGGGTAGTTCCTAAAGCAATTGGAAGAACGATCCACCCTTTTAAGATGGGGATGACTTCCGCTCCGGATCCTTTTGCAGTGACGACAAAAGCGTCTTTCATCGTTGTTAATATCCCGTACGTAAACGAGATAAAAAACTTCATGAAAAGCAACGGAAGGATCTTCTTGAATTCGTAAGACTTGATTGGCCAGAGGACTTCTCGCCATCTAGCTAACGGAGTTTTTTCTCCAGACGCCATTTATTTCCTTGTCCAGACAGTTATAACCGAATGAGGATATAAATGTCACGCACTGCTTTCGATAAAGAGTTAATCTAAAGTTTTTACAAATAACATTAAATAAAAATGTTAACAACTTACAAAGCCGGCTAAGAGCTTTTTAGAAGTTGTTGCAATTTTTTTTTAAACCTAAGAGACAATCTCTGAATTAAAACTCTATAGGAATGGATTTCCTGACGAGCTTAATTGTAGCTCTCCAGTTCTTCCAATCCGCCCTGATCATTTTTTTCATGAGCCGAATTTCAAAAAGAACGTCTTTTTGCCCTTGCTTATACCGATCTATGAGCGCCTGTTTTTGGGCCAATTCCGAAGATAGCTGATCGCAAAGGGTAGTGATTTTTGCAGCCCAGAGATCTTTGTGCTGGTGGAATGAAGTTGTGATTTTCTCTAGAATTTGATCGCGATGCCCAACCAATAGCTGACGGACGATCCTTTCATTATTCACCCGCTTTAGATCGTAGGCCAGCCCCATTTTATAAAGCACCCAGATCAACCATTTTGCAGGATCGAAATGATACCAATGGATTCCATTGCGGTAGTCTTGGGCGAATGTATGATGGTAATTGTGGTATCCCTCTCCATAGGTCAGTAAAGAGATAAGATAATTGTCCACGGCAGAGTGTTCCTGGCTGTACCATTGGGTTCCCCAGTAATGCGCAATAGAGTTAATGCACCAGGTTGTATGATGCAGAAAGAAAAGGCGGACCCACCAGGAAAAAAGGAACGCGCCCAGGTAGTCGCCTAAAAGCCAGCCTACTGCCAAGAATACGATCGCATTTGAGACGAGCATACAGGAGACGTAGTATTTATGTTGAAACATGATCAGTTTGTTGCGCATGAGATCGGAAACTACTTTTGGATCTATTTTCGGAGATTCAAAAAACATCCAGAGCATGTGGGCGTGAAACAGTCCTTTTTTAACTGAGTAGGGATCCTTGTCCGTATCGACAAATGCATGGTGGAGACGATGGTCATGGCACCAGCGTAA
>DALYFE010000159.1:0-3062 GCA_031972195.1 Chlamydiales bacterium | reverse complement strand
AAAGAAACCTCCGGGGTCTTGGTCGCGGCAAAGACCCTTTCGGCACATAAAAAATTAATTGAAATGTTCGCCTCCCGCTCAATGGAGAAGCTCTATCTGGCGATCTGCTGTGGAAAACCCTCCAACGGCGTTGTCAACGCTCCCATCGGAAGACATCCTATCCATCGCAAAGAAATGGCCATTTTAAGCGACGGAAGAGAGGCTGTCAGCGAGATTCAGCTTGCAGCATGCAATGAGCGGATCAGTTTGGTCGTAGTCCGCCCCTATACGGGGAGGACCCATCAAATCCGAGTCCACCTCAAACATATAGGCTGTCCCGTTTTAGGAGACCCTGTCTACGGCAATGACCGGATGAACCACCTATTCGATCCTCAACGGCATCTTCTACACGCCTATCGGCTGAGCTTTGATCATCCTGTGACAGGAATTCCTCTAAAGCTTTCCGCTCCAATTCCGGAAGACTTCAAAACATGGATGCGCCGGCTTTGCGGCCCGTCTCTCTGCTCTCCTGCCTTAGAAATCGCTCCTTAGAGACAATAGACCTCTTGCGTAACTAAAGGTTCGTCGAGTTTTTGGATTATTTTGGCCGATTTTCGATCAAAAATTGAAAGGCTGTATACTTGATGTCGATACAGCCATTCAATTTTTGATCGAAAATCGGTTCAAAAGAACCGAAAAATCGACAGAACTTTAGTTACGCAAGAGGTCTAATCTCTTAAAAAATTATAAACTCACCTTACGCAAAAAGATCGATGCAGTGGCTTAAAGCGAGAAGCCAAGTAAGGTGAGTTACAAAGCAACCTGTTGGTTGCCGTGATAATTTTCTATGATCTGAAGAGGAGCATATTTCCTCACGATCACCTCGGGCTCTGATGCCTGGACTATCGCTGTTTTTGCAGGGATTGCTGCAACGCTCGTGGAAAGAGAGATTTCCGAACTTCCCTTTCCAATCTTTTCAACATTGCATCGTTCTTTCACTTGGCTTAACACAGATGCCGTCAATGCCATCAAAGAACCCGTCAGCCTTCCCAAAGCTTCCTGAGTACTGACCTGAGTACCTATTAGGACGCTGTTCACAACAGAAAAAGCGCTTTGGGCTCCCTTGATACAAGGGATAAATCCGTTTCCCAGACTGCGCACAGCTTCTTGTACTAAAACGTCCTGACCTTTTACAACGCTCAACGCCGCCTTGGGAGCATTCACTCCATCGCGCTCTACAGACTCCACTCCTTTCTTAGAGAAATTCACATCTTCAACAGTCATTTGAGCTCTCCTATCAAATCCCTCAACATTTACTGCCTCTATTTTTTTCACATCAGCCGGCCGGACAATCTCCGCCGATGCACCCGGCTCTATCGATACATTCTGAACAACAGGTTGATCTGCCGCATATCGAATCGCATCCACCACCGGACCTACGCCACCGATCCTCTCTACCGCATCGACGGACGTCGAACTCTCTTGTGTTCCAACCCTGACCAAGGCGCTTTTCTTTAGCGGCAAAAACTCCAAAGAGGAAAAGATCTTTCGTTCATCGGCTATCATCCCTTTTTGTTGTGCAGGAATCGATGGGCTCGCTTGCGGCAGCGGACGCGAAAAGCAAGCCGGCAAAGCTTCTTTCAATGCTTGCGCCCCCCTCTCCGAAACGGCGATCGACGAACTGCCAATTGTTTCAACAACCGCATCCTGCAGAGGCGCCTTAACAGGTTCCATTCCTTGCAAAGAGATGCTTGCACCCTGCTCTAAACGAGCGGCTCTATCCAAATGCCCCCGGTCTGAACGGAGATCAACAGACAAATTGTCTCTTAGCGGAGCGCGGATGATTTCTTTCGGTTTCAAACTGCTCAAAGAATCAAACTGTTTCAACGCTGCAATCGGTTCTTCTTGGTTATGCATCCCTGTTTCCAAAGATTTTCCAAGGGCAATCCGGTCTTGTCCGACAAACCATGGAGACATCTTCACAAATCGATTCGCGGCTTCTTCTTTTTCCAGACGAATCGGATCATTTTTTTTATCCAAGGGCGCTTGAAGGTCCTGCATTTTCGAACCCATTTCAAGTTTCGTTCGACCTTGAAGATTTCCTTGAGGCTCATGAGGTTTTTTCAGCAAATCGGGTCCTATCTGAGGCTTTGAAACGGACAAAGATGCAGCTAAAGCCGCGCGTCCCATCGACTCTAAGGGCATATCCGACAGCAAAGAAGCTTCTATCGCTTTATCGGGGGGCTGCACACTCCCCAAAGACGCCGATGCAAATGATTCGGTAACCGGCAGTCTTGCAACCGGCTGAAAACTTGTCCACCCGGCCAGCAAAGCTGACAAAGCAGCAGCAGCGCTGAGCACGGGAGCGCTAAATGCTCCGAGATTCCCCACTGTCAATTCTTGTCTCTTAAATCCGGACAAATCTTGAATCGAACAATCCCCCTCGCCCTCTCCTTTTCCATCCGCTTTCCGATTGCCCTCCATCCTCTGTCTAGATGCAACCTGCGTTATAGGCACAATGCCGTCTTTCTTAAGATGTTTGCGGCTCACATCAACTGATTTTCTAAGTAAGATTGCCCATCCGATTTGAGACACATCCGCTGCAAAAGAACTCAACATCGATTCGCCCTTGTCAAAAAAAACTTGGCAAGCGCGATCCGTCAATTTTTTTCTAACACCTCGCGAATTATTTTCAAAATCATCAGGCATATAATTACACATATTAACTAAAGCAGACTTCTTAATTATATTTAATTCATATTTTTTTAGCTTGTAAAAACAATTGTACATACCGCGCAATGCAAGGAAAAGATTCACTTGAAACAAGCCTCCCTACTATTCACTAGTTGCAGCAAGGAATTTCTTCAATTGCCGCGCTATGCGCACAGGAGCGCCACTAGATTTTAAAGAGAGATTTCTGTAAAATTTACTCTTAAGAGAAAGTAGTTTTTGATCTCGAACGACATTCACCTTCAATGAAAGAGGTACTTACCAATGAAAGAATTTGTTGAATATATCGTAAAAAATCTAGTTGACCATCCCGACCAGGTTCGCATCAATGAAATTGGCGGCACTCATACGCT
>DALYFE010000158.1:0-3086 GCA_031972195.1 Chlamydiales bacterium | reverse complement strand
TCCGCAAATGAGCCGGTCCATCGGTTTTTCTGACATCATATCTTCTTTGACTGCGGCAATGGCCAAGAGTTGATCTTGCGTTTCGACATAAGGAAAGTCCCTTTCGAAGCGCTGCATCAGGTCTCCATCTTGAGGATAACGGAAGCCGCCTTTGACAGCGCGGTGCGCATAGAGTTGGAGCAAATCATGAGCGTAGCCTACGATTTCCGCTTGGGCATTCATTCTTGCGGCATGCCACCGTTTGCCTCCAAGCTGGCTTAAGGGAGGAAGCTCTTCTTTGGATCCAATGTACCGAGAGACAAGATAGGCTTGGGATAGAGGAACGAACAGTTTGCTTTGATCTGCATATTCTAAAGAAAGAAATTCTGTTTGCTGCCCTAAGTGGTTGACATGTTTTTCCGTGCCGATATAGCGGCCGATGCCACTATGAAAATGGACGACGAGGTCTCCCGGGGTTAGCGCATGGAATTCTGCGGCGGGAGTATGGTAGGTGCTGCGCCATTTTTGACGTCGGACATGGGTTTTGTTGGTCACTTCCGAATTCGGAATGATTGCAAGAGAGGCATCGCTAATCACAAGACCGGAGGTCAAGCTTCCCATTTCAAAGCGGCTATTTTTTGGAATTACGGGAAGGCCTTTTCTCAATTCCTCTTCTTCTGTTTCATTGGCGCTAAGGAAGAGCGTGTCCAATGTTGCATCGGAGAGCGTCTCTTCGATCGGCTGGACTTCTCGATAAGGGTGAAAAAAACGAGAGGCGGAAAATTCGTGATCGAATGCTTCAAAGGAAATGGGCGCAAAGAGTTTGCTTCTTTCTGCCGTTTTTTGAATTTGACCCAGCTCTTCGATATTTTGCGAGGCGCAAAACAGATGCTGCGCATGCGTTAATTTTGCCAGGATTTCCTGGAGCGAATAAAAAAATACAGACCTAGCTCCCGGCATTTGTTTCAGGGCTACATAAGTGTCTTCGATGGCTAAAAGATCGTCCCAGAGGACAATTGGACGGTCGCCTAAATAGTCTAAAATAGGGCAGAGGCGCGCGGCTGTTTGGAGCAAAGAGAGTTCTGTTGCCGGCGTGAGAAAGACTTGAGAGGCTTTCCCAATCGTTTTTTGCCCGATAGGATCGAAGGTGCGGATTGTTTCGATTGCGTCGTCAAAAAATTCAATGCGGTAGGGATCGGAGGAGGCTAATGGAAATAAATCGAGAATGCCGCCTCGCAGAGCGAACTGGCCCTTGTCAGATACGACCGGAACTCTTTGGTAGCCTAAGGAGGAGAGCAATGTTGGAAGATGGTCAAAGACGATCTGCTCGCCTATTTTCCAGTTCGATAGCATTGGAGCCATCGCTTCTTTTGGAAGCACTTTTTGCAGCAATGCGGGAAGGGGGCATAGAAGGATCGATGGAGATGTTTTGTGAAGGAGGAGATGGAGAGCTTCAAACCGTTTGCCTAAAATATCAGGGCTTGGGGGAATTTCCTCTCCGGGGAGCGTTTCCCAAGCAGGGAATTCAACGCTGGCTCCCGGTGCAAAATAGGATAAGTCTGCAAACAGACGGTCTTCTCTAACGCCGCCGGTGATCAGCAGGACTGATTTCCCGGTGGCGCGCATCGCAAGCGCTGCCAGATGCGCCTTCGGAGAGCCCCAAACACCTTCGCAGACAAACGAACCCCCTTCTTGGAGCGCTTTTTCGAACGCAGCAAGGGATGGGCTGTTTATGCTTAGCATTGTGCATCTTTCAATACATGGCGAATTCGATTTAAGGCATCTTTCAGCCCGCCCGGATTCTTGCCGCCGGCTTGAGCGAGATTCGTTTTCCCGCCGCCGCCGCCGCCGATAAGAGGAGCTGCTTCCTTGATGAGAAGGTTGGCGTGAATGTTTTTTTGGACAAAATCGGGACTGACTGCTACGAGCAGTTGGCATCGCTCTTCCATTTTAGAGCCGATTGCGACGATCCCTGATTTGAGCTGATGCAGCAGCTCTTCTGCAAAAGGAACCAGCTCTTCGTTGGTAAGAGAAACTTCTTGGATGATGAGGGGGATTTTTCCGGCCAGTTCCTTATGCGATAAACAGTTGGAGGCCATTTGCTGCAGCTGCGCTTTTTTATGGACTTTCAGCTCGGCATGCAATTGTTTATTTTCATCGAGCAGCGCTTGGAGCTTCTCCAATAATGAAGGAGGTGAAGTTTTAAGCTGCGTCCCAAGCAAATGGATCAAGTCTTCTTCCTGGCGCACGAATTCTTCTGCAGCCTTTCCGCTGAGGGCATCGATACGGCGGACCCCTGCCGCAATGCTGCTTTCTTTTGCGATTCTGAAGTAGCCAATTTTACCTGTCCGCTTTGTATGGGTGCCTCCGCAAAGCTCTTTGGAAAACTCCGCATCGACGACACGCACTTTTTCTCCGTATTTTTCTCCAAAAAATTGCTTAATGTCGGCTCTTTTTTGGGCGTCTGCATAGGGAATTTCATAGATTTGGATGTCGACGTCTTCTCGAATTTTTTCATTAATGAGATCTTCGATCTGTCTGATCTCTGCTTGACTGACAGGCTTATGGTGGCTGAAGTCAAATCGGATCCGTTTGTCTTCTACCAGCGATCCTGCTTGTTTGATGTGTTCTCCGAGGACTTTTTGCAGCGCCCAGTGGAGGAGGTGGGTCGCCGTATGGTTGTTTTCAATATTTTGGCGTCTTTCGATATCGACTGCAGCATGGACGAGGTCGTTTTTGTGCAAAGTGCCGGAGGAGACTTTGCCTAAATGGGCAATTACGCCGGGGAATGGGCTCGTTGTATCATAGACGTCGAACCGGTTGCCGCCTTTGCTGATGGATCCTGTATCTCCTATCTGGCCGCCCATTTCCGCATAGAAGGGCGTTTGGTCCAAGAGGAGAAAACCCTCTTGTCCTTCGGAAAGTATGTCGGTGAATTTCCCATCGACGACAAGCCCAATCAGATGAGCATCAAGTGCAGAATGTTGGTATCCATCAAAGCGGCAAGGCTTATGGGTTCTGGTGAAATCCGCGAAAAAGTTGGACTCAAATGTTTGAGAGGTTCCTTTATGCGCTTTGCGCGATTTTTCTTTTGCAGCCTCTTCAAG
>DALYFE010000157.1:0-3104 GCA_031972195.1 Chlamydiales bacterium | reverse complement strand
GTCATGGCATCCCTGACGACCGGCCTCTTCAAGCCGGAGACATTTTGAATATTGACGTCGCATCGATTGTGGATGGGTATTTTGGCGATTGCAGCGCTATGGTTATGATCGGACACGTCTCAGAACCAAAGCAGCGGGTTGTTGAAACATCCTATGAATGCCTAAAAAGATCGATTGCGATTTGCAAACCGGGCGTCCCCATTTGGCAAATTGGACACACCATTGAAGAATACGCAAAGACCAAAAAATGTTCCGTCGTCAACCAATTCGTAGGACATGGACTTGGCACGGCATTCCATGAAGCGCCCGAAATTCCACATCACTACAATACAATCAAAATCCCCATGGCCCCCGGGATGATTTTCACAATCGAGCCAATGATCAATGCAGGAGTTCGCGATGGCACCATTGATCCAATCGATCATTGGACAGTGAGAACAAAGGACAATCAGCCATCAGCCCAGTGGGAACACACGATCCTGATTACAGAAACAGGACACGAAATCCTTACGGTTCCGTAGCACTAGAACAAGAGATCTTGATCAGATTTTTTTTGAATTTTTTGCTTTTTTTTTGGGACGAGCGCGCTTCTAAGCGTCTCTTCCAAAGATGGCTGGCCCTCAGGCGGCAACACCTTTTTTTTCGACGCGAATGTCTCTCGAATCAAACTTCCGGAAGATATTGGCATCGGAGTTTTGATGAACTGAGTCGCAATCTCTTGCAAATCCCGATTCTCCTGTTCCAAAGCGGACATCTCTTCATCCATTCCATCCAGCGTTTTTTCCATTGCCACACATGAAGGATCCACTGCAAACGCTTTTTCATCCATTTCCATTTGCAAGGTCGAAAGCTCCATGTCGATTTTAAATAGAGTCGATCTTGTCTCATCTAAAATACGGCTTTTTTCTTCAAACTGCTGTTTTAACTGTCTATGCCTTGCCTCAACAGCTCCAATTTCATGGATTTTTTCCTCTGCCAGGCCCAATTGATCTCTGATGGAATCTCTTTCTTTTTGCAAGACAGACAGTCTGCTATCTGCGCTAATATACGCCTCTTCGAGACGATCCAATGCTTTATGAAGCGTTTCGCATTCTAAAAGGAATTCAATTCCTTTTTCCCTCTCCAAAATCAAGCGCTCCTCAACAGCTTTTTTCTCGGCATAATGGGCCGCATTATTTTTACGCAGCACATCATTCAAAATATCGAGCGCTGCCTTTTCCGTCTGAATCTCTTCAAAGTCCTTTTGCAGCGTCTCAAACTTATTCGATAATGCAATCAGCTGCTCGGCTCCCAAGCTTTGCTCTTGGGCCATAGCTTCTTCAATATGGGTAATCGCAAGCTCTTTTGTTTCCAATTGCGATTGGATGGAAGAAAAAAGAAGAGAGTCGGTTTCATAGGAAAAAGCCGTAAGAAATAAAGAACATAGAATCGACGCTTCTAAACAAAGACGCCAAACATGATGCGTCTGCAAGAACAGATGTCCCATCAATCCGGCTACAGCGAAGAAAGCAAGTGCGTACCAACATCCCTTCATTTGCCAGCGGGCGCAAGCCAAAAGCCCAAGACAGCCCGTGAAACACAAATCCAATGCCCCATCTCCCCTTGCCGCAAAAGCCAGCGCAAGGCTCAAGAAAAGAGGGCCCATGATTTGCGATAGATAACGCTCATTTTTAGCGATCATAGCAATCCAATGGCTCTGCCTACTGTTAAAAATCCAAGTTCAAATCGGTGCATATCAAAATGCTCATTCGGCGCATGGATCTGGTCATCGATCAGCCCATATCCCATCCCCACCACTTCGGCACCCGATGCACGCACCAATGAAGGAACCACCGGAATCGATCCGCCGGATAAAGTCGATTTGCAGGAAACTCCCATCACTTCGCTGCTTGCAGAAGAAATCGCTCTGGCCAACTTGGACTGAGGATTACCGCGAAATGCCGGTTCTCCCGGATGCCGCACAATCGTAATCTTCATGCCATGAGGCGCATGACTTTTTAAAAACGCTTCAACAGCATGGGTGATTTTTTCAGGATTTTGATTGGGAACAAGCCTGCAGGAGATCTTTGCATGAGCAGAAGATGGAATCACTGTTTTAATTCCTAATCCGGCATACCCTCCGGAAATTCCATTGATTTCCAATGTCGGCCTAAACCAATTCGCTTCTTTCAAAGTGCGCCCCGTTTCTCCTCCGAATACCTCAATCCCAAATTGTTTCATATAGTAAGATCGATCCGCGCGGTAGTCATACCCATTTTTTTCTTTCTCGGATAGCTCGAGTACGTCATCGTAAAATCCGGGAACTTGCACCCTGCCGTCTCGATCCCAGAGTTTTGCCAATAATTCGACCATTGCCCGATTTGGATTATAAGCAATCCCTCCGCATAATCCCGAATGCAAGTCCATTGTAGAACCGATCAAAGACACTTCCAACGCAGCAAGTCCGCGGGCTCCCAAAGAGACCGCAGGAGTGTCCCGATCAAATTGATCAAAATCGACAACCAGTAAATGATCTGCGCGCAATTTGGAATGCAATTTCGGAAGCGTCGCTGACAATCCTTTGCTTCCGCATTCCTCTTCCCCTTCTATACAAAATTTGATCCGAACAGGCAGAGAACCATGCAGCTCTTTCCAACAAAGAACTGCAAGCAGCGCATAAAAAATCTGCCCCTTGTCATCGACCGCGCCTCTTGCAAAAATGGAACCGTCCCGTTCCGTCGGTTCAAACGGAGGACTATCCCAAAGCTCAACAGGATCTACAGGCTGTACATCGTAATGTCCATATAAAAGGATCGTCTCGGCAGCATCTCCTGCGCTAAGGTCTTCTGCATAAACAATAGGCAATCGGATGTCTGGATCAACTCCGCATGCAAACCGCCGCGCTCTAAATAAGCGCAAAGCCATTTAGCGCACTCTTCGCAATCCTTTCGATAAGCAGGATCGGTACTAATCGAGCGGAAACGGAGAAACTGAAAATAGTCGTCGCGAATCCGTTTTTTATGCAGAGAAAACCAACGCTTTAACTCAAGAGTTGCAATCATTCAACATACCTATTGCGTTTCACGCATTGAAATCTGTTCGTCAAACACTTGGCTTGCATTCTC
>DALYFE010000156.1:0-3143 GCA_031972195.1 Chlamydiales bacterium | reverse complement strand
GAAATATGCAATCAACAAAACTGTCCATCCCCATCCGGCTAAGAAGAAATAGAAGAACCGACGCCATCCGAAAGATGGTTCGGGAAACAACGCTTCACCCCAACGATTTGGTCGCGCCTATTTTTCTGATCGAAGGCATGGCTAAAAAAAGTTCTATTGCCAGCATGCCCGGAATTGAGCGGCTCTCCCTTGATTTAGCTATTGAAGAAGCAAAGGATCTCCATCGCCAAGGGGTTCAGGCCATTGCATTGTTCCCTCATTTGGATCCATTGCTGCGCTCCGACAGTGCAGAAGAATCCTGGAATGAGAATGGGCTGATCGCCAAAGCGATCAAAAGGATCAAACAAGAAGTCCCGTCCCTATGCATTATCGCAGATATAGCGCTGGACCCATTCACCTCCCATGGACACGATGGACTGACTAACAAGCAAGGAGAAATTCTCAATGACGAGACTATTGAATGCTTGATCCGTTCAGCTCTTATGCAAGCCAAAGCAGGCGTTGATTTTGTCGCTCCAAGCGACATGATGGACGGAAGGATTCTGGCAATTCGAGAAGCGCTTGACCTGGCGGGCTATGAGCAAGTGGGCATCCTTGCCTATAGCGCAAAATACGCCTCCGCTCTTTATGGCCCCTTTCGCGACGCTATTGGCACTTGCCTGGCTTTCGGGGATAAGAAAACCTACCAAATGGACCCGGCCAATCAAAAAGAAGCTTTACTGGAAGCTAAACTCGATGAAGAAGAAGGCGCTGATATATTGATGGTCAAGCCTGCAACGTTTTATTTGGATGTTATCTCAGAATTGCGCAAACAAACCAACCGGCCGATTGCCGCCTACCACGTAAGCGGCGAATATGCAATGGTCATGGCAGCCCATGAAAAAGGGTGGCTCGATGCCGATCGCGTATTTTATGAAGCGCTCCTAAGCATCAAGCGCGCAGGCGCAGACATCATTTTCACTTACGCCGCCAAGCGAATCCTAGCCCATATCAACAACAAATATTTTTAATTAATTCCATTTTCATAATTAGAACAAATAAAGTATAATACAAAGGAAACGATATCAAAACCAATGAACGCACTTTATAATTTTTTTTACGATCTATCTACAGACATTGAGTCTGTCCATACCCCTCCCAAATGGGAAGGTCTGATTCAAACCGCATTGGGAACAGAAAATCGGATATCTTCTCTCCTGCTCCGATCCAGAGTCGCTTCACTAGGATTGCGAATTTTCGGGGCATCCTTAGGGGTTATTGCGGCAATGTCTCTTGCACGCAACACGATCCATCCTAATCGAGCAAACTTACTGCTTTCTATCGGCGCAGGGATTATCGCGCACGATTGTTTACAAGCAGGACTCAATATCAAATCCGAAATCGACGCCCTCAAATCTTCAGATGACAAAAGTCTATTGGAGAAGGCTGCTGAAAAAATCGCATTGGCAAAAAAGGCCCTGAGCCTATCTCAAATGGATAAAATAGAGAGATGGATCCATTTGGCCTGTCCCAACACTTGGGTATGCCAACCAATATATAAGAAGCTGTCTGCGGATTTTTGAATTTAAGGAACAATTCTATTTTTTGATGATTTTTAATTGCGGAGAATGGAGACGACTTGAATAAAGTCGGCGCAATTCGAGTAATTAAAAAGCGCAAAAAAGAAATTGGATAGAAAATTAAAAAATTCGCAGACAGTTTCTGAGGCAATCGTTTCTCAATAGACCTCTTTCGAAGAATAACTTCTAATAGAATCCCGGCTTATAATTATAACGCTCCCAGTAAAGCGTCGGATAAAGCGCTTTTCCGGTATTGGCCCTTGCGCCGCAATCGCGAAGCCATGCAGACATCGCATACCCCACTCTGGTGCGGCTGCTTTGGTTCATAAAAAGATCCAAGGGCATAGTGATCGAAAATCCTTTATCGTAATACCTGCTTCCATTGACCACATCGTTTGCATTTGTAAACGTATACCAAAGCCCTACGCGCAAACCGCTTAAGAATGTACGCCCCATCTCCAGGCGCACTCCTTTATCCCGCGCAAGAAACTGCCCGGCGCTAACCTTGCAATCCAAATTAAACGGTTTATATTGGTAGTAAAAATCAACAAAGTATTGAAGTCCAAAATAAGGAAAGTATTTCGGTCCTTCATTTGTTAATTTACGAATTTTCCTTTGAAATCCCATTCCAAAATAATTGCGTTTCAGCAAAGTGGATACATCGAATCCTATCGCCCAATCCACATTGACCGGATAATATAAGCCCTCTAAAGATACTCCCGCATAAGCAGTTTCAAAATAACCAACGGCCAGCCTCGAAAACCATCCTTGCCCCCAATTCGTGCTCTTTTGCAAAAATGCTTGGTCGACATGAAAGGAACTGGCTTGATTGTAGAGAAGGCTATCCGTGCGGACATTAATAATCCTTGAAGGATTCAAAAAATCTTGCGCCTTCATGCTCTGGGTACTGGAAAAGGCTGTATAACTTGCATAAAGACAATAATAAATCTGATCGAATAAATACCCTTCCGGGCCCAAAGAAAATCCCGTTTCATACTTAAATTTTCCGGTAGAGCTCCCAAAAAATGTTCGAGTCCACGGACGAAATGTAAGCATCCAAATCCGCTTATGCCTTTGATAAAGAAGCGCGGCATCATAAGGGTTCGGCGTCGGAGAGGCTTCTCGAACAGGGGCGATCACCTTAAGTTCATTGTCGCCCATTTTTCCACCGGCATAAGATCTCAAATCCTGCATACGGAATTGATATTCGTGCTCAGCTACGCCCTCTGCCTCAATGACCACAGTCGCTTGATTAATATCGGACGGGGCAAGCGAGGCAAGCACATACTCTATGCGGCGGCGGACCTCTTCCTCCTCTCGGTATCGGACATTCACAACCCTCATCCAAAGATCATCTTTTTCTTTCGGAACAAGAAATAGGGAATATAAATCAAAACCCTGATCTTTAAATGCATAAGCCAACTCCTGACCTAACTCTTTGCGCGTACGAAGAATTCCTAAAGGCTGCGTATCAACGGGGGCTGTATAAACAGGAACATCAAAAACTTTTGGGAACAACCCTTTCGAACTCCCTAAGTCATAATGGAAAGCAACGCTGCCTGCCCAATCGGTTCCTCGAAGGGT
>DALYFE010000155.1:0-3226 GCA_031972195.1 Chlamydiales bacterium | reverse complement strand
CTGTGCTTTTGCCTGTTCTGTCTTAAATGCGCGTCCTCGATCCAAGGTTCCTTTCATATTATACCCAATCGTTCCTGTAATCAGCGTGATCAAGAAAATGACAATCATGATTTCAAGAAGGGTTAAGGCTCTTTTTTTTCTTTTCATTTTTTCTCCTAATTTACAAAAGAACTTACATCGGTCAGTGGCAATAATACCGATAAAAGGACGAATCCGACCAATGCTCCCAAAAATAGGAGAAGCACCGGTTGCGCTAGATTGGCAAATTGCGTGAGAGTCGATTCCAACTCTTCTTCATAGATTTGGGCGATCTGCTGCATGGTAAAAGATAGTTTTCCGCTTTGCTCCGAAATCCCTAACATCCGAGGGATCAAAGGAGGAATGAGCGGCTGATTTTCAAAACAAGAAGAAAGCGGCTTGCCTTCGGCCACTTTCTCTTCTGCGTCAGCAATGATCTGTTCTAAAAATGGATGCCGCATGACCGTGCGGGATTGCGAAAGCGTTGCAAGTAAAGAAACTCCTCCCTCAAGCAGAGTTGCAGCAGCCCTGGCAAAACGGACGAAGGCAATCTTTGCAAAAAGCTTTTTTAAAACAGGCATCCTAATCGCCAGATGAAAGATTTTCTGTTTGAACTTAACTGAAATGGATGCTGCGGCGCCGGATGCTGCACAAAGCATCAGGCAAATAAGAAGAAACAATTTTGAATTACAAGCAAAATGGCTTGCAGCAAAAACGATCTTTGTAAATGGATGAAGATCGCGTCCTTCAAACAGCTCGCTCAAAGAGGGGACGACAAAAAAAAGCAATGAGGCAAGGACGACCAGACAGAATGTCCCTAACAGAGAAGGATAGAGAAGAGCGGAGAAAATCTGCTTGCGGACATGGAGCTGTCTCGACAAAAGGTGAGAGAGTTCTTCAAAACAGAGGGCAAGCCTTCCCGTTTTTTCTGCATTGGAGACCATCGAGATATACAAAATATCGAATGTCTTGGCATGGCGGCTCAAAGCGGAAGATAGGGAATGGCCCGTCTTAATTTGCTCGCAAAGATCGAAAAGAATTCTGTGGGCTTTTTGTCCTCGGTATTTCTCTTCCAAGGCAGACAATGCTTCAAACAAAGGCAACCCCGCTTGCAAAAGACGCGCAATTTCTCGGGTCAAAGCAAGAACCTCTTTGGTTGCCAAAGATTGCTTCATCTCTTTATCGGTAATCGGAGATACTTTAATGGCAATCACTTGAAGCCGCATCAACTTCAACTTCGCATCGCGAATGCTTTCCGCATCGATGGCCCCTGAGACCTTTCCTCCTGATTGAGAAATTGCTTTGTAACGAAATAAACCCATCTTAATTCTCTTCCGCGATGCGCGTTACGCGCAGCACTTCCTGGGCTGTTGTGATCCCTGCAATTACGAAATCCAAACCTCGATCAAAAAGCGTTGTCATTCCCTGAGCTAAGGCGGACTTCCTTAATTTATCCGCATCCTGGCTTTTAAGAACTTGGGCTTTAATTGCGCCGGTCATCGGCATCAGCTCGTAGATCCCGCAGCGCCCTTTATATCCTGTATGAAAACAGTGCGCGCAGCCAACACCCTTATAGAGGTAATCTCCAAACAGCTGTTCTTTTTTCAAACCTAAATCATCGAGCTCTTCTTTAGAGGGGGTATACCTAGTTTTGCAATCAGGACAGATGCGCCTGACAAGCCGCTGGGCCAATACGCCTAAAATTGAAGAGGCCAAAAGATAAGGTTCAATCCCCATATCGGCCAGTCTTGTCAACGCAGAAGGAGCGTCATTTGTGTGAAGCGTGCTTAAAACCAAGTGGCCGGTCAAAGAAGACTGGATCGCAATTTCGGCTGTCTCTTTATCTCTAATTTCCCCAATCATAATGACATCGGGATCTTGACGGAGAATGTGGCGGAGGCCCTTGGAAAAATCAAGCTCGATCCTCCGATTCACATTCATCTGAGAAATCCCGGACAACTTGTATTCCACCGGATCTTCAATCGTCATAATATTCATTTCAGAAGCATTGATCTCGGAAAGAGCGCTGTATAATGTAGTCGTCTTGCCGCTTCCGGTAGGGCCTGTTACTAAAACAATGCCCTCCGACATATGAATGAGCTTGCGAAACGCCTTCAATACGGTGTCTTGCATCCCAATTCGATCGATGCCAAGGACAACATTTCCTTTATCGAGAATACGAAGAACAATCCGCTCCCCATGAACAATCGGCAAAGTGCTTACGCGAAAATCAACCTCTCTGCCTCCATGGCGCAATTTGATCCGGCCGTCTTGGGGAAGGCGATTTTCTGCAATATCCATTTTCGCCATCACTTTGATTCGAGTGAGGATTTGCTGCAGATATTCCCGAGGAGGCGTATGTCTTTTCTGCAATACCCCATCGATCCGATAACGAATGGACAAACCCTCTTCTACCGGTTCAAAGTGAATATCGGACGCCCCTTGCTGAATGGCTTCGACAAACAGCGTATTGACCAAACGAATGACCGGATTTTGGTTTGCTTGTTCCAAAAGGTCATATTCATCCTGCGCTTCATCGTTTTTTCCGCTGCCGCTTTCTTTTTCAAGCCCTGAAAGAAAGCTTTTTGTCGCATCCGCTTTTTGTTCGTAGCAACGCTCAATCGCAGCTTCAATCACAGCTCTTGGGGAATAGACAGGGATCACAGACTGCTTTAATAAAAGGCGGAGCTCTTCAACCGCTTCAAGATTGAGAGGATCTGCAACTGCCGCCAAAACCCCTTGCTCGCCGCGCTCTATGGGAAGAATCTGTTTTTGTTTTGCAAAGAGATAGGGAACTAGGGCTACTTTATCTCGAACAAACGAAAATGCATGAAGGTCATCATGGATGGGAAGTCCGAACCGCTCTGCAATCGCTCTTTCTTCAGACATGATCCTCTCAGTACATATCAAATAGCATCTTCAGGCTGTTATCGAACAATCGTTTGCGCTGCGCTGTTTTAGCCGCATCAATTTTTGCCAAAAATTCAGGAATATCGCCGGCTCTTTGCATATATTCGCTTTGGCGGATCTTTCGTAAATCATCGACCGGATTGCGGATAATGCGCGGAGTAATGAAAACGAACATTTCAGTATTCGTGTCGTGCATTTTTGTCAGCCCGAACAATTTGCCAATTCCGGGAAGATCTCCGAGAAAAGGAATTTTTTCTCTGGAATCTTCTTCCATTTTACGCCTCAGGCCGCCCAAAAT
>DALYFE010000154.1:0-3231 GCA_031972195.1 Chlamydiales bacterium | reverse complement strand
AAGAAAAACTCCCAACAGGTTCATAAGCATAGCCTAAATCTTCTGCGACGTTCATATTTGTGATATTGCCGCAAAAAACATTGAGCCCATTCATCAAATGAGGATCGTCCATCAGCGCTTTTTTATAACCGAAGTTTGCTAATTTTAACGCATAGGGAAGCGTCGCATTGGTCAAGCCTTGCGTTGCAGTTCGGGCGCAGGCAGCCGGCATGTTGGTAACGCCATAGTGAACGACGCCATCTACGCAATATGTTGGATCGGAATGGGTTGTCGGTCGAATTGTCTCAACGCATCCCCCCTGGTCGATCGCAACATCGACAATCACAGAACCCGGCATCATTTTTTTCACAACATCGCGCGTCACTAATCTAGGCGCTTTTTTCCCTGCAACGAGAACCGCTCCAATCACAAGATCCGCAGAAATGACCGCCTCTTCAATAGCGGCCGGCGTAGAATAAACCGTTTTCAATGCCGGAGCATAGAGTTTGTCGAGTTCCCTCAAACGAGACAGGCTGCGATCAAAAATAGACACATCAGCGCCAAGTCCCAATGCCATGCGCATCGCTTCGGTGCCGACGACGCCCCCTCCCAAAACAACCACTTTCCCGGGACGGACGCCCGGAACGCCGCCCAAAAGAACGCCTCTGCCCCCATTGACCATCTGAAGGGCGGTCGCGCCCGCCTGGATGGCAACTCTGCCGGCAATTTCGCTCATTGGGACCAAAAGAGGCAATCGTCCCTGATCATCGGTGACTGTTTCATAGGCAATCCCAATGACCCTTCTTTCCAGAAGATTTCTTGTCTGCTCTGGATCCGGGGCCAAATGGAGATAACAGAATAGAATCTGCTCTTCACGAAGCAGAGGAAACTCGGCAGCTTGAGGCTCTTTGACCTTGATGATCATTTCATTTTCGTAAATTTCTTCAGCGCTATCGACAATCTGAGCGCCCGCTTTGGAATACATGGCATCGGAAAATCCAATTTTTTCGCCGGCTTTTGATTGGACCTGAATGCGGTGGCCCGCTTCAACAAAAGCTCTCACCGTATCAGGGGTAGCACCCACTCGGAATTCATCTTTTTTGATTTCTTTAGGAACACCAATTCGCATAGTACCTCTTCCTTTTTAAAGGAAAAATTATACTATATCTGAGATAATTCCCGCGAAGACTTTTTGCACGGCGCCGGAAAGCATCCAACGCTTCTCCGTTTGCAATACGTTGAGCACGCCGCCCGGAAAATGCAAAGAAACAGGCAGTTTCGTTTTAGAAAGTTTTTGCGCTGCGGCCGCAATCGCCACAGCTCCGGTTCCGCAGGAAAGGGTCTCTCCTTCTACTCCCCGCTCAAATGTCCTGGCCCGAATCGACCCATCCGATTGCACCGCGGCAAAGTTTACATTCGCGCCTTCAGGCGCAAAAAGCGGATGATGCCGAAGCAATTTGCCCACGTGCGCCAAATCCATAGCGTCAACATCGGACACAAACCGCACTGCATGAGGCACTCCGGTGTTGATAAAATGAACCTCTCCCTCTTCTGTTTCCAGATGAGCCAGCATCTCGGACGGCTCTCCCATGTCCACCACAGGACGCCCTCGTTCAAATTCAATCAAGACTGTCCTATCCCCTGTTCTCACTCGATACGTGCGGGCAGGGATAATTTCTTGCAAAAACTGACCTAAACAAAGCAATCCATTGCCGCAGCTTTCCGCTTCGGTTCCATCGCAATTAAAAATCCGCATTCGAAAATCAGCGTTATTAACCGGGGTGGTAAAATCGCGCTGCAATAAGATAAGGCCGTCTGCGCCAATGCCAACTTTGCGTAGGCAAAGTTTGTAGATTAAATCGAAATTTTCGGCAGGAAAGACCGGCAGCCGATCATCAATAATGATGAAATCGTTGCCGGCCGATTGATACTTAACGAATTCAAGGAACAAATGCGTCGAGATCTTTCATTGAGGTGACGATTTGATCGATCAACCCGAACTCTTTAGCCTCTTCGGCTGTCATCCAATTGTCTCGATTGATCGCTTTTTCAATTTGTTTCGCATCCTTCCCTGTTGCCTCAGAGTAGATGTCCACAATCATTGCTCTGGTTTTCAGCATTTCCTTTGCTTGAATTTCCAGATCGGTCGCTTGGCCGCGAATCACTCCGCCAATCAAAGGTTGGTGGATCATGATCCTGGCATTGGCCGTAGCAAGCCTTTTTCCCTTGCCAGCTACCAGGCTCAATATCGAGCCCATGGAAGCGGCAAGCCCTGTGACTAAAGTAATTACAGGAGAAGAAATCATCTTGATTTGATCCCAAATCGCAAACCCGGAATCGACAGATCCTCCGGGAGAATTGATCACAAAAAGAATAGGCTTACCCGGAGCGATATGATCAAGGTACCAAAGTTTTCGAATGATATCTTTTGCAGAATCCGAATCCACTCCATCTGACAAAAAAATTCTTCGTTTTTCTAATATAGCTAAATCAATCCTATCATTGATCGACTTAGGTTGCTTTCCCTCGCGCTCAGCATCCGGCATGAACCCTCTCCTTTTTTCCTTATTTTCTTTACTCGTCGAATTTCAGTCTATCTTCAATTCCGGATAGAGAGGAAATTGCCCTAATAACTCGGCAACTCTTCCTCGTGTTTTTTGTAAAATCTCTGAAGATACATGCGCCTTGGACTTCGATGGCAAGCCGGTCTTCGGATCCATTTCAGGACGGGCCTCTTTCAATAAAGACGCAGTGATTGAGGCGATCTCCTTCATTTCCCCCTCTTTCATGCCAAGGGTCGTAAGAGCGGCGGTTCCCATCCGAATGCCCGAAGTGTACCAAGGGCCATTGGCATCTCTTGGAATCGAGTTGCGGTTCACTGTAATATGCGCTTGGCGCAGCAAGAGCTCTGCCTGCCGTCCATTCAATCCAAATGAAGAGGCGGCGTTGAAAAGAAGAAGATGGTTGTCCGTTCCTCCCGTCAACACCGATACGCCTTCTTTCAAAAGCCCTTCGCTCAGGCTGCGCGCATTGTCAACGACCTGCTTTGCATAGTGCCTAAACGCAGCGGTATCGGCCTCTTTGAATGCAACAGCCTTAGCTGCCATGACATGAGGCAGAGGGCCTCCTAAAACCAAAGGGCATCCTTTATCGACAGCCGACTGAAACTCGCTTGTGCAAAGAACCATCCCCCCTCGCGGACCGCGCAATGTTTTGTGCGTGGTGGTCGTAACAATATGCGCATATGGAATC
>DALYFE010000153.1:0-3272 GCA_031972195.1 Chlamydiales bacterium | reverse complement strand
CGCGCCCCTCCAGAATAGATGCGAACGCGTGCGTTTGGCAAAAACTTCTGAATTTCTGATTGCCAATGAAACAGCAAAGAGGACGGGGCGATGATTAAAATCGGCAAATTTGTCCTGATCCGGGAAAAAAATGCCAGAACCTGGACGGTTTTTCCAAGTCCCATCTCGTCGGCAAGCAGGCCGGAAAATCCCCTTTTGTGTAAAAAGGCAAGCCAATCGACCCCCATTTGCTGGTGCGGTAAAAGCGTTCCGCAAAAGGAGGGACCTGGTAGCGCAGTCTCGCGAACGGCGCCCTCTTTCAATCCTCGAACCGTCTCGAGAATCGCCTCCTCCCAATCCACTTCAGCTCGATCGAGCAAGGCAGTCAACAAAGCCGCATCAGCTTTTTGCAACTGCAGATGGTCTGCTACATACTCTCCTTCCAGCGGCTCTCCTTTTTCAGGATCCAATAAACCCGCGCTCGATCCATCGAGCTCTACCCATAATTTTCCCGGCTTCAAAGGCGCTTTTTTATTTCCGAAAAGAGCAGTCCCTCTCACAGAAATTTTTTCTTTTTCCGAAGAGACTTTCCACTCGGAGCCCGTTTGCCGAGACAGCCTCTTCCCATCCGGCAAAACAATTTCCCAGCCCACGTCAATCAAAAGAAGCAAGGCGCTAGCTACCTGATCTCGCGAAATAAAATACTGCGTATTGCCAACTGTTTTCTTTGCATATCCGGCTTCTAAAAGGTCCATTTCCCATGCAGGATGCGCTTTTGATAAGTTCGCAAAACATCCGTTTGGATCGCTCAATAAAAGACGAGGCGTTGACTCTTTCCATAAAATGGAAGGATCTTCCTCCAAAAATCGCTTTTTGCGAACCCCTTCTAAAAAAACGGTGCCCTCCCGAAACGCTTCCACCCATTTCCAAGGGACGGAGGTGCGAATGGGAAAAGAGAGATCTTTGTGAATGCACCAGTTTGGAAAAAGATGATCGCACGACTCTAAAGGAATCTCTAATTCTTTATATCGGATGAATGCAGAAAACCGGTCCGTATCATCCCCATGCCAAAAAACTTGAGCCTCTGTCTGCCAATCGCAGAGCAAAGGTTTTTTTTGATACATCACACGGCAAGTTTTCGCCATCAAACGCATTGCATCGAATGCATCGGCCATCGACAGTTCGACTTGCCGAAATGGCAGGGTCTCTAAATTGCGGGAAAATCTGGTGACGATTTTTTTTAAGAAAAGGAGGATCTCTTGATCTTCCTTCGCAGCGATCGAGGAAAGCGTGTCCCAATAAAGAACCCTGCGGACAGCAGGGCGCTCTTCAAGAGTGATCACAAAATTCCGATCTTTAAATTCGATCAGGTAGTGCAGTGACACTTGCGAAATGGCTTGGCATTTTCCTGATAAGGGCGAACCCGTCCCTCTTGACAAGGAGCCGAACAGCAGCCCCGATGCTCTTTGAGGCAATCAAGACAGCAGAAAAACAGTTCGTTGCAGTCCATGTTCGCACAATTGTAATACACCTCATTCGGAGTCTTGCAGTGGGTGCAAACGCTAATGACTTCCCGATCTTCGCTCAAAGGAACGACCAACCGATCATCGAAAACAAACAGCTTTCCCTTCCAGTGCTCAGAGCCCTCTTCGAGGCCATATTGAATGACGCCTCCATCGAGCTGATAGACCTTTTCAAACCCTTCTTTTTTCAATACCGCGGAGTAATATTCGCAGCGGATGCCTCCGGTGCAATACATCATCACGGGGGTTTTTGCAGGGTCGCACTCTTCTTTCAAACGCTTTGCATACCCGGGAAATTCGCGGAACTGCGCCAATTTCGGCAGTTCGGCGCCCTCAAAATGCCCGGCCTTCCATTCGTAGTCATTGCGGACATCAAGCAGCAGAGTATCTGGAGTTCGTTCCTCAAGCATTTTTTTCCAAACCTTCGGAGGGACATGCTCCCCTATGTTTGAAAAATCAACTTCGCAGTCAATAGCGACGAGCTGCTTGCGGTACTTTACCGTCATTTTAGGAAATGCGTGTTCAGGCGCAGAATGAATCTTGAAGCGGGTCTCTTTAAAACGAGGATCGGCCCTAAGCCATTCCTGGTATTCCTCAGCATGGGCCGCAGATCCGCTGGACTGCCCGTTGATCCCCTGCTCGGAAATATAGATCCTTCCCCGAAAATCCCTGGTTCTAAAAAATTCTTTATGACGAGCCACCTCAGCATGAGGATCCTCGATCTCTGTCAACACGTAGTAAGCTAATACTGAATAGTCCATAAGGACATTATTTATAACGCAACGAAAGCGATTCAGGCAAGCCTGAAAATCGGCACGGATTTCTTAGCAGACCTCTTGCGTAATTAAAGTTCTGTCGATTTTTCGGTTCTTTTGAACCGATTTTCGATCAAAAATTGAAAGGCTGTATACTTGATGTCGATACAGCCATTCAATTTTTGATCGAAAATCGGCCAAAATAATCCAAAAACTCGATGAACCTCTAGTTACGCAAGAGGTCTAGTAAAAATTTCACATGCAGCCCGCGCTCAAATCCCTTGATAAAATGAGAACCTGAAAATTCACTCTTGTTGGAAAAATCCCCGTTCCGATACACTGTTGTCCTTTAAAGCGAACTTTTCTCGGAGAATTGAATGACTCGTTATAGAGGACCAAAAAACCGCATCGCGCGCAGATTTGCCGCCAACATTTTCGGAAAGGCGCGCAACCCGCTCCTTCACAAGCAACACCCTCCCGGCATGCACGGAGCGAAGCGCAAGAAAAAATCTGACTTCGGCGTTCAGCTCGATGAGCAGCAAAAACTCAAAGCTGTTTACGGGATGCTCAGCCACAAGCACCTATTGAATTCTTATAAAAAAGCGCTGCTTGCCAAAGGGAACACTCCTCAGCTCTTCCTGGCTTCCTTGGAATGCCGATTGGACAACATTGTATACAGACTTCGGTTAGCGCCTTCTATTTTTGCCGCTCAGCAACTCGTCTCCCATGGACATATTCAAGTAGACGGGAAAAAAGTAGACCGCCGCTCTTTCTTGGTAAAACCGGGCATGACCGTAGGAGTCAAGCCGGCTTCCCGCGAAATGAAGCTGGTTGTACACGCACAAGAGCAAATCAGCCGAGAAGTCCCTGAATATCTCTCTATTGATGAAGATAAGTTTTCAGGCAAACTCGTTTCCGTACCTCATCTCGATCAGGTACCGCTTCCTTTGCCAATCAATATTCCTCTCGTTTGCGAATTCATCGCACACTCTTCTTAATAAATTTTTGAGTTTTT
>DALYFE010000152.1:940-3317 GCA_031972195.1 Chlamydiales bacterium | reverse complement strand
AATTTTTGATCGAAAATCGGTTCAAAAGAACCGAAAAATCGACAGAACTTTAGTTGCGCAAGAGGTCTATTAAAACAGTCCAATTCATAGAGGTTCTAGTGCGTTCCGTTTTGCTTTTTGTTCATGAAATTTACGAAGACTTGGAGCTTTGGTATCCAAAGCTTCGTTTAGAAGAGGCCGGATTTAAGGCTGTGGTGGCAGGTCCTGAGGCAGGCTCTGTTTATTTGGGCAAGCATGGATACCCTTGCAAGACAGATATTGCCTTTGATGCAATTGACGCTCATCGATTTGCCGGATTGGTGATCCCTGGCGGGTTTGCTCCGGACAGGCTGCGGAGGATTCCAAAAGTTTTAGAGATCGTGCGTCAAATGCACGATGCCAAGAAGTTGATTGCTTTCATTTGCCATGCAGGCTGGGTGCCTATTTCTGCGAAGATCTTAAAAGGGCGCCATGTAACAGGGTTTTCTGCCATTAAAGATGATTTAGAAAACGCGGGAGCTATTTTTACAGACAAACCGGTTGTGGTCGATGGACATCTGATCACATCGCGCACTCCGGCCGATCTTCCGGTTTTTTGCAAAGAGATGCTGGCATTTTTAGGAAGTTAAAAACCACTAGATCTTTTTTTCCCAACTTTTCTTTTTAAAGCAAAGGATTAGAGAGGGACAGGCGTAAAAGAATAGGATTCCAATTACAAGAAATCCGATGTAAAACGGCACATTTCCGACGCTGAGTTCAGCAGGAGGGAAAAAAGCGATGATCAGAGCAAACAGGGAGCTGAAGAACCCTAAAATCGCATTGATCCACATGCCAGGCATGCCTCCGGGTACTTTGTAGGGACGAGGGTGTTTGGGACATTTGTAGCGCAGCCAAATCGCGGCTGCAAACATGAGTAGATACATCGTCAGATAAAGATTTACGCTAAGAGCGGACAAAATCCAATAAGCGCTGCTCACAGTTGGCATAAAAAGAAAAATTAGACAAATCAATGTGATCACACCCCCCTGGATGATCAGGAGATTGTTGGGCATTCCATTTTTGTTGGTTTTTCGGAAAATAGGAGGGAGATCTCCCTTTTCGGCTGCGGCCAGCAGTCCTTTGCAGGGGCCTGCGATCCATGTACTCATCGATCCAATGGCCCCTAGAGTAATCATACCTGCAAAAAGAGGAATGAGTTTTTCTAGATGATAGGCATTTAAGAATACGGTAAATGCCTGCATTGTTCCGGCAACGAGGGAAATGTCTGTCTGCGGGATTGAGAAAACGATCGAAAGAACGCCCAGGATGGTCATAGAGACGACAATGACAGCAGACAGGGCGATTGCTTTCGGATAATTGCGTGTAGGATCCGCCACTTCTTTGGCATGCACAGCAGACATTTCAATCCCCTGATAGGCGAGGATCAGGCTTGAAAAAAACACAAGGTGGTTAATCCCTTCAAATTTTGGAAAAAATGCGCTCCAGCTAAGGGGGATTTGCAAGGGTTTCCCGGAAAAAAACCATAAGCATCCTAATGCAATGATCCCCAAGCCGGGTATAAAAATTCCAAATACCGTGCATAGCGAGCTGAACCAACCGGATGCCTTCATTCCCAGAAGATTGAATAGGGTAGCTCCCCAGAGGCAAATCAGCACGACAACAAAAGTGTAGAGTCTATTTGCGGCAAGTTCCGGGTTGATCATGTAAGCGACGGTCCCTGCGATGAAAGAAGTCACTGTCGGGTAAAATACCACAGTCTGAGTCCATAAAAGCCAGGCGGCTAGAAATCCCAGCCTGTGTCCGAAGGCAGTTTTCACCCAGACAAAAACCCCGCCCCTTTGAGGCCACGCGGTAGCCAGCTCTGCAGAAATCAATGCCAGCGGAATAAAAAAAACAAGAGTTGCCAGCAGGAGGTAGAATACTGAGGAGAGTCCTAATTCTGCAGCAGAGGGCCAGTTTCTAATCCCGCCAATTGCTGCCACATTGATCATGGCGAGCATAAAGACGTTGAGGGCTTTCGGCTCAGGATGTCCAGCTTTTTTAGCTGACATGATGCCCTCCGAGCAAGCTGATCAAATTCTTCGGGTCGGAGAGAGCCGGAATCAGAGGCAGCTCGGTGCTTATATGGTAGCGTTGCGAGAGGTCCTTGATGAGGCGCAATGTGGAATAATCTTCCAGAGCGAATCCCACGGAATCGAATAGAGTGATGTCATCTTGAGACTCTCTTCCCTTTTTCTTTTTAGTGATCAGCTCCCATAATTCGCCATGTACGTGTTGATTTTTTTCTTGGGGAGAAAGACGCTGGATTTCTCCTTCTACTTGAGTTTGCGGAAGAAACTCTACGAATATTTTCGCCCGTTTCAGAGTCGCCAGAGCCAGCTCTGTTTTTCCGGGAGAG
>DALYFE010000152.1:0-930 GCA_031972195.1 Chlamydiales bacterium | reverse complement strand
CCCGTTGATATGCATGCCCGGTTTGACCCAAGCATCTTTAATCACTTCATGATGTCCTTTTACAGCAGTGGCTACGATGATCAATTCGCTTCCATGGACGGCCTCTTCCCCTGACTTACAGGCGATAAGACGCAATCCGGTTCGCTCCATATTTTTTTTAAATCGCTCCATGGCTTTGGGATCTAGATCGAAATATTTTACAGTATCGATGGGACGAACTACGCGGTGGGCTAAAGTTTGGAATTCGCTTTGGGCTCCCGTTCCTATAACAGTGAGCGTTGTGAGATTCGGTTTTGCCAAGCATTCCGTGGCAATCGCAGCCGTTGCCGCAGTGCGCAATCCTGTCAGGACGGTCATTTCGCTGAGAATCAATGGATAGCCCGTTGCAATATCGGCCAAACATCCGAATGCGACAACTGTTAGATGGCCCGTTTCAGGATTTTTTGGATGGCCATTGACATACTTATAGCTGTAGTAGCGATCATCCCATATGGGCATGAGCTCAATGATTCCTTTAGAGACTTCAGCTGCCACTCTTGGGATTTTGTGAAATTTTTCCCACCTTGCAAAATCTTCCTTGAGATAGTGGATCAAATCTCGGTAAAAAGCTTGCATTCCATGTTTTTCAATGATTTTTTCCAGATCGGGAATGGTAACGATTTTTGTCATGAAGAACCCGGTTCAATAAGTTATTTTGTATATAATTGCATCCTATGTTTCATGATTTATTTTTGCAATTTAAAATGCAGGCAGTGAGGATTGCTTTAAAAATCTCTAGACTGAGAGGATCGGTCAAGAGTCCGCATCGGTCAAAATAATCCAAAAACTCGACGAAACAAAAATCTGTTAGCAGTCTTTTAGAAAACCCCGTTTGTAAAAAAGAGCTCTTTGTGAATTGAATAAGAGTTTATGAGATTGATTTATTATTAA
>DALYFE010000151.1:1061-3364 GCA_031972195.1 Chlamydiales bacterium | reverse complement strand
ATCCTAAATCGGGAATATCGGCACGCCTCGGGAAAAGTTCTCATTGGATGTCCCGGCGGCAGGCTCGAAGAGAGTGAAGAGCCTCTTTTAGGAGGAAAACGAGAATTTCTTGAAGAGACCGGCTACCAATTCGAAGGAGGGACCATCATTGGACGGTGCCATCCGTTTCCAAGTGTTTGCAACCAACAGATCTACTATATATTCGGCAAAAATGCGACTAAAATACAGGAGCAATCCTTGGACCCGCTAGAACGAATCGAACCGATCCTGCTATCCAATGAAGAACTCAAGGCAGAAATCAAAAAAGGAACCCCTGTCGATGGAATTCTTCTAACAGCCCTTTGGTTGAAAGAGCACTTTTGATATACTGGTTCCCATGACTTCTTTACCTAAAGCCTACGATCCAAAACTTGTCGAAGAAAAGTGGTATTCCTTTTGGGAAAAGGGTGGCTATTTTACAGCAGACGCCTCTTCTAAAAAGACCCCGTTTTGCATTGTCATCCCCCCTCCGAATGTAACGGGCGTGCTCCATATGGGCCATGCGCTTGTCGACACAGTTCAAGACATTTTAATCCGCTGGAAACGGATGCAGGGATTTGAAGCGCTATGGATTCCCGGGACAGACCATGCGGGCATTTCAACGCAAACGGTCGTCGAGCGCAACCTATACACGCAAACAGGAAAACGGCGGAAGGATTTTTCCAGGGAAGAATTTTTAAAGCATGTTTGGGCCTGGAAAGAGCAATGCGAAGGACAAATCCTGGGTCAATTAAAGAAATTGGGTTGTTCCTGCGATTGGACCCGCCTTCGCTTCACGATGGACGAAAAGAATAACCAGGCCGTTCGCACTGCATTTAAAAAAATGTTCGATGATGGTCTGATTTATCGAGGAGACTATTTGGTCAACTGGGATCCTGTGACCCAAACAGCTCTTTCCGATGACGAAGTCGAACATGAAGAAAGAGCTTCTTTTTTATGGCATATCCGCTATCCGCTCGCCGGCGGCTCCGACTATATCGTTGTTGCGACAACCCGCCCCGAAACAATGCTTGGAGATACGGCAGTCGCCGTTCATCCAAGCGACGAGCGCTATGCGCGCTTCATTGGAAAACATGTCTGCCTCCCATTGACAAATCGGCAAATTCCCGTCATTGCCGACCCCTTCGTCGATCCAACATTTGGAACCGGAGCCGTCAAGATCACCCCCGCCCATGACTTCAATGACTTTGAAGCCGGAAAAAGACACAGTCTGCCAATGATCAATATTCTCACTCCGGATGCCCATCTCAATGAGCACGGAGGCGTTTTTGCAGGACTGTCTGTTGAAGAAGCCCGAATCCAAATCGTTCGGGAACTCCAAAAACAAGAATTGCTAGAAAAAGTCGATCCCCACACACTGCGCGTTGGCGTATCCTACCGGTCTAAAGCAGTTGTACAACCCTATCTTTCTAAGCAGTGGTTCATCAACATGGGCTATTTCAAGGAAAAGCTCATCTCTGCAGTCAAAGAGCAGCGGGTAAAACTGATCCCTCCGCATTGGGAACAGACCTACTTCCACTGGATTGAAAATCTCCGCGACTGGTGCATTTCTCGCCAGCTTTGGTGGGGACATCGCATTCCAATTTGGTATGGACACGGAAAAACGATTGCCTATGCCGGAGAAGGAGTGCCCCCTGAAGTAGAACTCGATCCAAACGGGTGGACCCAAGATCCCGATGTTCTCGATACCTGGTTTTCTGCAGCTCTTTGGCCATTTAGCACTCTCGGTTGGCCCGAACAGACTCCAGAACTGCAAAAATTTTATCCAACGTCTGTTTTAGTCACGGGACATGACATCCTTTTCTTTTGGGTCGCTCGAATGATTTTGATGGGAGAATACATTCAGGACGCTCCCCCTTTTCAAGAGACATTTCTCCATGGTTTGATCTATGGAAAATCCTACTGGAAAAAAAATCCGGATGGATCGACGTCTTATATTTTCGGAGAAGAAAAAAACCAATACGATCTTGGAGCCCCGCTCCCCCCTCAGGTGGAATCGAAATGGGAAAAAATGTCGAAGACAAAAGGGAACATCATCGATCCCCTTGAAATCATCGAATCTTACGGCACCGACGCCCTGAGGATTACTCTTTGCTCCAGCGTGACCCATGCCCGCCAAATCGATCTGGATCGAAGGCGTTTTGAAGAATACAAAAATTTTACCAATAAAATTTGGAATGGCGCCCGTTTTGTCTTTTTAAATATTGAAGGACTCTCTTCCGAAGAATTCATGAAAGGGATCGATAGAAATCTGCTCACCCTTG
>DALYFE010000151.1:0-1051 GCA_031972195.1 Chlamydiales bacterium | reverse complement strand
AGCAGCCGCGAGAGCCTATGAATTCTTTTGGAATGATTTTTGCGCAATCTATCTTGAAGCATCTAAACCCGTTCTTTTTGGAAAGCTGGGATCCCTTGAGCTGAAAACAAACAAGCAAAAAATTCTTGTTACCATTCTTCTCGCTGCAATCAGACTCCTTCATCCAATTACTCCATTCATTACCGAAGAGCTCTTTTTCATTTTAAAAACCACCTTTGCCGATATCGGCATCCCGCATACATCAACCGATCCTTATACGAAAGATGCGATCAACGCTCTCCATGCAAGAGCTTGCATTGAAGCTCCCTATCCCTGCGTGCTCTCTGAATCTGACATTGCCCCCTCTGTGGAAATCGATTTTGGTAAAATGAATGAGTTGGTCAGAATCATCCGGAATATTCGAACAGAAATGCAAATTCCTCCCTCCGAAAAAACAGATCTCCATATTTCCGGACCGGAAGATGCTGCAGAATGGAGTCTGGCGCAAGATCACCAGTCCATTCTTTTCGCGCTCACACCCACTGCCAATTTAGTCTTTTCTTCAAAAGAACCATCTTTTTTTGGAGCCAGCGCTTTATTCGGTCCTCTGAAATTAACGATCCCGATTCCTCAATCCTTGCGGGATAAGGAAAAAATGCGACTTGAGAAAGAAAGAGAAAAACTTTCGAAAATGGCAGAAAGCACAGAAGCGAAACTCGCTAATGTCGAATTCCGCTCTCGAGCTCCTAAGGAAATTGTAGAAAAACTCGAAGAAAATCTTTCCCAAATAAAAAAGCAGCTTAACGAAATTGCCCTTAAGAGACAATCTCTGTAACGCCCTCGCTTTTGTGGATTATTTTGAACGAACTTTCGATTGAAGAACTCCTTCCTAAAGAGAAGGAGATTCTCCGTTCTGGAGAAGGTGGCAAGTTTCTTAGCTCGCCAGACCCTGCTGAAAGAGCAGGGCCCCAGGGCTAGCTGCCCGCTCAAAATTAACCCCAATTTTTGAAGTCGAAAAGCGGTTCAAAAGAACCGCAAAATCGACGAAACAAAGTTTGTGGCCAGTCTCTCA
>DALYFE010000150.1:0-3460 GCA_031972195.1 Chlamydiales bacterium | reverse complement strand
TTCCTCTCGTTTGCGAATTCATCGCACACTCTTCTTAATAAATTTTTGAGTTTTTTAATCTTCCCTGAAGCAATCCGCTTCGGGGAAGATTGCCTTAAACCTTCGGTTCAGTCGAGTCAGTCTCTGATCTTGTCTAAATCCACGTGAATGCGATACCATGATCTCCTTATGACACAAAAAATTTGGCTAGGCGCTCATACTTCCGCAGCCGGCGGTTCTTTCAACGCTCTCTATGAAGGCCAAGAAATTGGAGCGACTGCAATCCAGCTATTCACCAGCAACCAAAAACAGTGGCATGGACGTACAATTGGCGCAGAAGAGCTAAAGCTTTGGGAAAAGGCTAGAAGCGAGACCGGCATCGAACATATCATGAGCCATGATAGCTATCTGATCAATTTAGGCTCTCCAAACGCAGAGCTCTTACATAAAAGCCGCAAGGCGTTTCATGAAGAAATTGAACGGTGCCATCTCCTGGACCTTCCTTACTTAAATTTCCATCCGGGAGCTGCGACCGATGGCGAAGAGGAAAAATGCATTCAAACCATTGCTGAAAGCCTCCTGGCCTGCGAGCATCTCTTGCACAAAGGGAAAACTCGGCTGCTTCTAGAGACAACGGCCGGGCAAGGAACAAGCGTCGGCCACCGATTTGAGCAAATCGCCGCCATCATCCACCAGCTTCATCGAAAAATTCCGATTGGCGTTTGCATCGACACTTGCCATATCTTTGCTGCCGGATACGATATCCGAACAGAAGATGCCTGTAAAAAAACCTTAAAAGAGTTCGATGAAGTCATCGGCCTCGATCATTTGTATGCATTCCATCTCAATGACTCTTTAAAAGAACTAGGTTCGCGCGTCGATCGCCATGCAAATATTGGACATGGGAAAATCGGCATCGATGCATTCCATTTCCTGATGACCTCCCCAAAAACGCGCCATCTCCCAAAATATCTAGAAACACCCGATGGACCAAAATCTTGGAAACACGAGATTGAGCTCCTTCGACAATTTGCAGAAAAAAAGACATGACCCGCACAAAAATAAAACAAATCCTCCATGCTAAAGATTCTAAAGCCCTCATCAATCGTCCCGCGGTTGTATCGGGGTGGATCCGCACTGTCAGAGACCAAAAATCGTTTGCATTCATTGAAGTAAACGACGGCTCGACCCTTGCGAACCTACAAATTGTCGCCGATGCCGGCCTGCCAAATTATGCAGACCTCCTCTTGACCATGACCACAGGCGCCTCGGTTACAGTCAAAGGCCACCTGGTAGAAAGTCCCGGGAAAAACCAGTCTTTGGAGCTGCGCGCTGACGAAATCCGCGTTCTTGGCACTTCTGATCCTGCACGCTATCCCCTGCAAAAAAAGAGACATTCCTTTGAATTTCTCAGAACAATCGCCCATCTTCGCCCACGCACCAATACGCAAGGCGCTGTGCTGCGCGTTCGAAGTGCGCTTGCATTGGCCACGCACCTCTTTTTTCACCAGAGAGGATTTCTCTACGTGCATACTCCGATCATCACCGGATCTGACTGCGAAGGCGGCGGTGAAATGTTCCGCATCACCACCTTGGCCGATTCAAAAGATCTCTCCAAAGACTTTTTTGGAAAACCCACTTATTTAACAGTATCCGGACAACTCGAAGGAGAAATCCTTGCAACAGCGATGTCTGATATCTATACCTTCGGACCTACTTTTCGAGCAGAAAATTCCAATACCTCGCGCCACTTAGCCGAATTTTGGATGATCGAACCGGAAATGGCTTTTGCCGATCTCAAAACCAACATGGAATGCGCAGAGAGCTACCTAAAATTCTGCGTAAACTACCTGTTGGAACACTGCAAAGAAGATCTCGCCTTTTTCGATCAATTCATTGAAAAAGGATTGATCGAGCGCCTCCAAACCGTTGCCACAGCTCCTTTTGCCCATATTCCTTATACAGAGGCCATTGAAATCCTGAAAAAAGCCCCGAAACAATTCGAGTTTCCGGTCGAATGGGGAACCGATTTGCAATCAGAACACGAAAGGTATCTTGCTGAAGAATTCTGCAAAAAACCTGTGATCATTACCGATTATCCCGCCCAAATCAAAGCCTTCTACATGCGCGCCAATCCCGATGGAAAAACTGTCGCAGCCATGGACATTCTCGTGCCTAAAATCGGAGAATTGATGGGCGGATCTCAGCGCGAAGAGAGGCTCGATGTGCTTGAGCAAAAAATCAAAGACCACCACCTAAATCGAGAGGATTACTGGTGGTACTTGGAGCTACGCGAATATGGATCCGTGCCTCACGCAGGATTTGGCGTGGGTTTTGAAAGGCTGGTTCTTTTTGCAACCGGAATGGAAAACATCCGGGATGTGATCCCCTTCCCCCGATTCCCCGGCCACGCTGATTTTTAGCAGAAGGCAACAGACTTCAGTTTGTATGGAGTCAAGGGAGAGGGCGAGTGGCATGTAAGCGAGATATTTTAAACCACTATACTTTTTCAGCGACGCACAAATGCGACTGACCGATGCAAGCATCCACGGACGCACCTTTCAAATAATTGCCAACAAGGGCGAGTGAAGGAAATTGTTCCTGAATCTCTTTTTCAAAACGGGCCAGTCTTTTCCAATAACCTACCGGAAACTGCGGAATCGCTCCCTTTGCTAAAAATGCATCCGTAAACACCGGAGAGGCCGAAACTCCCAAATGACGCCGCATTGCATCTTCCGCAGCGGCAATACTGCCATGCCTCATCATCGCAGTCACGCGAGTTTCTCCTCGAATACTTTGCTGAGGGAAAATCGCAGAATCCCAAACCATCCCCAGCAAATTCTCTCCCTCTTGCGTAGGGACCAGATAGCCAAAGCCTTTTTTCGGCAAAACGTCTCCTTCATAGGCCAGGTTCACTACCCACAGGTCCAATTCTTCAAAATCATTCCATAGTCCGGAGAGCTTGCCGATTGCAGCGCCCGGCAAAGCGGAAACAATCCGATCTGCCGGATAAAAGACTCCATTTGCAGACACTCCATCGGAGCCAATAGAATCGACAGAAGTATTGAGAACCACTTCTGCATTCGAACGCTCTGCCAACCGCTCAATGAGCTGGCCTATTCCATTCCGCAGAGTGAAAAGACCTTTAGGGCCCTGTTTTTTTTTAGAAAACAGCATAGGCCAAAACAAAGAACCTTTTTGCTGTTCCAAATAAAAAAAAGGAGGAAAACAGGAGCGGATTGAGAGCTTATGGATATCGCCTGCATAAATGCCAAGAGTCAATGCATCGAACAAAGTATTGGCAATTTTTGGACCGAACCTCCGGGAGGCAAATGAATAGATCGATTCATCTTCCGCGCTCCCTTTTGCGCGAAAAGGCTCTAAAAGCAGTGCAGGCAAAAGCATAGGAAGGAATGACAACATGCTTCGAAGACGCCCTTTGTGCCATAAAAATCGCTTATTTGCACAAGGATCTGAAAAA
>DALYFE010000149.1:2691-3468 GCA_031972195.1 Chlamydiales bacterium | reverse complement strand
CAGCCTTACGATCGTTGATTTATTGACAGCTTTCACGCTGGTCGAAAGTGAAAAAGATAATTTAAACGACTATATTTTCGACTTCCTCAGTTTGAGGGGCTATATACTGATGTCAATATTGCCCCCCAAATGGGAATCGAAAATAGGCTCAAAAGAACCTAAAAATCGACAGAACCTCACTTTGTAGACACCCTCTCAAACAAAAAAAACTTTTCTCCCAAGAATTTTCTGGTATATTGAAATATATGGCCAATACAAAAGTAGTGATCCTCGGAGGCGGCTTTGCCGGCCTGAACGCAGCAAAGAATTTTGGAAATTCAAAATTCGATGTCTGGCTGATTGATAAAACCAACCACCATCTCTTTCAACCTCTCCTCTATCAAGTAGCCACTGCTGCGCTGTCTCCGGGAGATATTGCAGTTCCGATTCGAGAAATCCTCAGCCCCTATGAAAATATCACAGTATTGATGGGAGAGGCGACTGCAATTGATAAGGAAAAGCATCAAGTGATCCTTCGCAATGGCGACCATATCGGGTTCGAACACCTGATTGTCGCTTTGGGCGCGCGCCACTCCTATTTTGGGAATGAATCCTGGGAGGAATTTGCGCCCGGATTGAAAACATTAAACGACGCGTTAAATATCCGGGAACGAATCCTCATTTCTTTTGAAAAAGCCGAACGGTGCGACAGCATTTCAGAGGCCAAAAAATATCTCAACTTCGTTGTAATCGGAGGGGGGCCCACCGGAGTTGAAATGGCAGGGGCCATCGCTGAGA
>DALYFE010000149.1:0-2681 GCA_031972195.1 Chlamydiales bacterium | reverse complement strand
AGATCGCCTATGAAACCATGCTCAAAAATTTCCGTCGGATCGATACCACGAAGACAAAAATTTATCTCGTTGAAGGATCCCCCCATATCCTTCCCGTATATCCCGAGAAATTATCGGAAAAAGCAAAGCGGTATCTCGAGCACTTCGGCGTACAAGTCATGCTTGGAAAACGAGTCACAAATATCTCTCAGGATGGAGTGACCATTGAAAATGAATTCATTCCTACTGAAAACATCATTTGGGCCGCAGGCAATCAGGCATCTCCTGTTCTAAAAACACTCAATGTCCCTTTAGATAAGCAAGGCCGCGTGCAAGTAGACACCGATTTGTCGATCCCGGAGCATCCTGAAATATTCGTTATCGGAGACTGCGGATGCGCTCTCGATAAAAAAGGAAAGCCGCTTCCGGCTCTCGCGCCTGTAGCAGTCCAGCAAGGACGCTATGTCGCGCAAATCATTCGAAAACGGCTCCCTAAATCGCAAAGACCCCCCTTTTCCTATATGGACAAAGGCACGATGGCGACGATTGGAAAAACTAAAGCGATTGGAATGTTCGGGCAATTGCAGTTCAGCGGCTTCATCGCTTGGCTTGCATGGTGTTTTGTCCACGTTATGTATTTGATTGGATTCCGAAACCGGATCGTCGTGACCATCCAATGGCTTCTCGCCTACTTCTCCAGCAAAAAGGGCGTTCGGTTAATCTATCGTTCTACCGAATCCGACACCAAATTTCCTCGCATTTACCGCGACGGAAAGTCATGAACCTTGGGTAACCATCATTTCTTCTGGACTTGCCACCCTGCGCTTCTCTATGCAGTAACTCTAATTTTCGGAGTCAGTTCCACATTATTTTGGCAAACTCCCTGGAATTGGATTTTTGCCATTCTATGGGCTTTTTATCTCATCTCTTTAAAAAAATGGCCCGCAATGGTCTTGCTTCCCTCAATTGCGGCCTATTGCCATCTTTTATACGGAAGCTTCCCAAAGTCCCAAGAAACCTCAGGGATTTTCTCAATCAGCGCCTTTAAGGTCCATCAATCCCCCTTTCAAAAAGGATACGCCTACCAGGGAACATTCTATGTATCCAATGCAGCAGTTCCTTGCACGATCTATACTCTCGCGCCAAATCCTCTTCCTGCAAATTCCGATTACTTTCTTACAGGAACTCTAAATCAAAGAGGACCTTTTGAATACGCATTCAAACCGAAACAATGGACTCCTGTTCCTTATACCCGGAGCCTTGCGCAATTGCGCTATGACTGGAAACTGCGCTACCGCAATTTTTTAGAGGAGAAACTTAAAAAACATCCTCATGCAGCCGATTTTTTTTTCGCATTGACTACGGGAGATCTTGATAATCGTCTGCTCAGATACGAATTTGAACGGATCGGATTGCAGCATATCCTTGGAGTATCGGGATTTCATTTTGCCATCCTGGCAGCGGCTGGCTCTTTTTTCCTCTCTTATTTTCTTACCCGATTTTGGAAATGGATCGTTTTACTTTCTCTTTTAACCCTCTATTACCTATTTATCGGAGATTCGCCCGCTGTGCAACGATGCTGGCTGATGGCTTTCATCTATTTGATCGGAAAACTCTTAAATCGACCCACCAATGCCCTCAATCTACTCGGATGCACCCTAGCTGCTGAGATCGTCATGAATCCTTTAATCATTCCCAACATCGGCTTTCAGTTAAGCTTTGCAAGCTGCTTTGGGATTTTTTTACTCTATCCTATCTATGAAAACAAACTCCGCACTTTTTTACCTAAGCGGAGCATTGAAACAGCACAACAACTTTCCTTTCTCTCCAAACATGTCTATCTTCTGTCAGGATTTCTGCGCCGGGTCATCAGCTTAGGATTTGCAGTCAACACAACAATCCTCCCGATTCTCATCGTCCATTTTCACGGGTTTCCCATTTTAAGCCTGTTTTACAACCTTTTTTACCCCTTTTTCGCCGACGCAGCCGTTTTTGCACTCCTCCTCGCTCTGATCCTCTACCCTCTGTTTCCACCTATCGGCTTAGGTGTTTTTTCATTTGCAGGAGCCCTTGCGGCGCATCTTCTCGATCTTGCCTCCTACCCTCCTCTCATCATCGATCGTCCGATGCTGACCCCATATTTTCCTCAGGAACTGATCCCTTTCTACCTCTTCCTGCTTTTTCACTGCATCGTAACCTATTGTAAAACAAGTGGTTATAATGACTATTCCATTTTACCCCAATGATTCTATATAATGATTCCTCTTTTCATGGCGGTCGTAGCTCAGTTGGTTAGAGCGTTGGATTGTGGATCCAAATGTCGCGAGTTCAAGTCTCGTCGGTCGCCCTTTTCTTTAACTCTGTCCGCAAGAGTATCCGCATAGTTCTTTTTTCGAGGGTTGGTGTTCAATGAACGTTTTGCAGGCGCTTATCTTAGGAATCGTTCAAGGAGCCACAGAATTTCTCCCTGTGAGTTCATCAGCGCATCTTCGCATAGCAAAAACAATCATGGGGATTGCCGATGGAGAACATCTTCTCTATTTTGATCTTATCTGCCATAGCGGGACATTGATTGCGTTGATCCTTTATTTACGCAAAGAAATCTATGAGGCGCTGTCCAGTCTAAAAACAATCCGCCTGTTTGCTCTTGGATTAACCCCTCTTGTACCTGCCTATTTCCTTCTCAAACCGCTTCGAATCGC
>DALYFE010000148.1:0-3532 GCA_031972195.1 Chlamydiales bacterium | reverse complement strand
AAGATCCTAAAATGCCTCTAGGGATGTTCTTTTGCGGATTGATGGAATCCTGCGCTAATGTAGAAACAGTATCGAAGCCAACATAGGCAAAAAAGACCAACCCCGTGGCACGTAAAATACCACTCCATCCAAACTCACCGAACGTTCCTGCATTTTCCGGAATAAATGGAACCCAGTTTTCCGTATGAATATAAGGAATGCCCAACACAATAAAGAGTATAACGGTTGCAAGCTTGATCACAACCATGACGTTATTAAAGTGAGTCGCAGCGCGAATGCCGATTGCAATCAATATTCCCAAACAACCAATCAAGGCAACTGCAGGCACATTGAGGATAGCTCCGCTCCAGTGCCATCCCGCTTCGACACTATAAACAATTGGAGCTCTCACATATAAGTCGGAAAGATTCACTCCAAAATCTTTGAAAAAACTAACAAAATACCCGGCCCAACCCACTGCAACGGTCGACGAAGAAATCAAAGCCTGTCCCAAAACCGACCAACCGATAATCCAAGCAGGAAGTTCTCCCAAAGCCACGTAGGAATATGCATAAGACCCCCCGGCAACGGGAATCATAGACGCCAGCTCCGCGTAGCAAAGGCCTGTCAAAGTACAAATGATTGCCGCCAAGACAAAAGAGATCGCAATGGACGGCCCGGCGTAAAGGGCGGCTGCCTGCCCTGTAATGACAAAAATCCCCGCGCCGATAATGGCCCCAATCCCAATAGTTATAAGATGGATAGCTTTTAAGTGGCGCTTGAGTGCATGAGGTCCCTCATCGAGTTCAACGAAAGAGGAACGCATCGGCTTGCGTTTAAATAAATTCTTCATATGACTTCCGAATATGCTAAGAACCAAACCATGTCAACAAAAAAAATAAAATTGTTAAAAACAATGGAACAAACAAGATTAAATTATAATAAACATCCCACACAAGAAGCTGTTAAAGAACTTTCTTGCGTGGAGTTTTTGGATTATTTTGGCCAATTTACGCTCCAAACTCGCATCGGCAATGCCTCTCTTTTGCAGCCAGAAGTCGAAAATTGGCCCGTCGAAGTCAAGAAAAATTATCCCTTTGCCTGCTTACTCAACTTCTTTTCTTGTTTTTTTGCCTTGCGCTCTTTGGGAGAAAGCACAGGTTTTTTCTTTTCTTCTTTGCGGTGCTTGACCACTTCTTTCGTCATAAAGACCTCCCTTCTTGGATTCTATAAGAAGGATACCATCCTAACACAATTTCCAAAAAAATGTGCACTCTGCACATTTGAACGGGTAATCTCAGAATACCCGGGATCTTTTCCATAACTTTTTTGAACATGCAGATCGGTTCACAAGAAAACCGGTAAATTAAAATAATAAACACCGAAAACACTATCCTTATTATAAAAAGAAATAATGAAACACAACAACTTAAGACAAAATGTAAAGTAATTAGACTTTCAAGTTAACAACTTATGAAAATATTGAGATCCTTCTTTCAGGTATCCCCGATTCACATAAAAATCATGCACGCCGTGTTTTTGTCTCGAAAAAGAACTCGTCAGCTCAACGACCCAGCATCCATTAATTCTAGCCAATTCCTCCGCTTTCTCCAATAAACGGATCCCAATCCCCTTTTTTTGATGCATGCGGTCCACCACAAGGCTCACAACTCTCATAGACTTGCCTTCTCGATGAAATGTCTGGGCCATATCCGATGCGATGCATCCGACGACCCTCCCCTCAATTTCGGATACCAACAAAAAGCGGTCCGGATCTCGTAAATATGCATCAATATTTTCATAAAGGGATGACAAGGTAATTTTATACCCAAGCTGATCAATCAGCTCGATCAATGCAGGAGCATCTTCTGGTTTGGCAAATCTAATCAACATGGTTAAGAGATCTTTTAGCAATGGAGGCATCCATCCGCATCGCTTTAAGCTGCGCGCCGGAGATGTTTTCCCATAGCACTTTGGGAATTAAAGCTGTGCGGGACGCCTGAAAATGCAAAATCCTAATTTTACTCATAGGCAGAGGATCGCGATCGAAAATAGATGTGTATTCAAGAGGGAGATCCGCAATTTTTAAAACAGGCGATGTCCTAAGTAAATCGACCAAGACGCTCTGGTCGGCATAGGGAACAGGAGCGCCCTTTGAAAGCGCCTCTAGGCAATGTTCGTACCATTGAGATATGAAGGCTTTTGCAAAAACAGTTGGCGCAATATAAATTGTCGCACTCCTCGCGTCATTTGTCGATCGATTATTAAAATAAAGGGCCAAATCAACATTGTCGTAATTGAGCGCGATTTTTTGCATCACAACAGCATCCGCATCGACCCACAAAAGAGGCCGATTGTACTTTTCCATACACTCGAGGATAAACAAGGGCTTCTGACAACAATTCCTATCCCAGCTTCCAAGGTCTTCTCTAGCCTGAATGCAATATTCAATTTCTAAAGATTTACAAGAAGCGATCAAGTCTGCAATTTCTTTTTCGTAGATGGTGTTTTTAGTATAAAAAGAGATGAGCAGCGGCGCAATCATAGAATTCTATTTACTCAGCATGAAAAAATAATGCAACTCAAAACACTGAAAAATTCATACAAAATAACTTCTAGAAAATTTCGTTTCAGACAAAAAAAAATACATTTGACACGCAAAACAATTTTAACTAATACCAATAGTCATTCAAACTGGAGGCTTCTCTTGAAACTTACCAATACACTTTCATTGTTTATCGCCGGCTATGCGCTGTTTTCAGAACTCTATGCGCAAACGCCCATCCAAGCCGGAGAAGCCTATTTTCAAACCATCAATCAAGATGCAAATGGAAACCAAAACGAAGCGTTTTATCCACGCGTGGCAGCCCCGAATAAAGTCAGCGCTACAACCTATTCCGGCGCTCCCTTGTCCGCCCCTTACCGTCTTCATTCTTGGATGGGCGGCGCCATGCTATGGGCTACAGGAGCTGTAGAATCCGGCGGGAAAGGATATTTCGTCGATTCGGGAGCAACAGCTACGGGCACCAACATGCAAACATGGCCCTCTCCCGTTTTTCAACAAGGTCCCGTAATCGCAGATCCGATCATCCTTAGTTATTCTCAACCGCCAAATGCTACAGATTCAAACCCTCTTACCCGAGGCATTCAAGCAACAATTCCCTACCCCTACCTAGCGCCGGATGTTGCTTGGGGAGGCACCTGCGGCACTTATGGGTTGAATGCTCCTCTCGCTGTTTACGCGGATCCAATTCCGATGATCCTCGTCTATCCGGCTACCTCCGCGCCGCCTTCGGGCGTTGCAACCGGAGATGCCATCTGGGGACCAACCGCAATATTGGTCGATGATATGGGAGACTATAGCACCGTGTTGATTTATCAAAATCCAAGCAATCCATATGGAGGATCTGGAGTTGGGCAATACATTAAGGCAACTGTTGTCCAAGGCTCTCCTTTTATTTTCTTCGAATGCTGCGGGATTCAATATGTTGCCGTTTCTAATCAAATCACAGCCTCCGGATCATTTTCCGATCCAATTATTAATGCTGTATCG
>DALYFE010000147.1:0-3570 GCA_031972195.1 Chlamydiales bacterium | reverse complement strand
AAAGATAATTTAAACGACTATACCTCATGTCGATATTGCCCCCATAAATTGGAGTCGAAAATCGGTGCAAAAGAACACGAAAATCGACTGACACCTGGTTTTAGGACAGCTTCTTAGGCAATGTCGCTTGCTCCAGAACAAAAAATCTGCGCAGCCTTCTTGCATATTTTTCTCAATCTTATTTTAAACCACTATACTGCAGGCCAAATACCAGCATCGATAAATGGACAAAGTCCAGTATATGTGTTAGACTCGAATTTCAATCAATACCTTATGCTGAATTTTTTTAAAAAGCTCGTATCTCCTTTTTCGAAAATGAAGTCGGTTCTTGGTCAAAAACTGAGAACGCTCTTTTCAAAAACGCCTGATCCTGCTGCATTTGATGAACTTGAACAAATTTTTTATGAGGCGGACTTGGGGCACGCAATGGCCTCGGAGCTTGTCGAAAAACTTCGCCTCCATGCAAAAAAAAATCCCGATCCGGAGTCTTTCCTTCCATTCATTAAGGAAGAATTATTAAAAGTCTTAGGCTCCCCTATTTCGGAAAAACCAATCCAATCCTTCCCCCATGTAATCCTCGTGGTCGGTGTAAACGGATCGGGGAAGACCACAACGCTTGCAAAATTGGCGAATCACTACCGCTCGATGGGAAAGAGCGTCCTGATTGCCGCGGGAGACACCTTTAGAGCCGCAGCTGTTGAACAATTGGAAACGTGGGCCGGAAGAGTTGGGGTTTCCTTGATTAAATCACAACCTAATAGCGATCCTTCGGCGGTTGCCTTCGATGCTTTGGCTGCAGCGATTGCCAGATCGATCGACATTGTCTTGATCGACACAGCCGGAAGACTGCAAACCAAGACAGATCTTATGCACGAACTTGCTAAGGTCAGACGGATTTGCCAAAAGCAAATTCCGACAGCCCCTCATGAGACTCTTCTTGTTCTCGATTCCACAGTGGGGCAAAATGCCCTCGATCAAGCTCGTATTTTCCACCAGTTTACCCCAATCACAGGGATCGTTTTGGCAAAGCTCGACGGTTCTTCGAAAGGCGGCATAGCACTGGCCATCCGGAAAGAACTCCAAATCCCAATTCAATGGGTCGGCCTTGGAGAAAAAGAGGAAGATTTAGCCCCCTTCGACGCTACAAGCTACGTTGAGGCGCTTCTTGGAAAATAAATTTTAAAGAACTCTTTTCATGATTAGATCGTTATGTTAGCCTATTCGTCTGTTCATTGAATCGGTTTTCTATGCGAAGCTTTCATCCTTGGCCTATCTTCCCTCATGATTTAGAATCGCCCGCAGCCAAGTCTCTTGCCCTCTTATTCATCCTTCAAGAACTTCGAACTTCTCTAAATATTTTGGAAACCTCCAGCCAAACCCAGCAGACCGATCGATTCGAAATCAATGCACAGCTGGAAAAATTTCTCTTATTCTCTTTGGACAACCCATTTATCAAAAATGGAGGCGTCCTCGACAAGCTTTGCTTTTATTCGGAGAGTTTGCTACAAGCATCAAAGATCAATGATGATCAGATCCTCACGGTTCTCGAAGAAATGCGCAACACGATCCTAAAGGCAAAAGCAAAGCTTGAAACCTGGAAGAAAAAATCAACGCCGGAAAAAGACGCCAGCTCTATTCTCATAGTGCTTTGTGAAGAATTACGAATGCAGTTCCGAACATTTTTTTCTGCCCTGTTTGTTTTTCTTAAAGAATCACGCACAAACGAAAATGTTCTCATCTACATCCTAGAGCACCGCGAAGATTTCAATCGCCTGGTTGGTCCCAAAACCATTGAAAATCTTTTATGCCGTCTATTTCCATCAGGTCCATCAGAGCTCAGAACTGCTATCTGCGAAGGATATACTCGCCGGGGCTTTACCGATTTCTATGAAAAGCAAGAGCTTCTTTTAGATACGGTTGAATGGGAGACATCTTCATGCCCTCCAATGAATTGATCGAAGCGTTTCGACGTCTCCTCAAAGAAGAACCAACAATTCTGGCAGCGCCTGAAGATGTTGCATATTTTCGGTCTTTATACCGGAATCGGGAACATAGCAAAGAGACGCCTTCCTCTAAGAGCGAGGGCATGGTCTTGCAAAAAACCCGCCCCTTGGAAATACCTGTTGTTACCACCGAGAGCAAACACGATCCATCCCCCCCTCCCAAACCAAATGAGGCAATCATTCCGAAACCTTCGGAACATTTAGAGACAAAACCCAAAATTGCCGAACCGGTACATCTAAAAGCGCCTGCCCAAAAAGACCTAGCTCCAAAAAAGGAACTGGCAGCGCCTGTCCGTGGAATAGAATCCCCTTCTTTTTCCATGATGAAAAGTTTGCTTGCGAAAATCGCTCCCGAGCTGGCCATTTTCGATACAGTTCCTAGTGATGAAATAGCCAAAAAGATTGCCACCCGTTGGAAAACCAAAAATCAATCAGCTCCTATTTCAGTTCTTTCCGGCAATGAGCTGCCTCAATATAAAAAATTCCTGGAAGAAATCGCCGCAGCGCTCGACGTCTATTTTGGTCCCGCCCGCATTGTCCAGGCAGACCCGATCGAAAAAGAAAAACAGTGGGAGCCGTTTCTGGCATCGGAAGGACTCAAATTAATTGTGGTTTGCGATGCAACCCTCTGGCAATTGCAAAACTTAAGGCAGTTTTATAAAGAAACCCCCACCCAGGGAACCAGAACTCTTGGGAAAATTCCTTTATGCCTTCTTCCCGACCTCTCCTTGTACTTCAAAGATCCACTCCTTAAGCGCTCTCTTTGGAAGGCATTATGTCTGAAATGTTCGTAGAGGTTTTATTAGACCAAAATCTTTCCAAGCGCCTTGATTACGCAGTGCCCTCCGAATGGCAATCCCTTGTGCAAACGGGGATGCGCGTTGAAGTTCCTTTGCGCGCAACGTGTGTAAAAGGAACAATTGCCGCATTAAAACAAAAATCAAGCACGCCAAACGTCCGTCCGATTATTCGATTGATCTCAACAGAGACAGAGCTTTCTGATTCTCAATGGAAGCTCGCTCATTGGATCTCCCATTATTACATGGCGCCTTTGCAACGCGTCCTAAAATGCTTTATCCCCCCCCATATCCGCCGTGAAGTCGGGGCCAAAGAACAAGTTTTCCTCTCTCTCAAAGTATCTCGAACAGAAGCGCTAAAAGCTTGCGAACAATTACGAAGCTCCAGTCCGGATGCTGCCTCCGGGTTGGAAGCCATGCTGCTCCAAGAAAAGGGAATTTTTGCAACAGAGCTGCTTCGATCTACGAAAGTCCCTAAAAAAGCCATTGATCAATTAATTAAGAAAAACCTCATCCTGGCGCGCAAAATTCCGGTAGATGAGGATTTATTGCTCGAATCGGATTTTTTTCACTCCAAACGAAAATCGCTAAATGAAGAACAAACAAGCTGTCTTGCAGCGATTCGAGATTCCTTATCGAAAAACCAATTTGCAGCGCATCTAATCCATGGAATTACCGGAAGCGGAAAAACAGAAATTTATCTCCAAAGCATCGAAAGCGCCCTGGAAAAAGGAAAAGGAACTATTTTACTTGTTCCCGAAGTATCTCTT
>DALYFE010000146.1:0-3586 GCA_031972195.1 Chlamydiales bacterium | reverse complement strand
GGTCTCCTTATTAAAGCAACCTAGAATAACGCGCGAAAATACCTGTCGTTATTCTAGGTTGCTTTAATAAGTATAGCAGGGGATGGCGCGTTATTCAAGAGGACTTGAATAACGCAGGGACGCAGGTGGACCTCAGAAAGCGTCACAATCGCTGCTATTGAGGGAAAAGATCAGCCAAAAGATGGCCTTCTTTTTTATGTTTTGCCAGACCCAATACAGACAAGGAAATCTAGTGAATACGGCACTGGTCGTGTTCGGAATATTCGCTGCGCACTTTTTCAAGCACTTCAAGATCCGGAGGACAAGGCTCGATTTCCCAGATTTTTTCGGCATAGTTGCGGATGGACCCATCGGTCGAAAATGGACTCATGCCCGCAATATTTTGGATTGCCGTTTCAGCCCAGAGATTGGGATGTAAAAAGAGAGCTTCTACCTGTTTTTGAGTTTCATAGTAGGCGGGAAGATCTTTCAAAACGCGGTAGGGATCTGATTGGGTCAGGTATTTATGGATTTGAGTAAATGCCGTCGTTTCATGGGCGTCGGTTGCAAGCGTTCCATCGATTAGAGTATTTAATGCTTTTTGGATGGCGGTGTTTTTTTCATAAATGTCGGATGGATGATAGGGGAGGAGATTTTCTTGAGCTGAGGCCCCGAACCGGAAGGGCCACCAGCGGTCTCCCACGGCATCTTGCATTTCGAGATTGGCTCCATCGGGAGTTCCAATGGTTAAGGCTCCATTCATGGCAAACTTCATGTTGCCTGTGCCTGACGCTTCCCATCCGGCAGTGGAAATTTGCTCGGATAGGTCGGCTGCAGGGATGAGCATTTCTGCTTTCGAGACATTGTAATTTTCAACAAATAGAGCGCAAAGTTGGCCGTTGACATCGTTGTCATTTTGGATTTTTCGGCATACGGCATAGACAAGATCCAAAGTTTGTTTGGCAAGGACGTAGTTTGGCGCTGCTTTTCCTCCAAAAATGGATACGCGCCGAATCGGGCGCGCTTTGGGATCTTCTTTCAGTTCCTGATAGATCATGATCAAGTGCAGCGCGTTCATGAGCTGTCTTTTGTACTCGTGAAAGCGCTTGATCTGAATATCGAAAAGCGCATCTGTGCAAAATGAGGGAGAGGGAGCAATGATTGTGCCCGATCTGCCCCGAATGGGATTTTCTTGAGATAGATAGGCTTGAAGCGCTTTTTTATTTTGTTGTTTAATTGATAAAAATGCTTCCTGCGATTTGAAATCCTCTGCAAACTCGGCCAGTTTTTGGATTTCAGAAAAATCGGTGATCCATCCGGTTCCGATTCTTTCGGTAATGAATGCAGCGAGTAGAGGATTGGCTTGCAGCAGCCAGCGTCTTTGGGTAACGCCGTTGGTAATATTGGTAAATCGATTGGGATACAGTTCGAAGAAATCAGGGAAGATTTTCTTTTTCAATAGTTCGGAGTGGAGTTTTGCAACTCCATTGATGTGGTGAGAGCCGATGATGGCCAAATGGGCCATCCGAATTTGGTTGTCTTGAATGATTGAAACTCTTCGGACCCTCTCTTCGTCTCCGGGAAATTTAGTCCGGACGGAATCGCAGAACTCCTGATTGAGTTTTTGGATGATGCGGTATTGTCTTGGAAGAAATTCTTTGAGGCGCAATTCATTCCATTCTTCGAGAGCTTCCCGAAGGATTGTATGATTGGTGTAGCTGCAAACACTTTGGCAAGTTTCTAAGGCCAGTTTCCAGGAGAAATTAAACTCCTGTGTAAGCAATCGGACTAATTCTGCAATGACCAAGGCCGGATGCGTATCGTTGATTTGGATGCGGACTTTGTCGATGAAAGCGCTCATGTCTTCATGCACTTTCAAGACATGGCGGGTGATATCTTGCAAGGATGCGGATACGAGAAGGAATTCTTGCTTCAGACGGATCCGTTTGCCAAGTTCCGTATTATCGTTGGGATAAAGAAGGTCAGTGAGCGAAGTGTTTTCTGCTGCCTGTTCAAAAAAACCTGCGTTGTATCTTTGCAATTGGAAATTGCGAGGGGATTCTTTGGTGGACCATAACCGAAGGGTCAGCACGGAGTAGTTGGGCGTGGTGCTAAAGCCTACGATCGGAGTGTCGTAGGGAAGGGCTCTTACCTCTTCGCCATGGTGGAGCAATTCTATGGGGTCTCCGTTTGTATTACGGGCTGGAGTTGGATGCCCTTTGAATTGTACGGTGACTGCATGCGCTTCGTTTCTTGATTCCCAAGGGTTTGTGTGGAATAACCAGCAATCGGGTTTTTCCACTTGGATGCCGTTCCAAATTTCCTGTTCGAAAATGCCATACTGGTAGCGCAGCCCATATGCGCGGACGGGGTATTGCAAAGTGGCTAGAGAATCGAGGAAACAAGAGGCGAGCCGTCCTAGTCCTCCGTGACCTAGTCCCGGATCCGATTCGCAGGGGATCAGATCTTTTAAGTTGCGATTTAGCTTGGCAAGGATTGCTTTAATGAGATCCGTGGCGCCGAGATTTGAGATGGTGTTCCCTAAAAGCCTGCCCGGGAGATATTCCATCGAGAGGAAATAGGCCATTTTGACCTTTTTTTGTTCAATGGTATTGAGAGCGGCAGTTTGGTTGATGATCATTTCTTCGCGCAGCGCAGTGCAAAGGGCCTGGAAACACTCTTCATTGGACGCTTCTTCCGCTGTATGGCCGGACGCCGTAATGATCAGGTGCTTGATTTTTTGGGCAAGCGTTGCCGCTTGTTCATCGAGGTGGTTCATCGCGCGCCTTTTTTCAAAAGAGGATTGAGGGCGCGAGGAAAGGCGTGTTCGATGTTTGTTTCTAAAGATTCACTGGGCAGCTCTTCTGAAATTTTTAAAGAGATGATTTCGAGCTGTGTCTGTTTATAGATGTCTTTTGGGTTTAAAAAGCGCAGCTGCAGACGGTTGTCTCCCTGCGAAATAGAAAATTCAATGGGAGTGTCAGGGCCGTTTTGCAAAACTGCGAGTCTAAATGGGCATTGGTTATTGGTAAAGACAGAGGCTCCATCGAATAGATCTCCAAAGTAGGAAGTGCCTGTGATGTGATGGAGAAGGGATGGGAATAGATCAATGTGGGTCGCTTCCTTCGATGCTGAAGTTCTGCCGGGGAATTTGCAAAAGATGGGTACCTGGGTTTGGTAGCGGTTGAGGTGGCTTCCATGGAAAAGGGCCCCTTCTTCATAGAACTCCTCTCCATGGTCTCCCGTGATTGCAATCACAGCATCTTCATAGAGATTTTCTTGTTTGAGCGTGTCGAAGAAATTGCCAAAGAGAGAGTCGACAAAGGCAATCGCGTTGCGATAGCGGTTTTTCACAGGTTCAATTTCTTTTTGCGTGAGAGTGAGGTAGTCGATTTGTTTTGCGCTTGGCTGAAATTTGAGAGGAAAGTTTTTTGGATAGCTATATTCGGAGTGGGTTGCATCGAAAAAGAAAATGTAGAGATTCCCTTCGCGCCCTCCTTTCGATGCCAGATCTTTTTTAAATGAATCGATGCATAGAGCGTCCCGATCGCAAGGCTCAATGCTTCGGTCGAAAGAAAATTCTTCAATCGAGTCGGCCAGCTTTCGT
>DALYFE010000145.1:0-3714 GCA_031972195.1 Chlamydiales bacterium | reverse complement strand
GCTTTTACACAATCTGCAATTACCCCTGAGCACTGCTGCCCTCCGGGAAACACCGACAAAGATCTCTCACGGAAAGAAGAAGAAACCACTCCGCTTAAAACTCAAGCGATACAGATAGACGAAGCTGGGAAAAGTCCAAGCCCAGTCCTAGTCCAAGACACGGCTAAAAAAAACCAAAAGTTGAAGAGGGCAAAGAAAAAGAGGCGCACTTTAAAAGACCTGTTCGAAACAAAACAACAGAAACCGCTGATGCAGCATGCAAAATCATTTCCAAACTTCCCCTCTTTTAAGCCTTGGGATGAGATAAAAACATTGATTGCAGGACCGACTAAAACTTCACAGCCCCAGGTCCAAGAACATCGAGCAGCCGCTAAATCAACAGGTTCCCAAATAGGAGAGAATCAAACCAAATCCGAAAAGGCGCCAGGCTCTGCAACAACAGAGTGGATTCCTGAAATTGCGGAGATAGACCCTCAAACACAGCGGATGGGTGAAATTGTAGAAGAAGCAAAAAATGCCCACTCTTCAGAACGGTTCCTGGAGTTGCTACGTGAATTCCAAGAGCTCAACGAATCAGATCCGTTTGATTAAGAAACTCATCTAAAATCCAAAACTTGAAAAAGATCCCTCTCTTTAGGAGAGGGGTCTTCTAATCTAAAAACAATCCGATTAATCCATGAGGCCAATCCTCAAAAACTCTAGTTCAGCAACATCTCATTGCGCCGCCTCATTTTTGATCGAAAATTAATTTCGGATCAGGTACTGATAGGACATGGCCTATCTGTTCTCTGAAGTTGCAATCCACACTCACCGATTCGACTGCCTCAAAAATCCTATGATTTTTGAACTTGAATCTCTTCAGTTCTCTCTGTTCCACGTACTGGCCCTCGTGTGGTTTCTTTTAGCGATCATCCACACACTATCGATCAATAAAATTCATCGATGGGCCCGCTATGTTGAAATAAAACAAGCTCCTAAAAGACGAGGTCATCGCTGGGAGAGAAGCATTTCCGTCCAGCTGCTCTATTTTCTGGCAGAAGTAGAGCTTATTTTCGCGCTCTGGGTGATTCCTCTTTTCTTCACGATCGCTTTTTTTTACGGATGGACAACAGCGCTCGAATACATCAATACAAGGGACTATACGGAGCCTCTTTTCGTAGCAGTGGTCTTGTCTTTAGCTGCAACAAGACCCATCCTGATTGCTGCGGAAAATGCCATTCGATGGTGCGCTAGATGCCTGGGAGGCTCGCTATCGGCTTGGTGGTTGACACTGCTGATTCTAGGCCCGCTTTTAGGATCTTTCATCACGGAAGTGGCGGCGATGACGCTTTGCGCGCTTCTTCTGTCCCATCAATTTTATATATTCAAACCCAGTTTGAGACTCTCGTATGCAACGCTTGCTTTGCTGTTTGTCAATATCTCGGTTGGAGGCATTTTAACTGAATTCGCATCGCCTGCAGTGCTGATTTTAGCCCATGCCTGGAATTGGACCTCTGCTGATATGTTTTTGCAATTTGGATGGAAAGCGGCGCTCGGGATTACTCTAGCAACAACTCTCTACTGGTTTATCTTTCGGAAAGAATTTATCCATCTCGATGAGAAAAAAAGAAGATTGACTGCATCGGAATTTCTTCATCGAGTCAAAGAGCCTGAAGTTCCGATCCCTAAATGGATCACAGCAGTTCACATAGGTTTTATTACAGCCATTGTAGCCGCATCGCACTATCCTGCGATTTTTCTTGCGATCTTTTTCTTCTTTGTAGGGTTTCATCAGGCAACGCGAGGCCACCAATACCCCATCCGCCTTGTCCGGCCAATGCTGATCGGATTATTCCTGGCAGGCTTGGTCATCCATGGAGGAGTGCAAGGCTGGTGGGTCATTAACATTTTAAGCGGTTTAAGTCCTATGGGAGTTTTAGGAGCTGCTATCGTGATGACAGGATTCAACGACAATGCGGCGATTTCTTATTTGACAGCGTTAATTCCTAATTGGGGAGCCGCTTACAAATATGCCGTATTTACGGGAGTGGTTGCCGGCGGAGGGCTCACGGTGATCGCGAATGCTCCCAATCCCGCAGGCTATACGATCTTGGAGCGTCATTTCGAAGGCGGCATCCGCCCTTGGTATCTTTTTTTAGGCGCTCTGATTCCTACGATCATTCTCTATCTGATCTTTTTCTTCTTAGGCCCTTTGCTTTAGAGACTGTCTTAAAACTAGGTGTTAAAGCTTCGCAAGCGCTCGATAGCCGAAATAAAGAAGAGGGATTCCAAGAAGACAGTAGACAAACCAATAGGTCGCATCCCACCGCAAAACAACCATGCCTTTATGAGAAAATAAAAGCATGAGAAGTCCAAGCAAAAATAGCTGAACGCCCATAGTAAATAGAGCGGTTGCCGCAAAAGCATTTGCGGGACGCTCTTCCTTCTGCTCTTCTTTAGGCTCCGGGGAGAGATCTTCTTCTTCGAGCGTCACTTCAGAGAGCTTTGGCGTGTAGGGAGGAGGATAAAGAGACTGGGAAGCTGAGTCCCCTTGGCCAAAAGTTTTGACCACAGGGCCGAACGAAGATCTTCCCTGTTCCGGTTTTTCTTCGCGCAAATCCGCTGCGCAAAAAGGACAAACAATCACGTCAATATCGATCTCTCCATCGCAATTATGACACATTTTTTGTCTTTTTTTCGGCTTCATCGAGCGATTTCCCCTTATGGGCCATATTAACCGTTTTCTGTTTTTCCGTCCTGAGATAAAATCATGATAAAAGGGGTTCCCATGACAGAAAAAAAAATTTTTGATCTCGCGGTGATCGGTTCTGGACCGGGAGGCTATACGGCAGCGATCAGGGCAGCGCAGCTTGGCAAATCGGTTGCACTCATCGAAAAGGAATTTTTAGGGGGCACTTGCCTCAATGTCGGGTGTATTCCAAGCAAGGCTTTATTATCCAATGCGGCAGTACTCCATCAGGTAAAACGGGCAGCCGAATTCGGCATTTCAACGGGGCCCATTTCTTTCCAGTATGAAAAAATGAAAGCCCGCAAAGATGCGGTTGTTACAAAAATTCGGGCAGGGCTTGAAGGACTGATCAAATCCAATAAAATCACGATCTTCAAGGGAGTTGCCCGTTTCGAATCTCCAAAAGAGCTCAAAGTGATGGGGCAGGACAACCTCTTCATCCATGCGGAAAAAATCATCATTGCAACCGGATCCATTCCGCTTGATGTCAAAGCATTCCCCTGCGATCACAAACGGATCCTCAACTCAACATCCGTATTGGAAGTCACGCAAATGCCAAAAAGCATCGCGATTGTCGGCGGCGGATATATCGGCTGCGAATTTGCCTCGTTATTTGCAGAGCTCGGAGCCAAAGTAACGATTCTCGAAGCGCTGCCAACAATTTTAAGCCTGCAAGGACCGATGATTGCGCAATTCATGACAAAGGCATTTAGCGCAAAAGGGATTGATATTCGGACGAACGTATTTGTCAAAGCAATTGAAAACCGAGGCAGCTCTGTCCATGTTTCCTTGGCAGATGGAACTGCAGTGGAATCGGAGCTATGCCTGGTATCCGTTGGAAGAAAGATCTATACCGAAGGGCTGGGATTGGAAAAAGCGGGACTGAACCTCACCGAAAAAGGATTTTTAGCGACAGACCATCGAATGGAGACGGAAGTTAAGGGGATTTATGCGATTGGCGATGTCACCGGCAAATGGATGCTCGC
>DALYFE010000144.1:0-3895 GCA_031972195.1 Chlamydiales bacterium | reverse complement strand
TTTGCTCAGAAGAAAGGCTGAAAGAGAGGCTATTGGTAAATTCTGTAGAAAGCGCAGAGCTAAGAGTCATGATCATCACCAAACAGATAAGTTGTTTGTGTGTATAACAGCATTATGCAATTTCGTCGAGAGGAGGCTTTAGGCAGATTAGAGCAAGAACCAAGGTAATTAGCGCTAAGAAATAAAAGAGTCCTCCCGGACCTACCAAAGACATTGCGATCGGAGCGATTAAGGGACCTGCGATCGCCCCAATCCCGTAAGAGAGAACAAATCCGCCCGTTGCAGAGACGATTTGGTCGTCGGTGATTTTTTCGCAGGTATAGGCCATGCTGATCGGGTAAAGAGTAAATGAAAAACCTCCGAACAGCCAGCCTAGAATTAAAAGGAGCCAGAGAGAGGGAGAAAAAATTGCAATGCCAATTCCTATCAGAGTAGTGGCTAATGAAGCGATTGTTAAAATCCAGCGACGATCCGTTTTATCCGCCCACCGTCCGGCAGGCCATTGAAAGCTTAAGCCTCCAAAAATGATCACGCCCATCAATGTTCCAATATCTGAAACGCTTAAGCCCATTTCCTTTGCATACACGGGAACAAGTCCGTAGATTGCCGCCAGAAGCATGCCTGAGACCAGACCGCCAAAAAAACCAACAGGGGAGATGCGGAACAATTCGATGAGCGTAAGACGCGTATTGTGTTCTATTTTAGGTTCTTTAATTTTTCGTACCGAAATCGGAAGGATCGACAAGGCAAACAGGACGGCTGCAATGCAAAATGGGTAGAGCGATTCCGGATTGGATAGATTGATCAAAAACTGTCCTGCAGAAAGAGCTGCATAAAAAATAGCCAGATACAGGGAGAGCACCGTGCCTCTCATGGAGGAAGGGCTTTCCATGAGCAGCCAGCTTTCGATCACAATAAACACTCCTGCCGTACAAATGCCGCACATAAAACGCAAGACGCCCCAATATATTGGGTCGAGCCAAAGCGCTTGGGCCAGGACCAAGATCACAGAGACAATGGCAAAAACGATGAATGCAGAGATGTGGCCGACTTTCTCAATCCATCTGTCTAATCTTAAAGAACCGACCAAAATCCCGATATAAAGGGCGGAAGCTACGGCTCCAATGGTCTCCGGGGAAAAACCTTCAATTTCCAGGCGGATTGAAATGAACGTATTGAGCAGGCCGCTCCCCATGATTAGCAGGACAAGGCTTGCAAGGGGGGCGTAGATAGAATGCGGGAGCTGTCTCATAGGCTCAACGTACTATTCTTCCTTATTTTTGTTAAAATACATTTGTAATTAGTTAATTTTTAATGTGTTAAGGTTTAGTTTTTAATTGGTTGATGTTTAATGTTTATAAATATAATAATTAAGTTATAACTTTAATTGGTTTATTATGGTTCGTAAATTAAAAGAAATACTTACTATTCAAGAGGCAATGGATAATTTAGCATCCATTGCTGAAATTGATATGGAGCACCCCCCGCGCCTTGGAATTATCCAGGGGGGGCGTTTGGTTACAGACGAAGCAGAGTTTCCTATGGGCTCGGTTCTCTGGCTAAGCGAAGAGGGCGACGAGCCGATTTTAGAGGTTCTCGATCAAACGTATCGGACGGTGCACCAGCATTTAGTCTCTTTATATGAAAACCCCGAGACGGACTGGGAAAGCAAGAAAACCGAAAATGGAATTGCCGCGATGATGTCCCTGGTCGGGGAGTCCGCAGATAAAATGGATCGATACCTGGCATTCCGAGCCGGAAAAAATGAAGAAAAAGAGGGTAGGAAAATTGCCCAAAGGGAAGAGTTCAAGGCGCTTCAGCAGTTTTATCTGCACCGTTTGATGCGGAAGTTCGGAGCTTCAATTGAAGGAGATGAGGCTTGGGCAGAAGAATGGGCTGAGAATATTGAGTCGCAGTCAGCTCCAATGAGCGGCCTGAAGGATTTTGAGACGGTCCGCCGTGATCAGGAGTACGAACTATTTTATATCCGCAACGAAGAAGGAAAGCCTTATTTCAATCACGCGCTTTTACGTAATATCAAACTGACAGTCGATCTTGAATCGCAAGATGAGACCTTTGAAGAGGATCCTCTTTTAAAGGTGAGGGCTATGCAGGACCGGGATCTCCAATGTTCGGCGAATCAGATTTTAGGGGATTGCCATTCGAGAATTGAGAACTTTTTTAAGCTTGCGAAAAAGTTAGAGGAAAATGAATTAGCTCAAGTGCTCAATATGGCTGTAATGGCTTTATTTTTGGCCGCCAATCCTCGCAATTTGCTGCAAAACACATCCGGAAAAAGTTGTTTGCAGTATTTTTCTGATTTTATTGAGTTCATTCGGATCGGCATGAAAACCGGCGAGTATCAAAAATGGATTGCCTATCCGCCGGACCAAAGCGATAAGCCGGCGCTATTATTACTCAACTTGACCCACGATCTTTGCCGCAGCTTTTTCCTGAGGGTGGGAGGCGTTCGACAAGAGGCCGTAGGACTCATCCACCGTGTAATGCGGCGAGGCGAAGAGGTTTTTCAAGCGAATAAACAGCATATTCTCAAAGGAGAGACGGTCTGGAATCAATTTCTCTTCGATGATGAACATTTTAGAGCTTTATTGGCAAAATTCCCAAATGGACCTCTCTTTAAAATCCTCGATTTGATCCGAGAGGAGGAAAATGAGGATAAAATTGTTCCGTTTGATCCGATTGCACAAGACAATCTTCCTTTGAGGCTTTATCAAATTGAGCGGAAAGAGAAAAAAGTGCATGTCGTCCGTATGCCTTCTCCGGTTCGCCAATTATTTATCAATAAGTGTGAGATTGTCGATGAGTTTCGAGGTTTTCTCCGATCGCTGACAGCCAACTCTCCCAAGGGGAAGCACTTGATTGTGAATTTTAATGACCGCACTTCCTGGAGGGAATTTTCCAGGAGCCGTGCAATTGAAAACTTGCATATGAATGCAGAGTATTGCAAATCGCTTTTTGTCATCACAATCCCTAAAGATACGGATTTTTATTATCAGAACAATGAGTATCGAAATTTGAATCAAGCCAAAGAGTTTATCGATGTGTTCAAAGCGCAGTTGGCCTCTCCGGAAGAGTGCGGGTTCTTTTTCCCTGCAGTTTGGAAACCTACTGAAATTGCCCGCTTTACGGATTCAGCGCTTCATGCGATCCACGAGCATTTTTTTCAATCCAAGGCGACGCTGAACCGGAGAAATCGGGAAGATTTTATTGAGATTTTCTATCAATTCCTGATCTTGAAGGCCATCGAGCAGTTCGATCCCGACTCGATTAGTTTTACCTGTAAAGACGCTATCGATACAGGGGCTGCTCAAAACGCCCTCTTTTATGGTTTTTTAAAGCAGTTTCATGGAAATTTGGAGAAAAAGGAAGAGAAAGATTTTCTTCTTTGGCTCTTTTATACTCCGGCCTTGTTTATTCGCGAAAGGGCCATCGATGCAGAGAGGCTGAACCGCTCGTTATCAACCTTAGAGCGTTTTGACACGGAGTTTAAAGCTCATCGCGATCAAATCATCAAAGTCTTTGGACAAATGTATGTGCCGAAGTTCTTTAACAATCTAGGTGTTGTTCATCTGTGAACGGGCAGCTCAGCGCTGGTCCCTGCCCTTTACAGGGTCAAGCGGGCTATCTATCTGGCTGCGGCAGGGAAGCTGCCGCCCTTTGCCGGAGCGAAGAATCTCCTTCCTTTTAGGGAGGAGTTCTTCAATGCCTTGGTTGATATTCTCCCTCGAAAAACAGTCGAAAATCGATCAAACTAAGCCAAAAACTCGGTAAAACCTGAATTCGTTAGCAGGTCCTTAATATCGATTGTTGTTCTCGATTGCGCTTTGCAGTTGTTCAAATTCTTCTCTGCTTAGTGTTGCAGTTTCAGTCTCAC
>DALYFE010000143.1:0-3946 GCA_031972195.1 Chlamydiales bacterium | reverse complement strand
GAAGAAAAATGTTGGAAGCAAATCAATTGCAATTTTCTTACACAGAGGCCCCGCTCATTGAAGATGTCTCTTTAAGTATTGAAAAAGGACAGCGCATCGGCATCATCGGAAAAAACGGACGGGGCAAGTCGACGCTGCTCCGCCTTTTAACGGGCGATTTAGTTCCCCAAAATGGAACGTTAAATTTATCTGACAACACACGCATTGGATATTTTGGACAGACCCATATTGGACGCTTAAATCCTGCCCATACCATTGAACAGGAAATTTCCCTTGCCAACCCTCTTTTGAGCTACACAGAGATCAAAGCAATTGCCGGAACGATGTTATTTAGCGGAGATCTTTCCGCAAAAAAAATCTCCGTTCTATCCGGGGGAGAAAAAAGCCGTGTGCTTTTGGCGAAAATCCTCGCAAAGCCTTGCAACCTGCTTTTATTGGATGAACCCACCCACCATCTCGATATTGAATCGATTGAAGCCCTTATCGATGCGCTCGAGGATTTTTCAGGGTCTGTAATCATTGTGACCCACACAGAATTGATCTTGAGACGATTGCAATTAGATGAAATCATTGTCTGTGAAGAAGCGCATCAAAAATGCTTTTTGGGAGACTATGATCTATTCTTGGATCAAATGGGATGGGAGGAAGAAAAAAAGCCATCCAATAACAAAAAGCCGCGCGATACAAGGCCTGTAAAACAAACTTCTAATCGTTCTTTGGAAAAACAAATCGAGGCTTGCGAAAATCAAATCACGGCATTGGAGGCCAAGCAGCTTGAGTGTCAACATGCTTTGCAACAAGGAAAACCTTCTGCCGATCTACTCAAAACACTTGGACAAATCCAAAAAGAGATCGACGCACTCTACAAACAACTAGAAGCGCTTTACGAGAAAAAGCAGTAGATTGCTTTTTCTCGTCACAGAGTCCGCAGTGGCCCAGAATGCGTTTCTATGATTCCAAGGGTCTTATTTTTTTGAGAATTTTTGCTTGAGTCTTTTGAGAAAAGGTTCAACTCGTCTTCTTTCTTCAGGAGATGTTCGATCAATATGGAGAACTCCATTGAGATGATCGTTTTCATGCATATTCACTCTTGCAAGAAAGCCATTTAACACCTGTTCAATGACCTTGCCTTGAAGATTCTGATATCGAATATGGATCTGCTTGGGACGAAGAACAGGAACCTGCACATTAGGGATCGACAGACAACCCTCCACCATCTCTTCCATCTCTTCCGATGGCGAAGAGAGGACAGGATTAATCACAACATGGGGCGGGCCGAGCTGATACTCCCCATGTTCATCCAATACTTCATCTCGAAAGACATAAAGCCGGATCGATTTTCCAATTTGGGGGGCTGCAAGACCGACTCCGTTATGGTCGATCATTGCCTCGATCATGTCCTTGGCCAGTTGGACGATTTCCGGGGTGATTTCAACGATCTCTTGCGCTTTGGTCCTTAAAATTGGATCGCCAAAATAGTGAAGTGGTAGTTTCATGACCCCGATTCAGATTCCGTCTGTTCAATTTCTACAGGAAGAGCTGTGGATGCTTGATGCATTCTTCCTAAAGAAGAGCTCATAAAAGAAAGAAGCAAACAGCCAACGACAAAAATTCCGGAAAGATATGCCGTGAATTTTTTAAGCACTTCCGCAGTAGAGGTTCCGAATAGAGAATCTCCGGAATCTCCTCCGAAAGACGCTCCAAGGCCTAGACTTTTTGCTTCCTGGATCAGGATCACAAAGCATAGAATCGCCGAGAAGAGTAAAAATAAAAAAAGAAAAAGATAAAATACGATCGTCATTCTGTTCTCTCAATTGATGTACATTGCATCGCAATTGCCGCAAAAGTCTTTGGATCAAGAGACGCGCCTCCGACGAGGACTCCATCTATGTCAGATTCCTGCATGAGCAAATGGACATTATTTGGTTTTACCGATCCTCCGTAAAGGATTGGGATCAAATCTCCGGTTTTTTCTCCGAATAAATCTCGAAGAACGGACCGGATATAAAAGTGCGCCTCCTGAGCTATCGCCGGAGTCGCTGTTTCACCGGTTCCGATCGCCCAAACAGGTTCATATGCAACAATGACCTTTTCAGCGTCTTCTTTTGGAATTTCAGCGAGAGCCGAGACCAGCTGCTCCTTTAATGCCTCATGAGTTTTCCCTTCTTTTCTTTCCTGTGCATTTTCTCCAATGCACAAAACGGGGAGCAAATCATCTTTTAAAGCGCGAACCACTTTTTTGTGGATCAATTCATTGGTTTCTCCAAAAAGGGTCCGACGTTCGGAATGGCCCAAGATCACAAAAGAGGCTCCGGCCTCCTTTAGCATGAGGCTCGCAATTTCTCCGGTAAAGGCCCCTTCGCGGACATCGTGCATGTTTTGCGCGCCAACGGCAATTTTTGTCAGTTTAGCGCATTGAGACGCCGGAGCGATCGATGTATACGGAACTGCTAAAAAAAGTTTCGCAGAACAACCCTCTATTAGAGGATTTAGAGAATCAATATAATCGGTCGCCTCGCGGGCCGTCTTATACATTTTCCAATTGCCAATTACACAGGGAATTCTCGCCATTCAGGACTCAAAATTTTTTCCATGATCATACTAGATAAGGATCTGCCTTGGCAAGGACTTTCCCTTTTAAGAAGCTGCATTATCTCTAACGAGGACCGGGATAATCCAAGGGTTGAAGTTTTATGATCGATATATAGGCGCCGGGGTTATTATTTGTAGTACTGTTAGCATCTACAATTGTATAGGCTGTTCCTGAAGAATTGAACATCCCAACTACATTGCCGGAAGTATCAAGAGTTGCAATCACAGTAAGAGAGCTCATCATCACGCCGTTAGGATTGCTTCGAGCGTTATTAGGAATATGAAAACCCGGCAAAGTCACAAGAGTTGCTGACGAAGTCCCATATCCAACTTCTGCTTCTGCTTGGTTGACATTGGCGGCAAATCCGGCGGTAATTACGTAATACCCGGTATCATTTACTTGTATGACGCCGCCCGTCAAAGTCATGTTGGAAGGCGTCGTAGTGCCGGCAACCGTAGTCATGGATATTAGACCTCCTGCAGCAACAGCTCCGCCTAATGTATAGACGCTCATGGCATCCGTTATACTTCGCGGAGGATTTGGGCCGGGAGGGCCCGCAACTCCTGTCGGTCCCGTAGGACCGGTAGGACCGGTACGACCTTGAGTCCTTCCTCCCGTAGGGCCGGTAATTCCGATAGGGCCGGTGGGGCCGGTGGGGCCGGTCAAACCCTTGGGACCCGTTGGACCGGTTCCTCCAATAGATCCTTCAGGACCTGGCGCTCCCGTAGGGCCTGTCCTGCCGGTTGGACCTGTACTTCCCGGGGGACCCGGATTTCCCGTTGGTCCCGTGATCCCCGCGGGGCCCGTAGGACCAGTAGTTCCTGTACGTCCGGTGCGCCCTCGCCTTCCTGTTTTACCCGTAGAACCAGGGCCTCCGGGACCTCCGGTAGGTCCCGTCGGTCCCGTACCTCCGGTAGCTCCTGTCGTTCCTGCGAAACCTGTTGGGCCGGTCATTCCTGCCGGACCTGTCGGGCCCGTAGAACCCATAAAGCCCATTGAACCGGTGGGGCCGGCCGGCCCCATGGGACCAGTCGGTCCGGTAAGACCCATCCCTCCGGTAGGACCTGTTGGCCCCTCTACGCCCGTCGGGCCGGTGGGTCCCAGAGCTGTAGACTTGGCCCCGGTGGGTCCCATTGGACCTGCGACGCCTGTATCTCCGGTAGGTCCTGTACGACCTACTAAATTCATTGGACCTGTATCCCCCGTCACTCCTGTAGGTCCTGTTCTTCCTGTGGCGCCATCAATCCCCTGAGGTCCCGTTGCACCTGTATCCCCCGTACCTCCGGTAGGTCCGGTAGGCCCCACTATTCCCTGAGGTCCTGTGGGTCCGGTAGACCCTGTATCTCCGGTAGG
>DALYFE010000142.1:1373-3974 GCA_031972195.1 Chlamydiales bacterium | reverse complement strand
CGTAAACAAGTTTGACTTCTGCCTCTTTCGTACAGCCCATGCGAGCAATGCGCATTGTTTTGTCATCTGTATCGCTGAGATCCGTATGAGCAGTTACATGTTTTAGCCTAGTTCTGCAGCCACTTTCATGACTGAAAATTTGCTTGTGAAAATTAGAAGTTGGAAGATCGGTTGTAGGGGAGGAACTCCATTTTAAATAAGAATCCTCAAGGTTGACATCGCCGGTTTCACTGATCATATTATGCTCCTTAGTTGAAAAGTTTAGATAAAATGACGGCAATTTTTAAATGGTTTTGTGTGATTTGTCAACTGTTTGTTTTTGTTAAGATAAAAATTGAATCAATTAAAAATGTTTTTTGGTTTTCTGAACGAGCTGCTCATTTCAAAAACAGCGATATCTTCTAAATCAATTCTGATGTATATGTTTGCTTTGATCGTCTTTTTTGTGTGCTTGCCGATGAACAGGGTCTTCTTTTTTAGCATTGCTTCAATAGTATTCTCAGGTTCTCTGTTTGGCGCTTGCTTCAAGCCGAATAAGAGTCCATGGAATCCGACGGGCTCTTTTCTTTACTGGTATGCAAAAGAGCAGGGAATTGGTTACACCAACGAACCTGCTAATGTCTTGACTCATGACAATTTTATACGCAATGCAGTCATCAATCCCTCATTTAGCTGGGAACCCGGTCTTCGATTGGGATTGGGATATACAAAAAGCAATCGGAGATGGAGTTTTCGGACGGAATGGATTTATCTTCCATCGAAGGCCGATGGCAGCAAAAGAGTGAATTCAGGAGCGCCTAATTTTGCAGGCACTTACCCCATTTGGTCGATGGGACCGGACACATTGGTCGGCGATTATGTCTCCTCTTCTTCTTCTCATTGGCATCTTGTTTCCAATATCCTCGATGTATATGCCCAGTACCATTCTCCCTGTTTTTTTCGCTGTCTCGAGCTACTGCCTTTTGTAGGAGCGCGAGGCTCCTTTCTGAACCAAAAGCTTAAAGTGAAGTATTCAGGAGGGACGTTCTTTAGCGGCATCGATGTCAATACGCTTCATAGCCATTATCATGCTGCAGGTCCCCGGGTTGGGCTGGATGCAGAGTGTTTTATCGCATATGGCCTCTGCCTTTTTGGGCGGGGCGCTGTTGCTCCCTTGTTTGGAGACATCTTTATGAAACAAAAAGAGATGTATCTTGCAAGGGAACGGTTCCATCGCTCTCACGATCATTACCACTTTGTCCTTTCGACCGATTATGCTTTTGGATTGAAATGGCAAAGAGAGGCCATTCAGCAGAAGTTATACACAACATTGAGCGTTGCGTGGGAAGGCGAGCTGTTTTTCTACGCCAATAGTTTTTATCGAGGCCCTTATCACTTCTTTTCCGATAATCGACACTTATTTCTGCAGGGACTCACTTTTACTTTCGGGTTGGATTTCTAAATATGAAGCGTTTTTATCTATCGATTGTTTTTCTTGCAGTGCGTTTTTTGTCGGCCGCTCCGGCGCAAGTCATCATTCTGCCTACTGCAGAAACCGATGTTTCCGGTAACTTAACAACGCAAGGCTTTGAGCGAGCAGGAGCGTTGCCCGAATATATCTCCTCTACATCGAACTTGACAGAGTTTGGGCTTCCTTTCGCTATCTTTGGAGCTCGTCCAAGCAGTTCAGCAGGAGATGGTACGCAGGCGTGTTTGCAAACTGTCGGTCCCACTGCGCAAAGTTTAAGTTTGCCAATTCATAGCGGCTATTCCAAATTGCAGACGGAAGAGGTCTCTTCATTCATTCTCAATAACCCTGACTACGAGAATAAAAACGTCTTGATCTGTTGGCGGCCCGATCGCATGCAGGCGCTGGCCTTGGCTTTTGGCGTTTCTTCGCCTCCTGTCGTTCCGCAGATTCCATGGAATATGGCCTGGGTGATCACGTTTGACCCGGCAGCCTCTCTTCAGGTATTGCCTCAAAATCTCCTGGCGAGCGATGCAGTAGTTCCTTGCGGATGCGGGTCGGTTCCCTTTGCATCAAATACCGGCTACATCACTCCTGATCCTATCTTGCAGTCCTCTCAAGTTTGGAGTTTTGTCAGCGAACCTGCTTTGAATCCGATGAAGATCACCGTCAATGTCTCCAATCCTGGAGTCTCTCCCGGTTTGATTTTAGTGGCTCCCTAGGGTTTTTCAACGGATGCAATGTATGGGCAACCGGGGTGCTTGATCATCGATAGCGACGGCAATCCGGTCTATTTTCGTCCGCTGAGCAATCAAAACCTGATGAACATAGATTTTCGGGTTCAGACGTATAACGGAAATCCTGTTCTGACTTTTTGGCAAGGCACGCTCGCTTCGCCTCCGGCTTATGTTAATTTACCTGCGGCCTCTTCAGAACCGGGCTCTTGCTATTACATCCTTGATGACTCATACAACGTGATCAAAAACGTATCGGCGCAAAACGGTTATACCTCTGATATTCATGAATTTCTCATCACTCCAACGGATACAGCGCTATTTCTTTCCACCCAGCCGATTCCGATGGATTTGACTCCTTATGGCGGGCCTGAAGATGGATTCGTAAACGACTTTGCTGTTCAAGAAGTGGATCTTGCA
>DALYFE010000142.1:0-1363 GCA_031972195.1 Chlamydiales bacterium | reverse complement strand
TTTTCTGGTCTGCCCTAGATCACATTCCTTTGAGCGACTCTTTTCAGCCCGCATCCAGTGCGACCTCCAGTAACAACGTTTGGGATGCCTACCATTTAAATTCAGTAGGACTCACTGACAGCGTCGATGAAATCATCGTCTCTTCGCGCAATACTTGGACTGTTTACAGAATCAATAAACCAACAGGAAATATCGTCTGGCAGCTTGGCGGTAAGCAAAGCGATTTTACCATTGAAAGCGGAGCGGAATTTTCCTGGCAGCATGACGCTCGTTTTTTACCGACAAATGTTGTGAGTATGTTTGACGATAACTGCTGTGAAAGCGAAACGGTTCCTCCGGGGACGCCTCCTGCGCATGGCCTCGTTTTACAACTTGATTTAGGAATGATGACAGCAAGCCTTGTAACCTCTTACTATCACGATCCGAATATTAACGTCGCATCGCAAGGAAACGTTCAAACTCTAACCAATACCAATAAATTTATCGGGTGGGGACAAGCGCAATATTTCTCTGAATTTGCCGCAGCGGGCAATACAGAAATGAATCCTTCTTTAAACTTGCTTTACGACGCATCCTATCCTTCCACCAACTATACCTATCGCGCTTATAAAGCGGATTGGACGGCAACGCCTTCCTATCCGCCAAGTCTAGCCGTTCTGCCGGACGTTGGAGGCGTAACGGTCTATGCGTCTTGGAATGGATCAACCGAAACGAGCTCCTGGCAAGTATTTGCCGGCAGCGATCCTACTTCTCTTGCAATGGTGGCAAGTGCATCTAAATCGGGATTTGAAACTGTCATTCCGGTTGCAAGCAGCGGCCCTTGCTTTCAAGTCAAAGCGCTAAATTCCGGCAGCATGGTCATCGGAGTATCTGATGTCATCCGCCTTCCTAATTAAATGGATCATCTGGATTTTTTCCCTTGCAAGTGTTAACTAGTAAAATGGATCGGAGGCACAGGCTACTATGTTATCTACTGAAAGTAAAACTGCAGAACAAGCTTTGCATACTATCTTGTCTGCAATCGGATTACAAAGGAAAGGTGAAAATCAAGGGCAAGGATCCGATTCTAGCCTCGCGGCACCGTTTTGGCGAGCTGATGGCTGCAGCTCAAGCGGCATTTGGGATTGCATTGAGCGATATTTGGGAGCTTCGCGGAGGAAAATGCCAAAATGTGACCACTGATGTGCATAATGCTGTTCATCAACATCACGGCATTGCATTTATGCGGCAAAATGGCCGGCGCCTTCCATTCACCGATTATGCGTCAGCACCCGGTGTCGATTCTCCGTTAAGCGGAGAGTTCTATCCTACGCGCGACGGCCGATTTGTTAAGATGGAATTTTTCTATCCTCGTTTGCGCGAT
>DALYFE010000141.1:0-3991 GCA_031972195.1 Chlamydiales bacterium | reverse complement strand
ATCATCCGATGAAATCAATCCAGGAAACGATCCTAGACATAACCTATCGTACATACGAAGGAGCTCTAGTCGGAATGACGATTGCAGGACATATTGTGACGCAGGAAGCCGTCTCCAATCTATATGGTAACTACATAGACCCCCCTGAAAAAGATCTCACCTGTTTTGCACCAAATCAGCTCCATTCATTATATGGGGCAACAGTACTAACAGGCGCTCTCGCTGGCGGACTTAGCGGCGCAATTGGATTAAATTCAAGATTATGCGCTGCAGCTGCATCAACAATGCTATTGTACGCGGGAATCTTCTCTCAAGAACTAGACCTTGAGCCTCTCAATGCTCCGGGAGCCATTGCCGCAGGACTTACAATAGTAACCATTGCAGTGCGAGGGGCTGACCGTCTAATGGACGTAATCCAGACGATATTTTAGAGGGTATTGTAAAATCAATGGGCAGCTATTTTTAATAGCTGCCCAACGTTTTATAAGAGTTTAGTTAACTTGAGGAATTGAGGGGACGAGCTTCTCCAGATCTGGCAGTTTAAATCCTTTAGGAAGATCCTGTGGAGATACCGGAAACCATTCCTGGCTTCTTCCAAACACCAAATATTTCCCTCGGACAACTAAATTGCCTTTATTGATCCATAGCTCAGAATTATAGATATTTCCTTTTTGAGGATCTAAAATTTTACCCTTGAATTTGACACCTACATCCAATAAATCCCAAATGATATCTAGACCGCTATAGAACGGATTTCCAATCACGCCGGGGGCCCTCTTCTTTGGAGCATAAATACTGTCATCCATCTTTCCTTCATCATCAAAGGTCGCGATAATCCGGCCGTAATAGACTCCATCATATTCATAAATACCTATGATGCACTGAGGCAATCCTTGTTCATTGACGGTTTTCCAAAATCCGCCAATATCTTCCGTAGAGAACCCCAACACGGAAACAGATAAAAAAAACAGAAAAGACAGTACCTTGCTCATAACCCCTCTAATTTAAAAAACAATCAAAACTTCTATGTATTATTAAACAAAAATACTGTCAAATAATATTGATAACTCATTAAATATCTTATTTCTGAGCAACAATATAGTAGCTTGTTGTTACAAGACCTAACCGATCCGCCTCAACAAACGCTTCTCCATCTTTAGTAAGACGATCAAATAAAGGACCAAAATGAGCAGGGAGAACTCTCCAGCGCACAAGAAACTTAATCAATTTCGTCACTCGAGTGAAAAACTTATCGGCATTTTCAATCAAAGGAGCCTGATAGCCTCCGATGCTTGCATTCTCATTGATAATGATCTTAAAGCCTGCTTTCTGCAGCAAAGCAACATACTCTGTCGCAGAAGGACTTCCGATAGCGCCAATCAAAGGCTTAACCCGTCTCATTAAGTCGGCATGATAAGGATTCTTGGCATCGTACTTGTCGAGAAGCACCCAATCCAAACATCCCAATTTTCCTCCGGGCTTCAGGATCCGATAGAGATCTTTGAAGAGCTTTTCCAGATCTTTCGATAAGCTGAACGCTTGGATCTGATATACAGCATCAAAAGAATTATCTGGGAATGGGAATGGAATTGCATTCAAATCCCCCTGCTTAAATTGACACTGGGAAGAGCGTCCGGTCCTAAGAGCGAATTGCGTTGCAGATTCCAGCTGGTCCGGATCGATATTCATTCCGGTCACCTGAGCGCCGGTGATCGATGCGATGTGATTGGCAACCCTACCTCTGCCGCATCCCACATCTAATACTTTGTATCCTGCTTGAATACCCAGATCCCGGCTCATCCTTTTTTCAAAAAGCGTCTGATTTGCAATGATGCTGGCGGATAGATCGATGGCAGGAGGAATGTACATCTTTTCTACTTGGCCAATCGCGCAGAGATGGTTGAGAACGCTATAATAATCGATAATTTTTTTCTGAACCTCTTTATAGTAATCAACCCCCATGTCCTTGATCAATTCTTCTTCATTGACCCAATCATGGTTATAAATATTGTATGAATTAAGAAATGCATCCACCTTCTCGGGAGGCAGCGTACACAATGCCTTAAAAGATCTAAAAATCGTCGATAATCTATAGGTAAAAAATCGGAACTTGGATGTAGTAGCAGTGGCAGACATTGAAACTCCTTGAGGGTTTTTAGTAAATTTTTTATTTTTACCAATACCCTACTTTTTTTTCAATGCTGACTCAACTTTGCACAAAGCCGAGCCTGCCTGTTATCTTAAGAAAACAGGCAAGCTCTCAAAGAAATCACAGAAGTTCCGCTGCGATCGACGCTAATTCAGAGCGTTCGGTTCTCTCAAGGAACATGTGGCCATAAATCTTTTGGTTTTTGAATTTCCCAACTGTATAGGTTAAACCATTAGAATCTTTGTCCAGATAAGGATTATCAATCTGGGTTGGATCTCCGGTTAGAATCACCTTCGTTCCTTTGCCCGCACGGGAAATAATCGTCTTTACTTCATGGGGAGTGAGATTTTGCGCTTCATCAATGATGATGTACATCTTCGGCAAAGAACGGCCTCGAATGTATGTAACCGCTTCCATCTCAATTTTTTTGCTCTCCATAATGAACTCAAGGGTCGCAGCTCCGTTCCCCTCTCCGCTTGTTGTAGAGCAGAGGAATTCAAGGTTATCATAAATGGGCTGCATCCAGTGATAAAGCTTTTCTTCCTTTGTTCCCGGAAGATATCCGATATCTTTTCCAAGGGGTACAATCGGCCTGGAAATCAAAATGCGGGAATAAACGTGGTCATCGAACACTTTTTTCATTCCGCAGGCAAGGGCCAACAGCGTTTTCCCGGTTCCTGCAGGTCCGACCAAGGTCACTAAATGAATATCATCGCGCAGCAATAAATCAATGGCGCATCTCTGTTCTATATTTAATGGCTGAATGCCCCAAATATCCTTTGAGATCTGCAGCAGCGGCTCGAGCTTTTTATGCTTTTCGCTAAACTTGCAAACTGCCGAAGAATTTTCGGGAGAAGCGAGCAGCGCATATTCGTTAGGCCGAAAAGGAACATCGGATACGGGAGGAATCGTCCCATCTTTATAGAATAGGTCAATATCGCGCTTAACTACATCCAGTCTTCGAATCCCGTGGTACATCTCTTCATAGGAAGTCTTTAGGCTTTCATAATCTTCCGCTTCAAGGCCCATTGCCTCTGCCTTGACTCGGGTGACAAAATCTTTCGAAACGATAACGACAGACTCTCCTTTTTGCCGGAGCGCATAGGCGGTCTGAAGAAATTTGTTGCTGCTTCTATCTAACGGAAGAGGAAATCCATCGATTCGATCGACTTTCGCATCTAAATGAACACGTACTTTGGGGCCTTCAGGAATCACAACTCCGGTATGAAAATCTCCCCGCTTCTCTTCCTTTAGAGAATCAATATAACGGAGAACTTCTCTTGCATTCTTACCGACTTCATCGGCATGCCGCTTGAGACCATCGAGTTCTTCAAGCACGGAAAGAGGGATAACGATATCGTTATCTTTGAATTTCTTGATTGAATTTGGATCATGGACTAGAACGTTGGTATCAATCACAAATGATTTACGAGTCAATTTAAGTTCCTCAAAAGAGTTTGTTTGTTTGCCTACACTCGGCATTTGCTGAGCTACTATCATGAATACCCCTATTATTTTAGATTCTTGCTAGATTACTGAAGCGTTTCTATACCCCCCTCTTTTTCGATATGGCCAAAAAAACTCTTTATATGGATTCGACTATACCTTTGCAACCTCCTCTAACAAAAAAGTTTCATTTACCTTATAACCAACGCGTTACGAAACGTTAGCACTCCAAACACGAGACCGCTAAATTTCGGTTGCATTTTTTAACAAAATTCGATATACTGAGGGGTATAACAATAAAAACCAATTTTGAAGCATTATGAAGATAACTTCGAAACTACTAAGCATACCCCCTTACATATCAACAGCCTGGGAGAACGTTTCTTCACTTCATAT
>DALYFE010000140.1:0-4063 GCA_031972195.1 Chlamydiales bacterium | reverse complement strand
AGAAACTCTTCCAAATGAAAGCGGCTCACGATTTGATCGATCGCATTCTTGCGTATGGCGTTGGTGTAAACGCTGGAAAAAAACTTAAGATTTTGTCCCACAGTCAAGTCATTATAAAGGGAGAATTTTTGGGCCATGTAGCCCATTTTCGAGCGCGCTTGCGATGGAGCCAGTTGCATATTGATCCCATTGACTTCCGCCTTGCCCTCGCTCGGCCTTTCCAGTCCGCATAACATTTTGAATGTGGTCGATTTTCCGGCGCCATTAGGACCTAAAAGACCAAAGATTTCTCCTGTTTGAACGTGGAAGGAAATTTGACTGACTGCAGTAAAAGCTCCAAATTTTTTGGTTAGATTTTCGGCGTTGATTATTTTAGACGTCATGCTTGCGTTCGATGGCGTTGGAAAAAGAACGGGAGCGTATTCGAGCCTTTTTGTTTTGGGTGTAATAAAAAAAGCTGCGTCTTCAAAGCTGGGAGGGCAGGGAATCCAATTGGGATCGCGGTTTGTTTCGTTGCAAATCACGCGGATTGTTTGGCCGCGAACGACTCCATCGAGTATCCGATTTTGCGCCAATAGATCGGAGAGAAATTTTCTTTTGCTTCCTTCGATCTTCTCAATTCTAAAAACTTTTCCCTCGACTTGGCCCGTCAGTTCGCTCGGGGGGCCCTGATAGAGGATTTTGCCTTCATGCAAAAGAATCGCAAGGTCGGTTTTTGCCGCCTCGTCTAAATAGGATGTGCTCCAAATAATGGTGATCCCCTGATCTTGCAGCTGCAAGATCATTTTCCAAAGTTCTCTCCGGGAGAGAGGGTCGATCCCAACCGTGGGCTCATCGAGCAGCAATAAGGGAGGCGTATGGATGAGTGCGCAACAAAGACCTAATTTTTGCTTCATTCCTCCTGAAAGATCTCTTGCTAAGCGCCCCGTGAATGGTTTCAGCTGCGTCATCGCAAGGAGTTGATCGAAGCGCTCCATTTTTTGTTCTTTGGGAAAACCTTGCAAATCGGCAAAGAGCGACAGGTTTTGCAGAACGGTCAAATCTTCATATAGGCCAAAGCGCTGGGGCATGTAGCCGATTTTTTGATGGATTTCTTTAGCGTGGTCGATTGTGCTGTATCCGGAGATGGCAATGTTTCCGCGCGTTGGCAAGAGCAGGCCTGCAAGCAGGCGCATCAAGGTAGTTTTCCCGGCCCCGTCTGCACCCGCCAACGCGATGAATTTCCCTTGAGGAATTGAAAAATTGATGTCCTCCAAGACGGTGCTGTGCCCAAAGGATCGAGCCACGCCTTCAGCGTGAATGAAAGAGGTTTTTTCCAATGTCCAACTTTACGGTTACAGGCATTCCTTGCTTAAGACCCCAGTCCGGATTGTCCGCATAGATCCGAATTTGATAGACCAAATCGGTTCTAAGTTCAGAAGTTTCAACCGTTTTAGGAGTAAATTCGGCAACAGGGGAGATAAATCCGACTTTTCCCCGATAAATTTGTCCATCTTTTGCGTCCGTATAAATATTTGCTTCCATTCCCAATTTGACAATCCCTAAGAGAGGTTCGGGAATATAGGCTCGAATCCAAACGGGAGACACTAAAGAGAGCGTATACGCGGGCTCTCCTTGCTGCAATACGGACCCGGGTTCTCGAATACGCGTTAAAATCACTCCATCGTTTGGACTGTAGAGTTTTGTATCTTGCAAGTTTGTCTGGGCAACACCCAAGGCTGCCTCGGCCTCTTTGAGATTTTCTTTTAAAACGTCTTTTGCAGTTTTTGCGTTGTCGTAATCTTCTTGAGAGACGCCGCCCTCTTCGACCAATTCCGCTCTTCTTTGATAAATCTGCTCTGCATTTTTCAAGGCAAGGAAGACCGCATCCAGACGTGCGATGGCCTCGGTCAGCTGATCGGCGTAGGGTTGTTCTTCAAGGCGGGCCATGTAGGCTCCTTTGGGAACAAAATCTCCTTCCTCAAAACAAAGTTCGCTTACTTTGCCAAATACTTTGAACCCTAAATCCACTTGCCGCACATCGACATTCCCATAAAGAGTGATCTGATGGGGGTCTTTAGAAAAATATTTCAATAAATAAATAGGCATAGCGATTGCGATGCCTAGCAGAACAATGAGTACGATAGCGGTGATTCGATGAACCCTCATAAAATTGGGGTTTTAATCGCTTGATTTTACGATGTCAAGCTCTGAACCTATCCGAATAAAAAGTTTCAGTCGATTTTCAGGTTCTTTTGAGCCGATTTTCGCTTCAATAGCTTCCTATACTCACCTTGCGCAAAAAGCGCAACGCATTGGCAGGCTGCATCGATCTTTTTGCGCAAGATGAGCTCTATACTCTTGACCGCGCTAATCGCAAAAGGTAAAATCAGGCCTCTTAATTAATTTGGAGGAAGCTATGGCTGACAAGGGACCGATGAAATATCTGACCGATGAAAATTTTGAAAAAGAGATCCAGGAAGGGGTGACGCTGGTGGACTTCCATGCAGATTGGTGCGGGCCGTGCCGTATGCTGGCGCCTGTTTTAGAGCAGGTGGCAAAAGAGATCAAGGGACAGGCTTCCATTGGCAAAGTGGATATTGACAGCGAGCAAAAAACTGCAGGCCGTTTTCAAATTACTTCTGTGCCGACCATGATCTTGTTCAAGGACGGAAAAGAAGTGAACCGTTTGGTTGGATTGCGCAATGCAGAGGCAGTGAAGGAATTCATTCTGTCAGCCACTTAAGTAGAGCGCAATGGGCCGTTTGTTGATTGTAGCAGGTTTTTTGGTTGTGATCCTTGGAGCGATCATTCATTTCAGGATCCAGATTCCCTGGCTGACCGGATGGATAGGAAAGCTCCCGGGAGATTTGATCATCAAAAAACAAAAGGTGACGATCTATCTACCGCTAGCAACTTCGTTAGTTGCTAGCATCTTGCTTTCCATGTTTCTTTCCGTCTTTTTTGGAAATAAAAAATGATGTTGCCTTAGGGCTTCATAGAGGACAATGCTCGCGCTGCATGCCAGGTTCAAGCAGCGGTTCCCTTCCATCATTGGAATCGTCAAAAACTGATTGGGCCACTGTTCGAAGTATTCTTCAGGCAGCCCCGATGTTTCCGAGCCAAAAATCAATAATGCATTTGATGGAATTTGGACATCGGTGTAGCGCGTTTTCGCTTTGCTTGAAAAAAAGAAGAAGGGAGCTTCTTTGAGCAAAGGATTCAGATCGTCGACTTCTTGAACGCAAACCCCATCCCAGTAATCGAGGCCGGCTCGTTTTAGATGGCGGCTGTTCGTGCTAAACCCTAAAGGCCGGACTAGAATTAAATCGGTGCCGCTCGCAGCGCATGTTCGCGCAATGGTTCCGGTGTTTTGAGGAATTTGCGGCTGGTAGAGGACGATTTTCACGGCTGAAGGGATTTGGGTATGTCTGCTTCCAATATTTCTACTTCAAAAATCAAAAGAGAGTTTGGATAGAGTCTCTCTTTGGTTCCATAGCCCAGTTCCGGATGAATGTAGAGTTTTCGAATTTCTCCCTCGCGCATCCCGATGATTCCTTTGCACAGTCCGGGAAGTGTTTCCGCCAGATCGAGATATTCTTCATTGGGAGAATCGGAGAGTGTTTTTCCATTGAGAAAGCGGGCCTGGTAGCGTACGAGAGGGGAATTGTAGGACTGGACAGTTTGGCCTTTGCCTTTTTTGATTGTTTCGAATTGAACTTTTCCGTTTTCCAGTGGAGTGACTTCTTTTTTTCCCAAATTTTGCGCTAAAAATGTCTCAGCATCTTGTAAGTTTTTTTCTTTTTTTAAAGAAAAGCTCTGTTCTTCGAGCGAGTAAAGGGCTTGTGTGTAATCCTCTTCGGTGAAGGAGGGGGCGATCCCGGTAGTTTCTTCCTGCATTCCTTTCACAAGGGCGTCCATGTCGATTGGCACTTCGAGCGATCTTAAGTGTTTTCCAATGAAATGGCCCAGCGCTTCCGAAAGCGAGGCAGCTTTGGCTTCTTCGCCAAAACAGGCGATACAGCAGCAGAGAAAAGCAGAGGAAAAAGCGAGAAAAGCAGAGGCTAAAGCAATAGAAGCAGAA
>DALYFE010000139.1:0-4067 GCA_031972195.1 Chlamydiales bacterium | reverse complement strand
GTATTGAAGCGGTTGTAACCATACTGAATGGCCACCTGCCCCAATCCGCCTCCTCCGACAAGCCCCGCCATTGCGCTATAGCCGATCAGATTGACCAGCATTAACGTCACGGAAGAGAGAATTGAAGGAAGCGCTTCCGGAAGAAGCACTTTTGTGATGATCTGCCAGGAAGTGGATCCCATAACGACAGCCGCCTCGAGCATATGCGCATTGACTTCTTTTAAGTTCGTTTCGATCAGTCTGGCGATGAATGGCGCTGCAGCCAGCGTTAACGGAACGATGGAGGCGGTCGTTCCCAAACTGGTTCCGACGATCCATCGAGTGAGAGGAATGAGGGCGACCATCAAAATAGCAAAGGGGAACGATCTTCCGATGTTTACAATCGCTTCCAATAGTTTATAGAGCATCCGATTTTCCAGAATATGCTCTTTGTCCGTAACGGTGAGGGTAATCCCGAGCGGCAACCCAAGGAGCAGGGCGAAGAAAGCAGAAGTAAATACCATGTAGATTGTATTCCAAAGCTGCAAAGGCAAAAGCTGGATGGCCAGATCAAAATTAGAGAGCATGTTCCAGCACCTCGCATTGCACCCCTTTATCGGAAACATAAGTCAACGACTGGGCGATCCCCTCGGGAGACCCGGTTAATTCGATGATTAAAGTACCAATCGTTGTTGTCTGCAATTTATCAATCCATCCCATCAGAATATTGGCCTCGACATGAAATTTTGCAGTGATTTGGGAGATAATCGGCTCATTGGCTGCATCGCCTTTGAAACGGAGCCGTAAGAGTTTTCGATTCGGAGATGCAGGTTTAAAGCACTCTTTAGGGATATCGTGGGTTGTGCTTTGAATGAAGCGCTGCGTGATCGGATGCTGCGGATCGGCAAATACCTTCGATACGGGCCCCTGTTCTACGACCTTCCCTGCGTCAAGAACCGCCACTTGGTTGCAGATTTGTTTGATCACTCCCATGTCATGAGTGATTAAGACAATGGTGACCCCAAGTTTTTGGTTCACCATTTTTAATAGATCGAGGATTTCCGAAGTGGTTTTTGGGTCTAATGCAGACGTTGCCTCGTCGCAAAATAAAATTTCGGGTTGATTGGCCAGAGCGCGCGCGATCCCAACGCGCTGCTTTTCTCCGCCGCTCAATGAAGAAGGATAGTCATTTTTTTTCGACGAGAGACGGACGAATCCCAGCAGTTCTTCGATGCGGCGCTGCCGTTCATTTTCTGAAACATTTGCGATCTCAAGAGGGTAGGCGATATTGCCTGCCACCGTTCTGGAGCTGAGTAGGTTGAAATGCTGGAAGATCATTCCGATTTTTCTTCGAAAAGCGCGCATTTCTTTCGCACTCATTTGATGAATGTCCGCTTCTTTAAAAAAAACATTGCCGGAGGAAGGAGAAATCAACCCTGCAAGAGCTCGAAGGCAAGTGGACTTACCCGCTCCGCTCAATCCGATAATCCCGCAAATAGAGCCCTGGTCTATAGCAATGCTGGCTTCCTGCAAAGCTGCAGTGGAGCGTCCTTCTTGCGTATAGAGCTTTGATATATTGCGCGCTTCGAGAATGGGAGGATTTTTCTTCATATTATTTAAGGGAAGCTAATAGGAATCAAATATACTTTCTCTAGAGGAAAGGTACAAGAGATTTTATTAGATCTCTTTGAAGACCTCTCCTCTTCAAAGGAGAGGTCTATTAATTGTTTGTTTGAAAAGCAAAACTTATATTTTTATTTTATTTAACCAACTATTTGTTTAATTGATATTTATTTTTATTAACATTGTTTTATTTGTTTTTGTTTTACTTTGTCTGTCCAAAAAAACAAAGAATATGTTAAAATACTGCAAAACTTCATTAAATAAGAGGATTCATTTTATGGTACTCGCGGTTCCGTCCACTCTTGATCAACGTGTTCAAGCATCTTCCGAGGCTCCTGATAACTTAAGAAAAATTTTAAGATTGAATGCAGCCAGCGGGAAAGAGCAAGTAGCCACCCGATTGACAATTGAATGTTTTAATCGAGCTCAAGCGTTGCGTCCCGGATATTTTGATGGAGTGAAAAGTTGGGTGAAGTCCGGGGTTGTCTATCTTTGCGGAGGGACAGCAGCCTTGGGTGCGGTGGGACTAGGAACCTATGGGGTGATTAAAGCGGCCGAGATGGCATATAGCAATGGATACGCTTTGCACTGTTCGGCAACGCTTGGAATCGCAGGTTGGATTTCTTCGGAATTAGGGATTCCTCCTGTACGCCTAGGGATGGCATTCCTAGCAGTGGCCGTACGCGATGCCGCGGTTCGAGCTGCAAAATGGTCTACCAAACAAGATGAAAAAACTTTAGAAGAAAACGCCAAAGAAGCGCAAGAATGCCGCAAACAGATTTGCAACCAGATGCTATTTATATTCGATGATGTGGCCCAGCATTTAAGAGAATCTTACGCGAAAGCAGAACAAGGGGATTCTGAAGAAGTTCTTCGACTGAAACAAATTGTTGATGATTTGGAAAGAAAAATTCCTTCCATTGAGACTGTGTTGAAGAAATTCGATTTAACCGCCCCGGAAATGGAAAACATTTTACAGAAGTTCAAAAGCGCCGCTCGGTACATTCAAGTCCAAAGTTACGAGCTTAAGCCCAAAGACGGAAAACGCAATGCCGAGCTGTTAGCGGCGGCACCCGCTCATTCCTTAAGCCGGATTGCCGTTCCTGTTGAAATGAGAGAGCGTATCGCTGCTGCAAAACAAAACAGGTTAGGAATCATTGGACAGCTCCAAGGATATGGCAGAGTGGCTCTTTCCGGAACCAAAGCCCTTCTTGGAAGCGCAGTCGTTGGCGGGGTTGCCGGGCTTGCCTATGCTGCAAAAGAAGGCGATATCCGAGGAACATTCAATGCTTTGCATCCCACAGACTATCGTGTTATAGGAGCTAGCCTTGGAATTTTAGGCATCACCGGTTACGCAATGAAAAAAAGCTTGGATCATGAGTCTTCGCTGATCGAATCGAATGCTGAATATGTAGAGAAAGAGTTAGCTGCTTGCCGCAATGAAATGCGCGATATTTACCAAAGCATGATCAGTTACATAACTCAGATTCCGGATCCATCTAAAAGAAGGCATCTTATCCAGGAGCTTAGGGCGAAACACGCGGTGATTTGCCAGGAAATTCAAAAGCTTGGAATTACGAAAGATCCTTTAGAGATTGTTCCTGATTTCAACGCATTGAGAGTTTTTTAACTCAGAGACAGTCTACTCAAGGCGCGCCAGCCCTTTTTCTCTGCTTTTTTCAAAAGCATAGCAAAACAGGAGGATCGAGAGGCTGAGATAGATGATGTTTAGTCCCATGCTCGTCCAAAAATAAGAGATGGGAAAGGCATTTCCGGAAAGGATCATCCGCATTCCCTGAAAAATATAGGTGGTGGGCAAAGACCAAGCAATGATTTGGGCCCATTCAGGGAGTATCTCTACCGGATAAAAGACCGCGCTGAATGGTGCGAATAAGAAAGCTGCCATCCAGGCAAACATTTCCACTTTATGTCCCCAATAAATGATTGCGCTCGATGAGAGGAAGCTCAAAGTCCATCCAAAGATCAGCAAACATGCGGCAAAGGGAAGAAACGCCCAGCCCACTGCGAAAACATTCAGAGAGTAGAGTAAGTAAACAATCAAAGATCCAAAGCTGATCGTGACAAACAGTTTGGCCACGCTCAAAAGGAGCATCCCGGCGATCCATTCGGATATTTTTAAAGGAGTGGAGAACAAATTGACAAGATTGCGATGCCAAAATTCTTGAAGAAGACTTACTGAAATATCCACCGACCCTCTCCAAGCGATCTGCCAGAAGATGAGTCCTGTAAGCAAGATAAGAGGCAAGTTTGCGGAAGGGTTGTATTTCTGGATCCAGACGGAGGTCAATCCCCAAAGCAGAATATCTACAAAGGGCCAATAGAAAAGATCGGAGAGTTGATGGAGTCCCTTTTTAAGTACGTAGAAATATCGAAAAAAAACTCCCAAAATCCTTTGTATATTCATTTGGATCTCTCTGCAATTTGGAGAAAGTATTTTTCAAGCG
>DALYFE010000138.1:0-4313 GCA_031972195.1 Chlamydiales bacterium | reverse complement strand
GCCAGCTTTCCAAAGAAGCATGTTCCGGATCCTGCGGTCCAAACCCTTCCTGAAATCCGGTGATCCCTGCATTGTTCACAAGGACATTGAGCTTGCCAAATCGCCGAAGAATCTCGCTCATCGCATGACGCCAAGAGACTTCTTCTTTCACATCTAAATGCAAATAAACGATCTTCCCATCAGTTTCTTTCATAAAGGCCTGCCCTAAATCATCATTGACGTCGGAAGCGATGACCTGGGCTCCCTCGTTTAATAAGGCAATGGCAATGGCCTTGCCAATTCCTTGAGCCGCTCCTGTAACCAGAGCAACCTTTCCACACATTTTTTTATCAGTACAAGACATTGCATCATCCAAATTTTTTATTTATTTTAGCAATTATATATTAATTATCAATAAAATTCATATTAGAAAATATCACACCATCACCTTACGTTTTTTTTATTTAAAAAAAATTATATTTATAAATTCCAGAAATTAACAAAATTAATAATTAAAAAAAATAAGGATATTTACTTTAACAATGCAAATAATGTATAATACCTCAAATAAAACCAAAATAATTAAGGAGTTTTTATGACATTAGAAGGAATAAAGCCGACCTCACAAGGTAACTCAACATCATCCAATAGGAACGCTTGGAATCCAGCAGAGCTTTCGACTAAAACAAAAATTTGCCTCTTTTTGGCCTCTAATCCTCTAATCGCCTCAGGACTCCTCATTGCTCTAGGAGTATCGCTTCCCTTTACTTGGCCAGTCACGCTTTTGCTAGGCGGAGTGCTCTCTCTTGTTTTTCTTAGCTTAGCTGCAGCCAACGAAAACCTCGCAATGGAAAATTCTTCACAGAAAGTGTGGGTTTGAAGCGAGCTGCCCGCTTAAAAACTAAGCAGCAGTTTCTCAAGACAGGAAGAAAACCGGATGTTGCGCGAGATCGCTAAACGCGCTTCATCCACTAGTTTTTCCATATCGGATAAATCAGGCAAATGACGTCGGGCAATCGGCGCCTGCGGAAAGAAAAGCTTGTCTTCCGGCAAGCCATGTTCTCTTGCGATTTGATCGCGGTGCCACATCAAAATAGCAGCAAATAATCGATCAACGCTTCTCGCCTGTTTCAGCGGATCTTCATCTTCGATCGCTTCATCGATCTTTTCAATGAGAGAAGATAACTTGGCATAAGGATGCTTTTGTTCCAGAAGAGGAAATAAGAGCTTTTCCAAGGCAGGTTTTTGAGCAAGCTCGCACGCCTGTTCAGCCGACCCTTGGGCCAAAAATGCATATTGTTCGGGAAGGCCTTTTGCTTTCAAAATCGTTGCAATATCTACTTCTGAAAGAGGATGGAACCGAATAGGGCTGCAGCGGGAAACAATCGTCGGCAGCATCTCTTGAGGGTGGCTCGTGATAAGCAATATGATTGTAAAAGGGCTTGGCTCCTCAAGCGTTTTAAGCAGCGCATTGGCTGCCGCAGGCTGCATGCGTTCTGCATCATAAATAACAAAGAATTTGGCCCAGCCCTCAAAAGGCGCTGCATGCACATCGTCAATGAGATGGCGCAGAGATTCTATGGAATGGGTGCCGCTTTTTCCCTCAGGTCGAAGAACATGAAAATCAGGGTGCCCTTCTTTCTCAATCCTATCTGCAGAGGTCTTCAAACCTTGGATAGCAAGTTCCTTGGCAAACAGACTTTTTCCAACGCCGGAGGGCCCGGAAAACAAAAGCGCATGAGGAAGCTTTGCTTCTTCAATGGCTTTGCGCAAGTAAGACTTAACAGACTCATTGCCTAAGATCGACTCAAACATATCAACCACCGGAGAGCTTCGGCCTGATCAACGCCATAGCTGCCTCATACACTTCAATGGGCGGTTTCGAAGCATCGATCAAATGAAAACGCTTCGGATGCTTTTTCTGGATCGCAAGGTAGCTTTCTCGAATTTTTTTATGAAACGAAATATGCTCCGCTTCAATCCGATCCTGCGATCGATGCCGCTTTGCCCTCATCAATCCCACTTCCGGGTCAATGTCGAGATATAGGGTCAAATCGGGCACTAACTGCTGCGAAACGAATTGGCAAAACAGTTCGACCGACTCCATGCCAAGTCCGCGAGCGCCCCCTTGATAGGCAATCGTCGAATCATTAAAGCGATCGCATAAAACAGTGGTGCCGCTGTGCAAAGCCGGGTGAATCACCTCTTCGATGATTTGCGCGCGCGATGCGAGAAACAATGAAAGCTCTGCGTAAGGAGAGACCGGATCTCGATGATGGAGGAGCAGATTCCGAACCGACTCTCCCAATTTTGTACCGCCGGGCTCCCGTGTCTTTAAAATAGGGAGCCCTTGCAAGGAAAGAGCCTTGGACACTTGCTCGATCAGAGTGGTCTTGCCTGCCCCTTCGCCCCCTTCAAATGTAATGAAAAGTCCCCGGTTCATTCAGCAATCGAGCAATCTTCTGCAACAGCCTCAATCTTTTGGGCTGCAACAACGAGATCGCCTTCTTCTTTGACGTTGACAAGGCGCACGCCCTGTGTGGAACGGCCCATGACGCGTACATCGCGCATGCGGATACGCACAGCTTGCCCCTCCGCTGACATGAGAAGAACGCTATCGCTGTCTGCTACGCTCAATGCTGCGACCACCATGCCGTTGCGCTCGGAAGTAATAATGGACCGGACGCCAACGCCGCCGCGATTGGTTTGGCGGAAATCATCAACATTCGATCTCTTGCCATAACCTCGTTCGCAAACAACCAGAATCGTTTGATCCGGAGTGACCACTTCGCAGCCAACTACCTTGTCCTCTTTTTCATTCTTCAACAAGATCCCGCGCACTCCACGGCCTACCCTGCCGATAGGACGAACCAGACTCTCGTCAAAGCGAACCGCCATTCCGTTGCGGGTAAACAGCATGATCTGCTCTCCGGGTCTGGCAATGCGAGCCACAATGAGCTCATCGCCTTCATCGATATTCAGAGCATAGACTCCCTTACGGCGCGGATTATTGAACTCAGCAATCTCCGTTTTTTTGACAACGCCTTTTAAAGTCGCAAGCAAAATGTACCCTTGCTCTTCAAAATTGCGTACTTTCAGGATGGCTGCTACCTTTTCATTTTCGCGCAAATCTTCCAAAAGATTGATCAAAGGACGGCCTTTCGTACGGCGTCCGCCTTCAGGAATCTGCCAGACTTTCGTCCAATAGCAACGACCGTGATTGGTGAAAATCAAGAGATAATCATGGGTCGATGCAACGTAAATGTTTTTGAGAATGTCTGCGTCTTTTTTCATTTCCATGCCGATTACGCCGGCGCCGCCTCGGCGCTGCTCGCGGAAAGTATCAATCGGCATCCGCTTAATGTAATCGTCATTGGAAATGGTGATTACGACCTTTTCATCGGCAATCAGGTCTTCCATTTGGAATTCCCCTTCAGCGGCGACGATCTTCGTTTTTCTTTCCGATTTGTGAACTTTCTTCAAATCTTCCAGTTCTTCTTTGATAATGTCCCGCACCATAGCCTCGGATGCGAGCACCGCTTGATAATGGGCGATCTTTTGGAGCAAATCCTTATATTCGGCATCAATTTTCTCAGCCTCAAGACCTGTCAATTGATACAAGCGCAGATCCAACACGGCATTTGCCTGTTTTTCAGATAGATAGAATCGACTGATCAATTCAGCGCGGGCGCCATCGCGATTGGAAGAAGCACGGATAATGCGCACGACTTCATCGAGGTGATCGAGAGCTTTGAGATATCCTTCAAGAATGTGGGCTCTTGCTTCCGCACGGGCCAGTTCAAATCGAGTGCGTCTGCGGATTACATCGATCCGGTGATCGATCCACGCGCTAATGAAATGCTTAATATTCATTGTGCGGGGCAGTCCGCGGTCCAGGGCAAGCATGTTGCACCCGAACGTCACCTGCAAATCGCTATTCTTATAAAGCTGGTTGATCGCAACGTCCGCAATTTCGCCGCGTTTGAGTTCTAGCACCAGCCGCAATCCGTCTTTATCCGATTCGTCGCGAATATCGGAAAGGCCGGTCACGACCTTTTCATTGATCAATTCAGCGATCCGCTCAATCAGACGCGATTTGTTCACGTTATAAGGAATCTCGTCGACAACGATTTGCTGCCGGCCATTGGGCAAATCTTCTACCGTCATCTGAGCGCGGAGGAGCAGCTTTCCACGTCCTGTGTGGTAAGCTTCCCGAATCCCGCGATATCCGCAAATGATGCCGCCTGTTGGAAAATCGGGACCCGGCATCACCTTCATGATGTCGTCAATAGTCGCCTGACGATTGTCCAGAACAAGCACCGTTGCGTTAATCA
>DALYFE010000137.1:0-4417 GCA_031972195.1 Chlamydiales bacterium | reverse complement strand
GAAATGGATTTAAAAATTAAAATAAGAAGGAGGAAAGAATCATGAACGACAAAACGCCTTGGGGTCAAAACCCTGCGCAGACCGGCGATTCTGAGAAGGTTGTTTCGATTACTGAAGCAGCGAGAATCAATAATGTAACACGTCAAGCGATCTATGTTGCTATTAAGCAGAAGAAATTGAAAGCATCAAAGAGCTCGACCCGCTGGACAATTCACTTAGAAGATCTTGAAGAGTATCGTAAGAACAAATATTCCCGTACAAAATCGATGTTTGATGGGGAGCTTCTTTTTGATCATGGCAAAGGATATTATTCCATTAATCAAGCTGCCAAATTACTCAACGTTCCTGCTCAAAAACTCTATTATGCTACTCGAGTAGGTCTTTTGAAAGCGCACCGTAAGGGAGCTGCTTGGGTCATTCATATCGATGATTTAAAAGGATACCAAGAAAACTACCTCAACCGTAGTTCTCAAGTCGCAAATTAATTGGCATTTTTCTTCTTGAATTGCCAATTTCCTCCAAAACCGTCCCCTTTTTAGCGGGCGGTTTTTTTTTAATTGGATCTCTTTCGAAATCATCGAAGGAAGTCTATTCTTTGATTGGCTGGAAGTCTTTGATTAATAGTTGGATGCTCGCTTTATTAAGGAACATGTTGATTTGCGGGGTAAATGCAATCCGCAGCGGCATATTCTTATGAGGGATTTGGTCTTTGCGGTCTGCCAATCCAAAAGCGATTCCCTCCAACATGCGATCTCCTTGTTCCAGAAATAGCTTTAGATGGAATTTTCCTACAACTTTTGGCGGCCATAGTTGGATAGCGTCGCAATAGAGAATCGGAGATGGATTTTCATGGCCAAAGGGTTCTAACAAGTGAAGGGATTCTAGAAAATCAAAGGTCAGTTCGCTGAAGTTAATCTTTGCATCCAGATAAAGTTTTGGAACAACATCATGATCTTTTAACATGATATCTGCTGCTTCCAGAAATTTCTTTTTGAATTTTGGAATATTTTCTTCCTTAATCGTCAGACCGGCTGCATAATCATGGCCTCCGAAGTTGATCAGAAGATCCTCATTTTCCTTTAGGATGGGAAGGAGAGGGAATTCAGGGATTGTCCGCATTGATCCTTTGCCGATCCCCTGTTCGATGGAGATAATGACTGTTGGCCTGTTGTATTGTTTTGCAATGCGGGCAGACAAGATCGCAATGATTCCCGGATGCCATTTTTCTGACTGGAGCACAATGGCCTTGTCTTTTAAAAGATCGGGATATTGAAATAGCATCACCTCAATATCGTCTGACGCAATCCTTTCAATTTTTTGCCTTTCGAGGTTGTTGAGATCAAGTTCTTTGGCTAGTTTTTCTGCTTCGTCATGGCGGTGCAGCAGCAGAAGCTCGACTCCTTTAATGGGATCTGCAATTCTGCCCAGGCTATTTAAGCGCGGCGCGATTTTTGATGCGATATCAATAGGGGATAGATCTTTTTTTCCAATTTCACTCAATTCGAATAGTTTTGCCAGACCGACCCGCTTCATTTTACGCATCTGCTTGAGCCCGTATCGAACTAAAATCCGATTTTCACCTTTTAGAGCGCCCATATCGCCAATTAAACCCAAAGCAACCAAGTCGAGATAGGTTTTTAAATCAATCTTCGATGGGAGGATTTCTTCATTTTCGATGAGCGTATTGGTGATTGCGTGCGCCAGCTTAAAAGCGACTCCAACGCCGGTCAATTCCCGATTTGGATAGGTGCTATTGATGAGTTTCGGATTGAGCGTTGCAATGCAATGAGGAATTTTTGAAGTAGGTTCATGGTGGTCTGTGATAATGACATCAATGCCCTGAGAGACTACTTCTTCGATTTCCTTGGCGGCTGTGATGCCGCAATCTACAGTGATCAGCAAAGTGCACTTTCGTTCCATTGCAAATTGCAAGGCATCTCCCATCAAGCTTTTTTTTAGCATGGCTCGATTAGGGATGTCGAAAAATACATTGGCTCCCAATGTGCGTAAAAATTCAGTGAGAAGGGCTGCCGCAGTCATCCCATCCACATCATTATCGCCGTAAATGAGGATCGGTTCTTTGCTGTGAAGTGCGGAAACTACGCGCTCAACTGCTTTGTCCATATCAGGAAATAGACCCGGATCAAAAAGGTTTGGCAATTTTGCGTAGAGAAATTCGTGGATTTCTTGAATTGTCTTAAAACCCCTGGAAATCAAAATCTGAGCCGTTACCGGATGAATATTGAATTCACGAATGATTTGCTGTGCCAAAACCGGGCTGTGTTCCGGGAAAATCCATAAGGGATCTTTAGATTTCGAAGGTGGAGTAGTCATAATCCCAATTGGTTATTTCTGTAGTTTGCAATCGTGAGTCAAAATCGGTCCCCAGCTGTGTGAGCAGCCGCTGAATTTGGGACCCGCATACATTCCATTAAGCCCAAGGCGTCTCCTTGGCATCATTCCGATTTTGAATCACTCCAGGTATATACCTCCTAACCCTTTAAAGAGAAACAGATTTCATTTCTTTTTTCTCTTCTCTTTTGTGGAAGAAAATCATTAAAGGCGAGGCGATGAACCAAGAGGAGATTGTTCCAAAAAAGACTCCGATTGTCATCACAAGGGCAAAGCTGAAAATGGAAGGGCCGCCAAGCGCAACCAGTGCAATGAGAACCAAAAGAGTCGTTCCTGACGTAATGGTAGTGCGGCTTAAAGTTGCGTTAAGAGCATGGTTGACAACTTCTGAAAGCGTCCTTTTTTGGTAATAGCGCAAGTCTTCTCGAATACGATCAAAAATAATGATCGTATCATTCAAAGAATACCCAATGATTGTCATCAGTGCGGCGATCGTATTCAAGTCGATTTGGATGCGGACTCCAAACACATGGAGCAACCCGATGCAGCCGAAAGTGATCAAGACATCGTGGAAAAGACAGAGGAGGGCTGCTGCAGCGAATTGATATTCAAATCGAAATACCAGGTAGATGAAGATGCACACAAAAGAGATCGCAAGCCCGATGATTGCATGATTGCGCATTGCATCGGACATTTGTCCGCTCATCGAGGTCCAGTTAGAATGAAGCTGTGAAAGCGTGGGTTTTGATAAAACGACTTGATGGTCGCCCAATGCATTGACAGCCCAGTTGATGCGTGGGTTTTTCTCAAATGGGTAGATTGTTTTGGATTCGGTCTCAATAGGCATTTCATGAAAGGGCTTTCCAATCTGTTCCATCGTAGTTCCAAAAAGAATTTGAAGATGGCTTTCAGAATCGAGCGCCCGAATTTGAAAATCGGCAATTGATGCCCCTGAGGATAAGAGAGCCCGTTCCACTTGTTCGATATTTCCTGATTCCAGTTCGAGATTTAAGGCATATCCTCCTGTAAAATCCATGCCGAGCATTGAAGAGCGGTTGATGCAAATTAAAGAGCATCCAACAACAATGATTGCTGCGGACACTGCAAAGGCTGTGTTGCTCCAGCGCAGAAAAGGAAAGCTTGTGGCCTTAATCCAATTTGCCATGTTAAGAGTTGTGTTTTTCGGATTTTTCGCCCAGCCCGTAAAATAAAACCGGGTCATAAACAGGGCTGTAAACATCGATGATGCAATCCCTATGATCAGGTTTACGGCAAAACTTTTAATGGGCCCCGCGTCGAAGTTCAATAAGATCAAGGCCGCGATAATTGTTGTGACGTTGGAGTCGATAATCGCGCTATAGGCTTTTTTATATCCGGCCGCAATAGCAGATGAAATCCTTCCTGTTAATGCGAATTCTTCTTTGATCCGTTCAAAAATCAGTACGTTTGCATCAACGGCCATTCCGACAGTTAAAATGACTCCGGCCAAACCTGCCAATGTCAAGGCGGCTCCCAAGTTTTGCAAAACAGCCCACAAGATTAAAAGATTGAATATCACTGCAACGGATGCGACAGCTCCGGCGAACCGGTAGTAGCCGATCATGGCGCCAATGACGAGAAGGAGCGCTGCGAAAGTGGCTGTAATGCCTTTCAATTTGTCCGCTTTGCCCAATTCGGGGCTTACGTTGTTTTCTGATAGGATATGAGGTGTAAACGTCAAAGAGCCTGCTTTTAAGTCTGCTGCAAGCAAATTGGCTTCGCGCTGAGAAAAACTTCCGCTGATCATAGCGCTGTCGCGTAGAGACGATTCGAGAGTGGGGGCATTGATGACAGTCCCGTTGAGGATCGCAGCCATTCTCCAGCCTCTCCCTTGTGAATATTGTTCAAGCGAGGTGCCGGCGATGCTTTCCTTGGAATAGAGGGAGGTCCAGGCGGAGAGCGCATTTTTTGAGGCGATTCCGCTAACTTCAAAGCTTAAGAAGTTGCCTCGGGAAGGATCGTAACCGGATCGGATATTTTCGAGGCTAGCTCCTTCCAATGCCCAATTGCGGAAAACAATTAGCAA
>DALYFE010000136.1:2279-4557 GCA_031972195.1 Chlamydiales bacterium | reverse complement strand
GCCTCCTCGATGGCGGAATTGCTCATACAAGACAACTCCGGTGATCGTAACGGATGCAAAGATCGTCAACGTTAGTAATTGGATTCCTCGGTCTTTGCATGTTTTTACAAATCCGCGGTAAGCCATGTGATGGCAGAACCAAAATAGCGTAGCTAAGCCCCAAGCAAAGAGAGCGGATCTTGAGTAAGAGAGGGCCATTGCGAAAAACTGGATGCTAATCGAAAGGGCAATCCAGGTACGGAACCTTGGGTAATAGAAAAATAGTGCATAGCAGGCAAGGATCGAAGCGCAGAGAAATCCTCCTAGCACATTGGCGTGAGGGAGCGTTCCTGCAGCGCGCAGAATTTCTTTTGTGGGCCGTAGCATCGGAAACAGATCATCAAAAATCCATCTTTCTCCATTTGGAGTAAAGAAGCTTGCAAATTGGGTAGGTTCTTGAAAGATCCTAAGTCCAAGGGGTTCTTGAGTTCCGTACTGAACGATTGCAATTAGCGATTGAATGATTGCAGCCGAGGCCAAGGCAATAAACAGCCAGTTGGTCAAACGAGTTCGTTCAGAGATATCTTCGTAAGAGACTGCGATATAGGAAAAGAGGATCAGGGGAGTTAAAAGTTGCAATAGGCGGACATAGAGGATCGGGTAATTCGATAAAGGAGAAACGGTGATAGAAACAATAGCTAATGCAAAAACGATCCAGAGATAGGGGGCGCTGCGGGAAGCGAAAAATTTACGTATTGGGGCGCGCATTAGGAAGAGAGCTGCAAGTCCTAAAATCAATGCAATCAGGTCTGAGGGATAAAAATAGATTTTCTGGTCAAAAAAGGAGGGGAGATGAAGGCCTTCAGGGATCAGTGTTTTGGAAAAGTGTCGAAATGGTTTGTCGTATTTGTATTCAAATGGGATGGCAAAAGCAATAAGACAGAGCGCGTAAGTTGCGATGCGGTGAAACATATGTTTTCACTTTACGCTTTGAGTCCAATTCCTTGCAAGAATGGTTTTTTAAAAAGGGCGGAGATTAAGAGACTGTCATTGAAACGACAGTCTCTAAGAGAAACCCCGGGAATTAATTCCCGGGATTGTTGTTAGCTTCTTGAATAGCGCTTTCGATCATTTTCATTGAGATAGCGCTTGCGAAGGCGAATGAAATTCGGCGTCACTTCGACGAGTTCATCGTCAGCGATATAATCAATGGCTTGTTCGAGAGTGAACTTCCTGGGGGGCGTTAAGAGAATGTTCTCATCGCTGCCGGCTGCGCGCACGTTTGTGAGCTGCTTGGCTTTTGTGGCATTGACGACCAGATCATTATCTCGAGAATGTTCTCCGACGACCATTCCTTCATAGATTTCGTCGCCCGGTTTGACAAAAAGCGAGCCGCGTTCTTGAAGATTGAATAGGCCATAGCCATTTGCTTTTCCTGAGCTATTGGAAATCATGACTCCGCGGCTTCTTCCGGCCATATCTCCTTTCCAAGGAGCAAAGGATTCGAAAATCGAGGTGAGAATACCAAGTCCCGATGTGCGGGTTAGGAAGTCGCTGCGATATCCCATCAAGCCGCGGGTAGGGACCAAAAATTCCATGGTCGTTAATCCGTGCTCCGATGTAGACAGAGAGCGCATTTCTCCTTTTTTACGAGATAAATCCTCGATCACTGTTCCTGAAAATTGTTCAGGGACCTCGACGTGGACCCGTTCCATTGGTTCATGAACCACTCCGTCGACCACTTTCGTGATGACATTGGGTTTGGAGATGGCCATTTCATAATTTTCGCGGCGCATGGTTTCGATCAGAACGGCTAAGTGAAGCTCTCCGCGTCCGCAAACTCGGATGGCGTCATCGCGATCGGCTATCTCTTCGATTTTCAACGAGATATTCGCTCTTTTTTCCCGCATCAGACGGTCGCGCAGCTTATTCATCGTAATGTGCTTGCCGTCTTTTCCTGCAAACGGACTTGCGTTGACGAGGAATTCTACGGAAACCGTTGGTTCTGCCAATGTGATCGGAGGCAGCTGGACAATTTGGTCTTGGGAGCAAATTGTATCTCCAATATCGATTTCAGGAATTCCTGAAAGAGTGACGATATCGCCTGCTCCGGCAACCTCGACTTCGGTTTTCTTCAGGCCGAGATGTCCTTCGATTTTTGCGATTTTGTGTTGGGAATGGTTCCCGTTCCGGTCGACCCGCGTTACCATTTGTCCCTTCGCAATTTGTCCTTCCAGGATCCGTCCGCACGCCTGTCTTCCGATATATTCATCGTAAGAGAGAGTGGCGGCCTGCATTA
>DALYFE010000136.1:1325-2235 GCA_031972195.1 Chlamydiales bacterium | reverse complement strand
GGAGGAGGCGGAGCTGCTGACAAAATAAGGTCGAATAGTGGGGCTAGGTCTTTCCGTTCATCATTTAATTCTTTAATTGCAAATCCATTGAACCCGGATGCGTAAATATAGGGGAAATCAAGCTGTTCGTCGTTTGCGCCCAGTTCAAGGAATAGGTCGAATGTTTGGTTGAGAGCTCGGTCAGGCGCTGCATGGGGTCTGTCGATTTTGTTGAGGACCACAATAGGGCGCAGGCCCATCTTTAGGGCGGCTGAAAGAACGAAGCGCGTTTGCGGCATCGGTCCTTCCTGTGCATCGACGAGAAGGAGAACTGAATTGACCATGCCAAGCACGCGTTCGACTTCTCCGGAAAAGTCGGCGTGTCCCGGGGTGTCGATAATATTAATTTTATAATTTTTGTAAAAAACACAGGTGTGTTTTGCAAAAATTGTAATACCCCGCTCGCGCTCCTGGTCGAAGCTGTCCATCACTCGTTCAGGCACTTTTTCATGTTCTTGAAAAATGTTCGCCTGTTTGAGGAGGCTGTCCAGCAAAGTGGTTTTCCCATGGTCGATGTGGGCGATGATAGCGATATTTCTTATGTGTTTTGGATCGTGCATATGAATGGGTAGTTTAAAACAACCAACTATTTAATTCTAGAGACATTCTAAGCAAAAAATTTTTTTATACGGAGAATGACTTGCCCTAAACCAAAAAAACGAGGTAATATGTAGGCTAAAAGTCGGGGGCATGGCGCTTATGGATATCCATACCGGAGAAGAGGAAGTGGAGGACGTAGCGGCCCCCTCAGAATCAAAAATAGGTCGCATTGACGATTTGCTCAAAGAAAAACTTGAGCAGTCCTTTCATAAGCAGACATCGAAAGTCCGCCTCCACGATATCGCTAAAATTGCATGCGAGCACTCTCCGA
>DALYFE010000136.1:0-1315 GCA_031972195.1 Chlamydiales bacterium | reverse complement strand
TAGCGTACGGGGCTTCCCATTTGCCTCCAAACGTTCGTCCCGTCCTTTTTGAGAACCTTCCCGACCGCGATGCTAAAATTAAATTTTTAGTGAACACGGACAGTGAAACGCGTTTGGTCTTGTTTCGGCAATTGGATGATGTCGAAATGAAGCAGATCTTTGAGCGGATGCCCACGGACGAGGCAGTTTGGGTCGTTGAGGATATGCCTGAGCGGCGGTTCCGCCGGCTTATGGAGTTGATCGATTCTAAAAAGGCCGGCCGCATCCGCGAGTTAAAAAAGCATGGCCGCAAGAGCGCCGGAAGGCTTATGACTTCCGAGTTTTTTGCCTTTACTATGGATATGACGATCGGGGACGCTGCGGCAAGCATTCGAGACAATCCTAGGATCGATTTCACCAAGGGGATCTTCATTCTTAATGATACCGGAGAGCTGCAGGGGTTTGTTCCGGCAAGAAACATGATGATCAATCCGGACCATACGCCCTTGCGCCAGGTCATGCGTCCCGTTTTGCACAAAGTGACTGCAGAAGCTACCCGCGAAGAGGTGATCGACATCGTTGAGAGGTATAAAGTTTCTTCTCTGCCGGTTGTCGATATTGACAATTATTTAATCGGGGTCATTGCTCACGAAGATGTCGTGGAAGCAATGGAAGATTTGACGGATGAGACCATCGCCAGGATGGCAGGTACAAATGAGAAGTTTACCTCGCACGATTCAATTCTCCGCCGCTTTTTAACGAGGGCGCCTTGGCTGCTTGTAACGATGTTTGCAGGTCTTGTCAATATGGGTGTAATGTCTTCGTTCCAGGCGCATTTTGGAAGCGTATTGCCTTTTGCTCTTTTCTTTGTTCCTTTAATTAACGGATTGTCTGGAAATATTGGTTTGCAGTGCAGCACGGTTTTGGTTCGCGTTATGGCCGTTGGAGGCTTATCTGTTGGAAGCCGGCGCGAAACAATTGTCAAAGAGCTCTTCAGTGGTTTGTTCACCGGCCTGATCTTTGGAATAGGATGCGGACTGATTATTGGCATGCTCGATTTTTCAGGAACTACTGCTTTAGGAGCCGCAACTCCTTTGGCTGTGGGTGCAATTGTTGGGTTTGGTCTCATTGGAGGCTGTTTGGCGGGCACACTGCTTGGCGTGTTTTCTCCTGTAGTTTTTTCCCGGATTGGAGTGGATCCGGCCATTTCGGCAGGTCCGGTGGTTACGGCTTTCAATGACTTTTTGTCGATGACAGTTTATTTCCTCATTGCATGGGGCGTGAGTTCTATTTTCTTTTGACTGAGAGGGTGTCTGCAAAGTGAAGTTCTGTCGAT
>DALYFE010000135.1:0-4568 GCA_031972195.1 Chlamydiales bacterium | reverse complement strand
GATCTTGAGATGAATGCGGGAATGGTCTGTCGCAATCGCAGTATGGAGGCCGGCTTGTGTCGCCGCAGCCAAAGTGGGGTGCAGAGCGTCTTTGAGATGGTTGCAATATAAGGCGGCCAAGACTTGGGATCTGGCGGTCGCATTGACTTCCGGAGAGAGGATATGGAGTTGGATGGAGGTTTCCGGATTTTGAAATTCTTCGCATCGGGAATAATAGGCGCATCCCAGTTCATTTTTAGCAATGAGCAAGGGCTGGCTTGTCGCTTCTGCGGCCGGGATGAGGTCGAGGTGGGCCGGAATGAATGGATTGGGCTCCGGAAGGCGGATGTGCGGATCAGGAGAGGCGGATGCCCATTGTTTCATCCATTCTGAAGGGATAGGACGGACCGTATACTCTGCGCCAAGCCATCGTTCGCGGTTTTCCAAGGGTTGGTTTGTAGGCGCCAAAAATAAGATGGCGCAACGCTCCGGTGTGAGCCAACTTGTTGTATCCGCAATTTTTTGAGTGGAGTATTCGGAGGCAATGACTTGCTTTCTTGGGTAGGTTTCGAGAGCTTCGTCAGGAAGGCTAAGTCCGATTTGCATGATGTAGGAAAAGGGATCCTGGCGGCTTTGATACTGGTATTTGAGTTGTGCGATCTTGTTTCTTTCTTGAAAGAGATAGTTGGGCAGTCCGGTGGAGCGGAGGAGCGCGATCGATTGGAATACTCTCAGAACGGCGGCTTCGGGGTGTTTCATCCCTTTTTCGGTAAGCTCCAGGGAGATCTCAAAAAACCTGTGTTCTTTTCCTCCAATATCGTCAACGGAAATAGAGAGCGTTTCAATGAGCTGCTCTTCCTTGAGTTTTTCATAGAGGCTGTTTTTGTGGCCCCGTTTCAGGGCGTATGCGACGAGATCTGCGGAATGGGTGGGATCGTCGGACAGCGCCACGGGCAATTCCCATAACAGCATCAAGCTTTGTTTATTTTGAATGGGCTGAATGTAGGTGATATGACCTCTTTGCTGCGGGGAAGTCAACGGCATGAAGGAATCGAGCTGCACGGGAGGGCTTTTGGGGACGTTTTTAAAGGCAAGAGCTGCTTGTTCTTTGAGAGTGGAAAGGTCAAGGGGAGAGATGATTGCGGCATGGATTCGATCAGCGCTGTAGTGGGCTTTATGCCATTCGATGAGGGCGCTTTGAGGAATTTGAGAAAGAGTTTCCGAATTGCCGCAGCTGAACATCCGGTTGGGGTGATCGGGATTTCCTGTTTCTTTTAGGACCATGAGGGTCCGCCATCCATCATTTTCAATGCTTTTTGCAAATTCTTGGTCGACAGCATGCATTTCTCTTGAGATATTCGATGGTTTGAATAGAGGATCGATAAAGAAGTGGGCAAAGCGGTCGAGGAGGGAGAGAAACCCATCGGTATTGGAAGAGAACATATAAACGGTGCGGTCTACGCTTGTCATTGCATTCGTCATGCCCCCATGATCCGATACGGAGGAGATAAACTCATTTTCATCAGGGTATTTTTCCGTCCCCATGAAGAGCATATGTTCGCAAAAATGGGCCATCCCGGGAAAGGCCGCAGGGTCATTCCATGAGCCGGCATCTACGGTGACCGATGTTGCAGACAGCTCTGCGTCGGGATCGGAGATGAGCAGGATCTCAAGGCCGTTTTCAAGCCGCAGTTTTGCTGTTTTTTGAGAGGAGAAATCGGGATTGAGCAAAGGAAGATTGGAGGTATCGGCTATTTCAGAAATTGCGTGGGTGTCCGGAGCTATGGCTGTGCTGCTTGCGAGGGCAAGAAAAATGGCGAGAATGGATTTCATGACAATAATTCCTTCGCTAAGAGTTCATACATTTGTTTAACGATCATCCAGATGCTTTCCGCCCGCTTGATTCTTTTTGTGAGTTTTTCTTCATGGACGAAGCCGCTTTCCATATCAAATGGGGCTCCAAAGGAGAGAAAAACGGGAGTTCTTTTCGCTTTGCGCTCTTCCCCCAATTCTTTTTGGATGGTTTCAGGAGGGGGGAGCAGATCATAAGTTGCAAGAGCCAGCGGAATAAAATGGGTGGGTGTTTTTGCTTTTCTTGCCATGAGATAAAACATTTCGATGCTGGCGGGATCAAATGGAGCCACTTCAATTTTCCCAAGGCTGTTCTTTCGATCTCTGCCTCCGCTGGGCGCTACATAAATAATTTTCCCTCCTTCCTGAAGAAGGCGGCTCATCCGTTCCATAGTATTTTTGTTGTGCAATTGCTTTTGCGCTTTGAGTTCGGGAGGATAGTCAATATACCGTTTGGAATAGATGCAAAGGAGGTCGCATCCCATGCTAAAGGGAATTGCCAGAGGGTCGGTCAACACTCTTTCTCCTGCGACGTAGATGATTTTTTCAGCGATATCCGGATGATGTTGTTCCAGTAAGATGGAGATTGCTTGCGGATCGCTTTCAGTTTGGTGGTTTGCGAATAAGACGACGTTGTCGCCTTTTCGCAGCTTTTCCTGAATTGTGTTAAGATGCTCAAGCCCTAAAATTTTTGAAGAGGAGTTTTCAATAAGCGGTCGAATGAAATTGAGTCCAAATTGATAATAATCGATCGGATGGCGGATTTTCTGATGATAGAGTTCAAAAGAAAATGGGGAAGTAAATTGCGGTTCGACCAGCTGGAGAAAGAGGAGGAGGTTGGGAATTGCGTCATCGAAAAGATCTCCGAGGGCTCTTTTATAGCAATCGATGAATTGCAAAAGAATGGCGCGATATTTCACCGGAATTTTCGCTTCGCAGGCAACGAGTGCTGAGCGAAACTGGAGTTCATGTATCGATTCTTTGGCCATTTAGGGTCGAATAGAAAAGGTAGTCGTTTAAATGTAGGGAATCATTCACAGCAAATTCAAGGTGGGCGTTTGCTTTTCCTGCGATTTTGACAAAATAGTCTTTGTCTCCTCCGTCAAGATAGCGGTGTAGTTCGGGATGGGTGACGATTTTTAATGCAAACTGGTTTTGAGAGAAAATGAGCTTTTTCAAAGATCTCTCGATTTCTACAGAAACGCTTTCATGGCTCTTGATCAAACCGCTTCCTGTGCAATAGGGGCATGCGGTGTAGATCGTCTGCGATAATGATTCGCGCACTCTTTGACGGGTCATTTCAATCAGTCCGAATTCGCTCATGCCAAGCACCGTGCATTTTGCAGAGTCTTCCTTCATGCACTCCTTGAGCCGCTCAAGCACTCGCTTTTGATTCTTTCGAGAGCGCATATCGATGAAATCGCAAATAATCAGTCCGCCGATATTGCGGATCCTTAGCTGGCGGGCAATTTCTTCCGCAGCTTCCAAATTGATTTGAACAAGCGTTTCTTCGACATCGCCGCCGGATTGATTTGTGGAGCTGCGTCCTGAATTGACGTCGATCGTGTGCATGGCTTCAGTTCTGTCAAAGAAAAGATAGCCTCCGGAACCGAGCCAAATCTTACGGCGGACTGCCTTGTCGATTTCCCGTTCGGCATTAAAGCGCTCGAACATCGGAGTTTTGTCTCGATAGAACTCTACTTTTAAGGGATGCTCTGCAGCATATTTTTGGTAGATGTGCTTGCAGCGTTGAAATGTTGCGTAATCATCGATGAGAAGCCTGTCGAATTTTTTGTCGACGCACTGGATGACGGCGCGCTTGATAAGGTCCGATTCTTCGAACAAGAGCGCAGAGCCTGTGGACCGATTGAATTTCTCAACGATATTTTGCCAGGTATGAAGCAGATCGGTCGCCTCTGCGATCAGCATTTCTGTTGTGGCGGTCGAGCTGGCGGTACGGCAGATCAGTCCCATGTCTTGCGGCATTTCAAAAGAGCGGATGAGCTTTTTGAGCCTTTCTCGGGACTCTCTGTCCTCGATTTTTCGGGAAACGCCCCGATGAGGATTGTTGGGGAGCATCACGAGGTAGCGTCCTGCGACTGAAATATTGGAGGTAAGCCTTGCCCCTTTCGTTCCAATCGGTTCTTTCACGACTTGAACTAAGACGGGCTGGTCGATTTTCAATAGCTGGGCGATATCTTTCGCTTTGGGAGTGGCGCTCATTTTCGAAATGTCGTAGTCGAGATCGAAGTCCATCTCAAACATTTCTTCAAACTTCTTCGTATTTTCTAAAATATCGCTGATGTGGATAAAGCCGTTTTCCCCTTCATTGATATCGATGAAGGCAGACTGGATATTGTGGAGGATGTTTGTAACCCGTCCGCGATAGATATTTCCTGTGATTTGGCGCGATTTTTTTCGGTCGATGATCAAATCATGAAGCTGTCCATGCTTTAAATAGGCATAGCGCACTTCTTTCGATTCGACATTTAAGAGAACTTCATGCATAGATCACCGGGATTCAGTCCTTAAGGTTCAGGATACTCAAATGAGTTTTCTTTTTCTAGATTTATCTTCTACAGCTCAGGCCCTTTGATGGGAAACTTTTCTAGCTGGCTTTCAATGCTTTGGATAAAGCTGCCGGTTGCGTATTCAATGGCGCCGCGGATTCCGTTTGCAAACGCTTCAGGCGTTGAATAGCTGTGGCATTTGACGACGGCTTTTTTGACTCCGCATAA
>DALYFE010000134.1:0-4616 GCA_031972195.1 Chlamydiales bacterium | reverse complement strand
GCATTTATGCGGCAAAATGGCCGGCGTCTTCCATTCACCGATTATGCTTCAGCGGCCGGCGTCGATTCTCCGTTAAGCGGAGAATTCTATCCCACGCGCGACGGCCGATTTGTTAAGATGGAATTTTTCTATCCTCGTTTGCGCGATGCTGTATATAAAGTGCTTAAGTGCGCTCCCACTCAGCGTGCAGTAGAAAGTGCTATTTTGCTATGGGATGCCGAGGCTCTTGAAAAAGCGATCCGAGAAGAATCCGGAGCGGTAGGAATCGTTCGAACATATGAAGAATGGCTCGCTCATCCTGTGGGCCGCCGCTTGGCCTCCAAGCCGATTGTCGAAATAGAAAAAATTGGCGAGAGCGATCCGATTCCTTTTCCCAAGGGATGTAAAAATCCCTTCAGTGGAATTCGAGTTCTTGACTGCACTCATGTGATCGGAGGTCCGATTACAGGGCGTACCTTAGCAGAGTTTGGTGCAGATGTTCTCCATTTGACAAAGCCAAATTATCCCGATCATCTAAACTGGCGTCTTGAAACCGATATTGGAAAGCGTGCGGCTTATTGCGATTTTACCAATGAAGAGGATCTGCGCCAATTTTTCCATCTTTTGCAAAGTACGGATGTATTTACCTGTTCTTATTTGGATCTCGATAAAAAAGGCATTTCCCCAAAGCGTTTGGCTACAGCCAGACCCGGCATTATAGCGCATGAGCTTCGTTGTTTTGATTTCGAAGGCGAATGGTCGAATTTTCGAGGGTTTGATATGATGGCGGTGACAGTTTCCGGGTATGTGGATGCGGAAGGCGCTGTTGACGCTCCGCTCATGCCTTTGCAGGTGATTTTTGCAGATTATCTTGCGGCCTATGTCGGTTCTGCAGCGATTGCTGCGGCCCTTTATCGAAGAGCTATCGAAGGAGGCAGCTATCAAGTGAGGGTATCTCTTACCCGAATGTGCATGTGGGCACGCGAGCTTGGGCTGCTCGATCACACAGCGCTCGATGGCACAAAGCCTTTTGCAGATATTATCAAAGAAACGCAGCTTCCTTTAGCAAAAATTGCGAGCCCATTTGGAGAAATTACCTATTTGCCCACCCTGATTGATATGCCGGATATCAAGCCGGGTTTTGTTCGCGGCCCTCAACCTTTGGGATCGTCGCCACTGGCTTGGTAACTGCGTAACGTTCAGAGATTGGCTTTTGGTAAGAGAGCTGCCTGCACTTCTTTTACGCTTTTATCTTTGTACAGCTTAGCGTAATTTTCCATCGTCATCAAGGTACATAGCTGTGCTTTATCTATATAAAGAGTGCCATGTAGGTGATCGATTTCATGTTGTAAAATGCGGGCATACCAACCTTTAGCATGGAGCACAACAGGTTCTCCCCGTTCATTCAAGCATTCTACACGTACAGAGTTTGCTCTGGGGACAACTCCTATGCATTCAGGGACGCTTAAACACCCTTCGAAGAATTCGGCGTGATCAGTAGAGTCTTCTAGATAAACCTTAGGATTAATGATCACATGGAAGGGGACCGGATGCCGATTTCGAATCGCCAGTTGCTCAGCATTTAGATGGCTATGATCCATATCCTCAATGACTGCTAGCTGCAGAGGTTTTCCAATCTGAGGCGCAGCTAATCCAACTCCGGGAGCGGCTCTCATAGTGGCTTTCATCGTTTCGATGAGTTCTTGAATTTCAGGACTTGCAATTTCTTCAACGGAAAGTTCTCTTGCCATTTGGCGTAGAACAGGGTGTCCTATCTGAACAATCTCCAGTTTTTGCATATCACAGGCATCCATGGGTTGTTGATATACAATTTTGGATTCAACAATCGAATTGCAAGGAATGAGTCCATCATAAAGGTGGTAATATTTGGTAGAGCCCCCCGGATTCGTTTCGAAGGCCAATTTTCCTTCCAACTTGGCCGCATCAATTTTTAAGACGACAAACTGGGGTGCATCCGCCCAATATTTTCCGATGATTTTCTCTAATTGGTCCTGTGTAGAAAAATGGATGAATGCATCATCTTCGGCGGGTAATTGGGCGGTCTTTCTATTTTGGGTGGCTTGCCAATTCCTGAGGGAAAGAACCTTATAAAGATATTGAGGGCGTTGATCCATTTCTTCCATATTGTTTGCCAATGGTTGCTGTCCAAGCAGTGAAAATGAAACGGCATATAAACAGAATGTAGCCAGCCATTTCATCATTTTTCTTTTCTCGAAGAGAGATGTTTTAAATTTTTGAGGACGACAGTGTACCATTCTAATATTTTCTAGTACTCCCTTTGAAGAATTTCTTCATAAGTTGAGGTGGCTTTTCTATGAAAATCATAGTTTTGTCGTTGTTTCGTAATTTTGCATTAAATATACTAGCTCGAAATTAACTGGAGTTTTTATGTTATCAAATTTAAATGTTATTCAAAATAATTATGTAAAAAACTTCCCTGCGGAAGTGCCTGTCAAAGCAGCTCAAGGATTTGTCGTTACAGCAATCATTAAATTGCTTGTTGGATCTGCTGGTAATGTGGCCCTGGCGGGCGGTGCTCTGGCGGCTGCCGCCACGGGGATTGAGGCTGTCACTCGTCCCATCATCAAAGGTGTTTTTCCGGAAAATCCGGAGATTGCGAAATGCATTCAAATTTTTATTCCTAAAATGCTGACCTTAGGCTTAGCGAGTGCAATTGCCCCTGGGATTAGTCTAGGCTATAAAATGACTTCTATCCTGTTCTCTCTCATAGCGTGGGCCGCCTTTAACAACAGATTTTACGATAGAAATGAAGGGATCGTAGAGGTGTTATAAAAACTACTCTGTAATCAGAACTGCCCATAATACTTATCGGCAGTTTTTGGTTCTTGTGGGATATTCTATTATCGAAAAATATGGATTATAGAAAGGAATTTTAAGATATATCCCACTACTTTTTAGCTACAGCTGTAGGGAAGATGTGAGCGCGGTCATAAATAATTTCGACCTTGCTAAACCCTGCCTTCAATAATTGAGATTTTACCGTTTCTTCGGATCGGAAGACTTGCCATTTCCCTTCGAGAATATCAGAAAAAAGGATCTTTTGTTTAAACCCCTTGTCGGAAGAGATAACGAACTGCCGGGTTAGATTCTCCTAAGATTTGCTTGATTTTTTTTCAGATATGCTTTACCATGCCCGTCATGAAAAAATCATTAAGCAAATTTATATCGGTTGTTTCCATCTGCGCGGCAGCTCAGGTTCTCGCAGAGGAAGCCTCCCAAAAGGAAAGCAGTATGTTCAGTCTATTTAGCGGCGCCAGTTCATCCGATGTGTGCAATCTCAACCTTATCTACGATAAAGGAAGGTATGAATACTCTTTGCCAAAGGCAGTACTAGAGAGCTTCTTGTCGGGAAAGGCTTTTGACAATCCCGATGTATATACCGATGGCGAATCCGCTAGACTACGTGCAGATATCAATGCCATTTTTCAAAAGATTGTATCAGCCAATCCTGTAAAGATGAATTTAGCAGTGATTACTGCCGGCGCCCCCGGTGCAGGGAAAACAATGAAAATGCGCGAGGATTTGGCCGAAAATGCTTCCTATGGCAGAAATTTCGCATATGTTGACCCGGATGATGTTTGTTTAAAAAATCAAACCAGGACGTACAAAGCCGATATAGAAAGCGGGAATGGATCTAAAGAGGCTCGTCAGGCTGCTTATAATAAGTGGAGACCGGGATCGAATGCTGCAACCCATCTTATCTTAGGCAACTTAATTCGCGATGGATACGCATTTTATTTCGGAAGCACTTCTTCCGGACCTTCTACAAATAAGTCTTTTGAATTTCTTAAAAATCAGGGCTATCAGATTCGATTAATCCACGTGACGGCGCCTGATGACGTCCGTTGGGAGTCCATTAAGGAAAGGGACAAGACTTTTGTACAAACTACTGAGCAGGACGTAAAAGAAAAAGGATTGTTGCTGCCCCAACGCATTATGGATACGTTTTTGGCGTATGCTGACGAGATCGAATTTCATTACCGCGATGGCGTGAAAAAAGATGCTCAGTTGGCTGCTACATGGGTTCGAAATAAAGATGGAGGAGAAGCTTTAGGGACTCTGAAAGTTGCATCTCCGTCTGAATATGAGAAAATCAAGGCTATCCACAATGAGGCTGTAAAAGTTTTAGGAAAGCCTGAGCTTCAGTGGGAGTCAACGGTTGAAAAGCACTCAAACATTGCGCTAAGCAATCGATAAAAATTTAGAGTTTATGTAAGGCCTCCTCTATGTCAGCTTCTTTATCTGCAGCGGCCGTTTGTTTTATTGCTTGTCACGGAGGCCCCGCCGATCATTTTTCAGTATTTGCGAAAGACTTGCTGAAAAAAGGCTATCAAGTAGAAATTTACGCAACAGGTCCGGCTCTCAAGAAATTCCAAGATCATCAGCTCGAAATCGTAAAGCCCTTTTCTTTGGAGAATGTCTCTGAAGAGGCCGCTGCCATCAAACTGGCTCAAAAATGCAGCAACGCAAGGGTCATTATTACCGATGTTGGCCATGTCTTTGATGCCACGCTGCAAAAAACTTTAGCAAGTCATGCTCCGAAAGCTTTGAGATTGGCTTATTACGACAACCCTGAATCGTATGTTCCCGGTGGG
>DALYFE010000133.1:0-4678 GCA_031972195.1 Chlamydiales bacterium | reverse complement strand
TCGGCCACCGCTCTTTGGCGTAAAGAGGCTGCAAAGCTTAAAATTAAAAAAACAGAAATAGATCGAATGGCCTCTGCTTTTGAGCACGAGGATTTTTGTAAAATTGCTTGATCGCTAAGTTTAAAAGCTGAGCTGGCCTGCGTTAAAATTTTTTCTTGCAAAAGAGCTCCTCTCACCATATTTCTCCTTGAGGAAATTCAACTGATTGCTTAACCTCCAAGAACTTGGACAAGAGGTTTGTATGAAACAATTTTTTCTATTTTCAGCACTTGGGATGAGCGTGATGGGGTCGGTTTATCCGCAAGGCAATCTGCCGTCGACTCCCAGAGAACAAGCAGCTCTCGAAGCCGTTCTTTCTCTAAAGCCAAGACAGCCCAACTGGAGATCGGAAATTATCAAGACATTTGCTAGCGGCAACCCCGAACAGATTCTTTTGTACGAGCCCTTGATCACCGGCGGAGAGCATCCTGTAAAGCAGATTTCGTTTTATGAAAACGGCCGCATTCAGGCAGAAATGGATGTTGCTCAGGTAGCAGAAGATGCACCGGGCGCGATACAATGGAAATCGACCATTGTTCCCCATGGAGCCAGAGTTGAGTTGAATGCCGACGGACAGCTGCGCCAAATCGCGCAGTACCGGTTCGGGTTGCTTGAAGGAGATTCGAAGACGTTTTTCCCCAATGGGAAACTTGAAACCTCAAGCCAGTATTTGCACGGAGTTCTCAACGGCGTATCGCAAGCATTTTTTGCAAATGAGCAGCTTAAGGAAGAACTCCATTATTACAACGGACAAATCGATGGGGATTATGTCCAGTATTACGAAAATGGAGCCAAAGCGCTTCTGTTCCCCCATGAAGAAGGAAAGCTTCATGGAGTGTCTTGCGAATGGTTTCCCTCCGGAGTCTTGAAATTTCAGCGCCGATTTGTCCAAGGCGTTCTCCATGGCGATGGAAAAAATCCTGCCGTCATTGCGTATGACGAATCGAGAAATATCGTTGAAGTCGTCGATTTTCGCCAAGGCGTTCCCTTTGGGATGCATATCCGTTATCATAAAAATGGCCAGGAAGCTTATCGCGTGGCTTACAAAAACGGAAAAGAAGAAGGGAAGAAACAATTTTTTAGCGAATCAGGCTCCTTGCTTGGCGAAGGATCTTTTGCTGAAGGAGTGCCTTATGGGACCCACTGGAGAAATTATCCGGACGGGCAGCCTGCTTATCTTGCCAAATTCGATGAAGAAGGCAACCTTTTAGCTCCCATCTTGGAATATCACCAAAATGGCAACAAATTACGAGAATATCAATTCGTTAAAGAGAAACTCGACGGCTCTTATTTTGAGTGGTATCCGGATGGATCTTTAAAACTGGAATATTTCTATCAAGCCGGAAATTTTGAAGGGGAGCAGAAAGAGTATTATCCAACCGGCCAAATGAAAGTCTGCAGCCACTATAAAAATGGCCAGCACGACGGCATCCATGAAGAATGGTATGAAAATGGCGTGCTGTCAAAATCGATCTCTTTTGCCGGCGGACTCAAAGATGGCCAAATGGGCGAGTGGTATCCAAACGGACAATGCAAAGTCGATGCCTACTATGAGGCCGATCTCGTTGAGGGAGTCCAAACAGAGTGGTATGAAAACGGGCACTTAAAAGCGCGCGTTGAATTTGCCAAAGGATCCAAGCAGGGATGGCATCGAGAATGGGATGTGGAAGAAGCTCTTGTCTTTGAAGGATTTTTTGATCAAAACCTACTGCATGGAGCAGTGCTTTCCTGGTGGACGCAAGATCACTTGAAGACCCGTTTCCATTTTAATCATGGAAAAAAAGAGGGTAAGCAAGAATGGTTTTATCAAAATGGAGCGCGGGAACGGCTTGCGCACTTTACCGATGATCAGCTCGATGGCAACCTGACCGCTTGGTTTCTCGATGGAGCGATCCAGCTCTCCCAACAGTACGCTGCAGGAAAGTTAGTCGGGGAAGATCTTTTATACTTTCCTAAAAAAGAAGGGGAAAAATTGGTTTTGGCCCATAGCTTTCACTATGACGATCTAGGTAGATTGCATGGCGAACAAAGCAGTTATTTTGCTGATGGGAAAATACAATCTCAGACCGGCTATGAGCATGGCAATCTGCATGGCGTAAAAAAGCTTTGGAATGAACAAGGCGAGTTATTGGAAGAGGCTCATTATATTGCAGGGCGGCTTGATGGATCTTATTTTCAGAAAACCCCTGATGCTCGAGAAGTAGTGTTCCATTATCGAGACAATTTCAAGAATGGTCCTCACACAATTTTCTTCCCGCCGAATGACCAGGGACAGAAAATTAAAGCATTGGAAGGCCAGTTTAAAGATGATCTTCTCGAAGGACCCGTTTTTGAATACAACGAACAAGGCGCCCTTGTTGCAGAAACTCCCTTTCATCAAGGGAAAAAAGAAGGAACGGCCAAAGTATTCGGACCTAATGGAAAAGTGAGCGCCACGATTGCCTTCGTCTCCGATCAAAGAAATGGAGTCCAAGTCCAATATTTCCCATCGGGCGCTGTGTTTCGAGAGACCCCCTTTGTGAACAATCTGAGAGAGGGGGTTGAGAAGACCTACCATGAAAATGGGACGCTCGCTTCAGTATGTCCTTACCAAGCAGATCTTTTAGAAGGACTGTCTCAAAGCTGGAATAATCGAGGCATTCTTGTTTTTGAAGCGGAATACCTGGCCGGACAGCGTCATGGAAAGTTCAACAAAAACTACGATGACGGACAGCCCTATCTTGAGCAAATGTTTGCCTATGATGAGCCTGTGGGGCAAAAGCGAAAATATGATCGGGATGGGACTGTAAGCGTATCCAACGTTCCGGTTTCAGAGCGCCTGACTCGTTGATTCTTAGAAGGTAGTGCAGCAGTCTGTAAAAAATATTTTCTTTTTTTGGAAAAGGTGTACATTGGAATTGCGATGTCGAGGGAACATCCCCCGCATCGCAACCTAAAAAGGAGATTGATCTATGAATATGAAGCAACCTTCTAAACCACAACCTGCAGCACCTGCTAACAAGCCTCAGCAGCGTGAGAAACAACCGGCCCCGGCTCCTCAGCCAAAACAAAAAGGTCCCGGCAAATAATGGCGGCAAGTTTTATTGGTAAAAACCAGTAAAGCGCTCAAAAAATTAACCAATAGAGTAGATGAGGGTTCCCTTGTCTACTCTATTGTCGTTTGTAAACCCGCTTTACATTAGACCTTTCCCATTCCTGACAGAGAAGCTGTTAACTTTTTCTTGTTGGCATATTGCATTTTGAAGACAATATGACTCGATAATTTCTTGTTTTGGACACGCGGCTCATAGGATCGATTTTTGCTCCGAAGTCTTATAAAATATTGCGTAATTTTCTGTGTCAGATGGCGATTTGGATTGCTGTTTTTTAGCAAGAAACGGACAGATCGGCATGTCGTTGACTTGACGTTGGTCGGCCTCATCAAACATGCGGATGGGATCGGGAAAATTTCGTATGGGATCGCTGAGCTGCTTTGCGATGATCTAAAAGTAAAGTGTTTCCCTACGAATTTTTTTGCAGTGAAAAATGTAAACCCAAAGATGAGCGAAGTAATTTTTTCTCGGGGACGCTGGTCCAGCGGCGTTAGCATCTTAACTGAACAAGTATGTACTCAGAGATCTAGGCCTTATTGGTTTTTCCCTGCAAGTAAGGTCAAGATCGCTTATTCCATGATTGAAAGCACCTGCATTCCAATGAAATGGAGCCATCTCTTAAATCGTTGTTTTGATGCAGTTGTTGTCCCGGATCAAAGTCTTGTGGAAATATATCAAAATTCAGGAGTAAAAATTCCTATTTTTGAGTTGCCGATCGGACTGGATTTGGCTCCTTTTTTTGCAGCGCAAAAGCAGGAAATGACCAAAGATCCTTTCGTTTTTGGAACTACAGTTAGCTGCGATCCCAGAAAAAACATCCCGTTGCTCATCCAAGCCTTTTCTGAGGAATTCGGAAATCATTCAAAGGTTGTTTTGAGGATTAATTCTCGTTCCGGGGATGATAAAAAATGCTCTGCTCTCATTGAGGCTTTGGGGCTTAAAAATGTTGTTTTTACGAAAGAGGTTTTAGAGAGCCGGCAGTACATAGATCTAATGCGTACATTTGACTGTTTTATCAATATTTCCATGGGAGAAGGATTTTCAATTTGCCCTAGAGAAGCGCTAGCTCTTGGATTGCCATGCATCTTATCCAATCAAAGCGCCCATAAGACGATTTGTATGACGGATTTAGTACGGTCAGTTCCCTGCCCCATTGAGCTACCTGCTTTTGAGAGTATGTATGGCAAGGAACAGCTGGGTCATTTTCATACCTGTTCGGTTGAAGAAGTGCGGCTTGCATTGCGCGATGTTTATAACAATTATGCCATCTATTTGGACAAAGCTGTTCAGGGACGTGAATGGGTTGCAAAATATCAGTGGGAAAACTTAAAGAACCAATACCTGAGCCTTGTGAAACCAAAAAAGATTGTGCTTGGGAATAAAAACCGCGTTTTTGATGATGGCTTGGAGACGGTTTCTTTTGACTTGTATGAAAAATATAAAACCTTATGAACGGGAAGATGGGCGCAATCCCTGTTCTTTAGGACAGGGTCAAGCGAGCTATCTAATAACCTGCGGCAAAGAATTTGCCGCTCATTACCGGAGCG
>DALYFE010000132.1:0-4773 GCA_031972195.1 Chlamydiales bacterium | reverse complement strand
AGATCTCTATTTCAATTCTTGAAGGATCACTTCTTTGTCTGATCCTCAACCCAACCCTTTAACTGCTCAAATGATTCGGCAGTTCGCTCGGTCAACACCCTTTCTGCCTCTCTTTTATCCATCCCCTCCACTTCGCTCCATTCAATAGGAGGGCCAAACACTACCGTAATACGGCCAAATAGCTTAGGGATTTTTTTGCCGCGAGGCCAGATAGAAAACGTCCCGTCAATATATGCCGGGAAAATCGGACAGCGGGCCTTGTTCGCGATAAAGGCCATCCCTCGCTCTAACGGCTTTAATTGCCCGTTTCTCGAACGAGTCCCCTCCGGGAAAAGGATCACTTTATTCCCTTCTTTCAGCAATCGGATCACCTCTCGGAATGTACCGGCGTCCGTCGATGTTCCGGAAACCGGATGAGAGTTAAGAGCGCGAATAATCCCTCGTAAAATTGGAACGCGGAATAAGGATTCTTTTGCGAGGAAATGAACTTCTTCCGGACAAGAGCTCGATAAAGCGGGAGGATCATAATTGGAGGTGTGATTGGATGCCAAAATACCGGCTCCCGGGCGAAAATGTTCGAGCCCGTAAACTTTTAACCGAAAAAACGCCTTGAAGAAAAGACGGGCCGCCCAATGAACAATTTTGTAAGAGAGCTTCATTGGAGGGTACTGTTTGTTCCCAATCAATTTGCAAATTCCATCAATCACTTCATCAATCGAAAGGTCCGATGTATCGATCATCACTGCATCGGAGGCTTGCTTTAACGGAGCGATTGCCCTTGTCGTATCATTGTGGTCCCTTTCTTCAATGTCTTTTAAAATTTGATCCAATTCCAGTGATTCAGACAATTCGGGAAATTTTACCAATAATTCTTCAAAACGGCGACGAGCTCTAACCTGGGCGCTTGCCGTCATAAAAATTTTCAAGTCGGCATTGGGAAATACGACAGTTCCCATATCCCGCCCTTCAAAAACGGCATTGCCTCGATGGGCAAATGCCCTTTGGATCTCGAGCATGGACCCGCGCACTTCAGGATACGCAGAGATTTGCGACGCTAGGGAAGAGATATCTTGGCCTCGGATCAGATCCGTAACATCGGAATGGCCAACAAAATATCGGCGATGGCCTGAAGAATCAATGGCAATTTGATATTGAAACGCAGGCAGCTTCGACGCAATCTCTTCGCGACTGGCTGGATCGATATTTTGTTCTCTGATCCACCAAGCAACCGCACGATACATGGCTCCCGTATCAAAAAAAGAAAAGCCCAGCTTTTTCGCCAATTTTCTGGCAATCGTGGACTTCCCGGTTCCTGAAGGACCATCAATGACAATAATCATGGTATCGCAGTGTAGTTGAGATATACATAAACAATAAATGCATTGAACAATAACGAATCGATCAAATCAAGCACTCCGCCAAGGCCGGGAAGAGCATTGCTGTCCTTCTTATTTGCATCGCGTTTTAAAAGAGACTCTGAAAGGTCTCCAAATTGCCCGATGCATCCAAGGACCAATCCCATCCAAAGCCAGTGAGCTCCGCCTAATTGGAAACGAATCGCTCCCGAATACATGCTTAGTAAGTAAAAGGCAAAGCTTGCGGCCACCGCACATGCTAGACCAACAATGGCTCCCTCTATTGTTTTTCCGGGACTGATCATGGGAGCTAATTTACGCCTGCCCCATAAACTTCCGCCAAAATAGGCTCCGATATCTGTAATTTTCGTTACCACCAGCAAATAGGCAACCCACCATCTTCCATCCTGCCCATTCGTTCCGTAAAGAATGGCAAGCAGCATCCCCATCGGCACCGCAATATATAAGAGGCCGAATGCAGAAAATGCAAGATCCACCAAAGCTCCCTCTTTTTGCTTGAAATGCATTGCATTGAGGATCAAAAATCCAACAAAAAAAACAAGAAGAGGCAGCAAGCTAATAGAACCGAACCATTCAAGCGATAGAAAAAAAGACAACACCTGGCAAGCGCTGATCCCAATCAATGCAGACAAAATCATCTGGCCGCCCTTGGCTTTAGCAAACTGGCCATATTCCCAGATTGCAACGCAAGTCAAAAGAGCGACGACGGATGCCACCACAAACTGAAACCAGGGATTGAACGCAAAAATCAATAAACAGGCAGTGATCGAAATAGCAATCGCAGAAACAATCAATCGCCTAACCAAATCCTTTAAGATCATTGAGAACCTCCTAATCTACGATTTCGTCTCTGATAATCCGCCACTGCGTCAAAAAGATCTTTGGGAGAAAAATCAGGCCACAATTTTTCCGTAATATAAATTTCCGCATAAGAAACCTGCCAGAGAAGAAAATTGCTTAATCGAAACTCCCCGCTTGTTCGGATCATCAAGTCAGGATCTCCCCAAGGAGTTGTGTCAAGATGACGGGAGATCAATTCCTCGGTCAATTCTTCATAAGCAAAAGGCTTTTCATCGTGCAGTTTCATAATTTTTGTCAAAGTCCGGCAAATCTCGTCTCTCGCTCCATAGTTCAACGCCAAGACCAAATTGATCTTTGAGCAATGCTCGGTCGCTCGTCTCGCCTCTTCAAACGCTTTTCGGACAGGGATAGGCAAACGCGAAATATCTCCGATCATGTTCACGCGGATGCCATCTTCGACCATTAACGCCTTTTTCCGGATCAAATAGGCTTCAAAAATTTCCATCAGGGAATCGATTTCCTGATCGGAACGACTCCAATTTTCCGTAGAAAATGAATAAACGGTCACGGTTTCAATCCCTAACGCTGAAGCCGCGCGCATAACGTCTGTTAACACTTCGGCCCCTTCCCAATGTCCCATCATGGGAGGAAGGTTCCTTTGCTTGGCCCATCTCCGATTGCCATCCATAATGATCGCAACGTGTTTTGGAATCTTGACCGGATCGAGCATGGTCATCTCTTCTGGGGAAAATACGGGCATAACAGTATTCATTCAAAAAACCGATCGAGCCAAATGGTTTTTTCTCTATCGGGCCCTACCGAAACGATTGAGATAGGAACTTCGCAAAGCTCTTCAATACGGCGCAAATAGGCTTTCGCATTGTCGGGTAAATCATCATATATCTTGATGTCGCGAGTCGATTGCTTCCATCCGGGATGGACTTCATAAATCGGCTCCGCAGACTGCAGCTGCTTGTCAGTGGAGGGGAAATCATGGCAATGGCGGTATCCCGTACAAATTTTAATTGTATCCAGTCCATCGAGTATATCGAGCTTCATGACGCCTAAACAATCAGCGCCGTTTAAAATAATTGTATGGCGCAAAAGAAACGTATCAAGCCACCCGATCCTCCGTTTCCTTCCGGTTGTCGTTCCAAGCTCTCTTGCAGAGGAGTGCTCAGGAAAACATTTGAGCTCTTCTTCCTTCAGCTCAGTTGGCATCGGGCCGTTTCCAACGCGGGTCGTATATGCCTTCGCAACCCCAATTGTCTGATCGATCAAGGACGGGCCAATTCCGGCTCCGGAAGCAATTCCTCCCGAGAGGGTAGATGATGAAGTCACGAAAGGATAGGTTCCAAATGTATTATCAAGCAAAGCGCCTTGAGCCCCCTCAAATAAAACGTGCTCTTCCCCCTTGACCGCCTTGTAGAGCAATTTCTCGACCGGAGCTGCAAACCGTTTTAACTGTTCGGCATACCCCGAATACTCGTCATATAGCGAAGCTGCATCGAGGGGCGAATGCCCATACATTTTTTGAAGCTCTTCATTTTTGATCGAAAGGACAGAGGCCAGATGTTCCCGAAACGCGGCAGGATCGCAAAGATCTGCAATACGGATCCCGCATCGATTGACTTTATCCAAATAGCAAGGCCCGATACCCCGTCCTGTCGTTCCAATCGCCTGTTTTCCTTTCGCTTTCTCGGAAAGACCGTCAAGAATCCGATGATAGGGCATGACTACATGTGCATAAGGCGATAAAAACAAACGCCCTTCAAATGAAATCCCATGCTCTTGCAGCGCCTTAAACTCGGCCAATAAAGAAGCCGGGTCGACAACAGTCCCCCCGCCGATGTAGCACTTTGTGTGCGGATAGATAATCCCTGAAGGGACAAGATGAAAGCGATATTCGCGTCCCTTGGCCACAATCGTATGGCCGGCATTATTGCCGCCCTGCGCCCTTGCAATATGTTGCGCACGCTCGGACAGAAGATCGATGACCTTTCCTTTCCCCTCGTCGCCCCACTGCATTCCAACCACTGCAATGCTAGACATAGCTCATCCCAAAATGATTCCCATGGATCATATAGAATTGCGGCATTCGCTGGAACAATTTTCGCATAACCTCGACTTTGCAACTTTTTTAGATCGACGGCCGTTGAAGAGAGCTCCTAAGAGGCCGGCCGTTCAAATTTTTCTACGACGAAAAAATCAACACTAGACAACATCGCCTTCAGTTTATATTCTTGGACATTTCAGATTTGGGGTTTTTTTCATGGAAAGACAAAGAAAATGGCAATTCATCTTGATCCTAACCGTCATAGCGATCACGATATACAATATTCTTCCAACAATTTTTTACTACTTGCAGCCTCTGAAGGCTCCTGTGAGCCCTGCTGCGTCGGAATCGATCGCAGCTTCCATCGAAAATCGAATCGCCGCCCTTGAAGAAGAAACAAAAGATTGGCTGCGCTCCTACTGCAAATTGCTGCAACTCCACCCCGATTCGATTACAATCGATCCGGAGCATCCCCAATTCGCATCCATTTCTTTTTCCAAATCGGACGAGGCAGCCCGCTTTCGGACATTTTTCCCAAGA
>DALYFE010000131.1:0-4811 GCA_031972195.1 Chlamydiales bacterium | reverse complement strand
TATCCCAGTAAAACAGGGAAATGATTGGGATGGTTATTTTATGGGAAGAATCGCTCTGAATCTGTCCTGTCGCTCAGAAGGCCGGTTTTTTCAGATTCAGACAAACTACCACTAGAAGAGACATAGGATTCTAATGGAAAAAATCTTTCGGAATCTCGAGGATCTATGCTCTCAAACTCTCTAATTGCGCCCACTCCATAGAATACAATCGTTCTAAAGATCAATGGAGTAGCAATTCCTGCTCCGAGGATAGATGCTAATCCCGCAAAAATCGCAAGAGCTACGAGCCACACTCTGTGTTGAGGCTGCTCTTTCCAGCACTGCCCAATGGCATCGGATGCCTTGGTATTGCTTGCAGGATTTGCAAGATCTAAAATATCTGTTCTTGGAATCACAGTTGTTTCCTTTATAAGCGTTAGTGAGATTATATCAAATATTCGGATATGATTCTTTTTATTTCTATCCGCATTTTTTTATAAAGTTTATAGATTTCGGATAGTAAAATAAATAATTTTATTAAAACCTATGATATAATAATCTTTTAAGAATAGTAATTATGTCATTCAATCGAATTTTAAATCTGGCAAATCCTGCGAGTGATCTCCGGACATTCGATGCAATTGAGCAATGTTGGGAGAATCACCCTGCATCCAAAGCGAAGCTTGTCGGTCTTGTTACTTTTGCGGGATTCACATCGATGTTCGGAATGGGCTTTGGTACGCCATTGATTTTTAGAGCGATTGCTCTTCATGGAGTCTTGGAATTGAGAGTCAATGCAATAGATCCAAGAGAGCTTTTTTCCTCTTATGAATCCATGAAGAAAGGTTTCTCAGAAAAGCGGTCTTTGGATCTCTTTAGCAGCGATGAGTCGCGATCTTTTGCAACATTTTGTGATGAGGAAAGAATCAGGTCTTTGGATGTTCTGCAGGGCAAGTTGAGTTCTTTTGATCCCGATGACTAACCCATTATTTTAGCGTGCCTCAGTCAAGAGGGGTTGATGCCCATTATCGAAAGATCCGCTGCGATCATAGAAAGAATGTTGCCGCAAGAATGTGTTCCGCGGATTGTAGGAAACCATTCTTCGGAAAATCCTGTAGCAATCACTTTGAATCCGGGTTCTCCGATATTCAAAATCACCGCTCCATTAAAGATAGTCGCCATTGATTTTAGAGGCGAGATCCCGGAAGACAAAGACTATTTGACATTCACTATGGAAGTCGCTGTTGATCTTTCTCAAAAAACTGCGACGTGCCGGATTTTGTCCATTTAAAGCTATTTAGGTCGCAATCGTTTGCGTCACAGACTCCATTAAAAGCCGATGCTGCTCTTCAACTTCTTCAAAAGAGACGGTTTTTGCAAGATCTCGGTAGGTGAACCGAAAACTTGCGTTCTTTTTCTCAGAGCCTTCCGGAATATAGAGATCGACAAGCTCTGCCTTTTCTAAAAGAGGAGGGCGGGCTGATTGGATCGCTAAAAATAGCGTTTGCATGGGAAGGTTCAGGGGAATGGAAATCGTCCAATCGCGCTCGGACGCAGGAAATTTCGGGATCGAGTGCATTTGGAGATGTTCTTTTCTTAAAGTTAGCAAATGGTGCAAATTGATCTCTGCGTAAAGAAGCCTTTGCTTGATATCGAGCTTTGCGAGGAGTTTAGGATGGACTTCTCCAAAAGAACCGACAAGCAGGTTCCCTGCTTGGAGATTGGCTTGGCGGCTTGGGTGGAAACTTAGGTGTTTCGATGGTTCGAAGGCAACGCCGCGTATATGGAGGCAGTCCAAGAGATTTTCTAATATGCCTTTCAGATCGAAGAAATCGACATCGGTTGGCTTGGCATCCCAATGGGAGGGAGCTGTTTTTCCGGCAAGCATGATCGCTGCCATGGGTTGTTCAACGAGCTGGCTATTTTGAAGAAAATGGATCCTTCCCAATTCAAAGGCATGGAACGTATGTGTTTTGTGGTCGAAATTATTGGCAGCCGACTGCATCATGCCCGGAAGCAAAGAAGGGCGTAAAATGGAGTACTCTTCAGTTTTTGGCTTGAGTGTAGTGAGCAGCTTGGCATCTTTGTGAACCCATTCTTGCGTGAGGTCCGCAAGTTTCGGACTGATTAGATCTGCGGTGAGCCATTCTTGCAGTCCGAGAGAAATCAGCCGTTTTCTTACTTCTGATTCAAACAGATAGGCGGGATCGTGAGGGATGGGAGAGGTTGCGCAGCGGGCGATCCCTTTTTCGATATGGTTGTAGCCGTAAATTCTGGCCACTTCTTCCACTAAATCGATTTCTTCAGAAATATCGGAGCGAAATAGAGGAACCGATACTTGGATTGTCTCGGTTGTAGTTTCTTTGGTGGAGAATCCAAGCCGGTGGAAAATCGCTTGGATTTCTGCAAAGGATAGCTTTGTGCCAAGAAGCTGATTGACTCTGGCAGGACGGCATTGAATTTCTTTGGGGGCAAATGTTTGGGTCTTGATGTCGATCGTCCCTGAAACAAGATGGCCGCCGCAAATTTCCAAGATGAGAGACACTGCTTCATCGAGAGCATCTAAAATGCCGTTGGGATCTGTTCCTTTTTCAAAGCGCTGCGCGCTTTCAGTTCGGAGATCCAGGGCTTTGGCCCCTTTGCGAATGGCGGCAGGGTCGAAAAAAGCCGCTTCAATAAGAAGGTTATGCGTTTGGTTGGAATCTTTGGGAACTGCGCTATTATTAGCTCCAAGGATTCCTGCAATGGCCACCGGTTTTTTTGCATCGGAAATCAATAGTGTGCCTGTTGGAACTTCGTATTCGATTCCATCGAGCCCTAAAATGGTTTGGGATGTCTCTGAAGGACCGGCTTGCAGGCTGTTTCCTTCAATTTTATCGAAATCAAAGATGTGAAGAGGCTGGCCTCTTTTGAGGAGGATGAGGTTGCCGATATCCACTGCATTGCAGATTGGAGTTTGTCCGCAGGCAAGGAGCTGTTGCTGCAGCCAGAAGGGGGAGGGGCCGATCGATACGTTTTCAATCAGCCTGCAGAGATAGCGCGGGCAGAGTTTGGGATCGGAGACGGACACTTTGAGTTTTTGATGGAGCGCGGGGCTTTTGCCCTCGGGTAGAGAAATTTTTGGTTTTTGAACCGGTTTTTGGAGGGATGCTGACAGTTCTCGAGCAATCCCAAGGGCGCTCATGCAGTGGCCTAAATTGGGGGTCAGCGAGATCTCGAATACAGGATCCCAGAGCAGAGAGGCTAGGTCTTGTCCCGGCTGCATTTCTTTGGGCAGATCGATGATGCCGTCTTGCCGGACAGGAAGGCCCAGTTCCTGCTCGGAACAGAGCATGCCGGAAGAGGGAACTCCTCTCAGTTCGCAGGCTTCGATTTTTTGTGTTTTCCCGGAGGCATGCAGGAGGGCTCCCGGTTTTGCAAAGGCGGTTTTCATGCCGGGGCGGCACTGAGGGTCTCCGCAAACGACTTGAAAGCGATCTTTCCCATCGCTCACCTGGGCGATTTGGAGCTTATTTGCATTGGGGTGGGGAGCTGTGCTGAGCACTTCTCCGACTACAACGCCTGAAAAGGGAGGGCGTTCGTTGATGATTTTATCCACCTCAATCCCAAGCAGGGTGAGGGTTTCTGCAATTTGAGCGGGGGCCAAATCGAGATGGAGAAAGGAACGGATCAAAGATAGGGAGAGTTTCATATGGGAGTAATTTTGCCCCTTCCCAAATTTTCTGAAAACCTATATTTTTTCCCTTATGGGAAATGGAAGATGGCTAACAATGGCGTTGATTTTTAGCGGCGCGCTCAATATTGCGCTGCTAACGGTTGTGATCGTCTCTTCCTTTGATGATCCGCTAATCCCTGCAATGGCGGCTGTCAATGAGCGCCAGACGTCGATGCAGCCTGCGAATCGAGAGCTGCTAGCCTTCATGTTAACTCTTTCTTTTCCGGAACTTGCCACCTATTTGACGAACAAGGAGCCGGTGGAAGAAGGGTATGCAAAAAGAGATTTGGCCCTTTCTGCCCTTAAGGCCGCCCACCATTTTGATTTAAATAAAGCTTTGTCTTTTGCTCCGGTTCAGCGCCGCACGGTCTCTTTAGGCCAGGATCTTAGCGTAGAGATGTATCCGGGCTTAAGCGAGGAACAATACGCTTCGATTATTCGATTTGCCTATCAGGAAAAATGGCCTTTAACGGCGAGGGGACTGTTCCAGCTTTTGCAAAAATGGCCAAAACAGACGCGCGATCCTAGCTTGATGCAAGCTTTTTTTGTCACTGCCGAATTTCATACTTTGGAAACGCTGTTCCGCAAGACGGGAGCGCCTCAGAGCAATGAGGTTCTTCTCGATTTGATTTGCGAAGGCACTTGGGATGATTTGGAGCAGTTGTCCTGTGCGCAGGCGCAAACATTGGATTTGTCTGTAGAAAAGCGCCGTTCTTTGCTTTTGGGCGCTTTAAGCCGCCAATCTTCTACTGCGGCCAAGTTATTACTTGATACCGATTTTGTCTTTGTGAAACTTCAGCTCGATGATGCAAAACTCATTGATCTATTGAGCTTATTGACTGTGAAAACAGATATCTCTGAACGATTTTGCATGGAGCTGCTCCGCTCTCCCAGAAGCGACGCGCTTTTACGCGTTGCGGCAGAAAAACTCTATGCATATGCACAAGAACCGGTCCCTGTGCCGTTTGATCTGCTTGCGGCAGCTGCTAGGTTCGCTCCTTCCGAAGCGCCTAGTGCGATTTTGCCGCGTCCATCCGAGGTTCTCTCTCAGCGTTCTTTTCGAGAATATGTTGTTAAAGAAGGGGATACTCTTTGGAAAATTGCCCGCCTTCATAAG
>DALYFE010000130.1:4540-4822 GCA_031972195.1 Chlamydiales bacterium | reverse complement strand
AGCGCGCCATTTAAAGTTCCCTCAATGATATTTAGCCCTTGAGTTGCCGTAAAGATGCGAATTTGGCTGGAAAGGGCATTCACCGATCCTTGAGGTCTCATTTGAAAAAAACCGGAACCAATGCCGGGCGCGGTAGGAAAAAGATTGTCGACAACCAGATTAACCATTCCATTTTTAGGCGCATAATTTATCTGCGAATTGTTGCCAATAAACAAAGACAGACCCGCGATAACATCTAGAGTTCCTGTTGATCCGACGTGGTTTATCCTAGCCCCGGCAATC
>DALYFE010000130.1:0-4530 GCA_031972195.1 Chlamydiales bacterium | reverse complement strand
CCCCGGAAATCAGAGCAATATTGGCTTGTGATTCGATTCTCGCCGGACCGTCACTAATAAAAAAACCTGCAAAACTGCCATTGTTGATCATAATGATATTGTTGCCCGCAAAGACGTCCATCGTATTTTGAGAGGCGATAGCCACAGAATCAGTAGCAGAAGATGTTCCCGTAATCATCTGCGCAATATTCATCGTGAGCGGGCCTCCGGAAAAAATAAAAGCGCCGCTGCCATTAGCATTAAGAGTCAACGATCTGGCGCTAATATTAGATGTAAAGGTGAAGGGAGCTAAAAGAGGTTGGTTGATATTTGCAATTTGTACGGGCAATCCTGTGGAGCCTCCATTGAGGATTAAATTCCCCCCTACGGCCAGAACTAAATTGGAAGTAGCAGAACTTCCTGTAGCGGCGTCCATGGCAATGCCTGCAAGCGCTTGCGCAGAAGAAGGACTTCCTGTGATCGTTAGGCTATCTGTGAAATTTACCATAAAAGAGTCGATTGCCGCCGCATTGCCCAAACCGCCTCCAACTAAAGATCCAATGTAGGCCGATGCAGGCGTACCGGAGCCTCCAATGATATTGGACATTCCCGTACCCTGTACGGCGACAGATAATGTATTTGCATTGATGTTGAGCGGGCCTGCAGATGTTCCTGCAGTGTCTAGCGCTAAAAATCCAATGGCTGCACTAGATCCGTTGCCAATACCTCCCGACACCGTTAAAATTCCTCCGATAGCAGCAGAGATATCAGAAGTCCAGGTATCGCCTACACCATAACTGTCGGTTCCATGTCCGAGAAGCGCATAGGAACGAATGCCGTCTCCGCCAAGAATTGTAAGATCTCCGTTATTGACAGCGGCAAAGTTGATATTCCCTGAAATATTCACATTGGTAGCTGTATCGCCCCCTCTATGCCCTATTTGCGCATAGGCATCCGTGCCAAGCCCGCCTTGTATGGTAGACGTACCTGTTACAGCAATATCTATGTCTCCAATCAAAGTTCCGGAAATAGGAGTTAAGTTCCCAAGTCCAATTTGCGCATAACAGCCATCGATTGCGCTTCCTTCCACTACGAGGTTTCCTGTCACGGCGATAGAGATATCTGTGTTGACTGTGCCCGATGGCCCGCCAATTTGTGCAAAAGACCCCGTACTGCCTCCGCCTTGAACAGTAAGATCTCCAGAGGTGGAAATGATCTGAATCACCCCTTTTGTCGATGCAGTGCGAGAGACGAGCGAATAACAGTCGGTGTTGCTTCCTCCTTTCAAGGTAACTGAGTCGCCTGTAAGGGAGATAGCTCCGGAATCGGTTCGAATTTCTGCAATGGAGTTAGCTACTGTATTGCCTCCTAAAACAGTGATTGCGCCGGTAGGAGCCGCAGGGATGCGGAAATTGCCAATTGTGATATTGCCTGTTGTAGTGACCACCGAGGAAGGAGCCCCGGCATTACTTATCGTAACGCCGGTAATACCTTGCAGATTGATCGATCCGGTTCCGCTATTTTCCAACCTTGCAGTGATCCGAAGTTCTTCATCGGCGATCAAGGTGAGGTTATTGCTTTGATTGTAGAGGAAGTCATCGACAAGTGTAAGCCTGCCTCCATTCGGACCACCCGCCCCATTCGTCGTATCAATGATGACCGGTCCTGTGGTTAAAGCCGCATCAATGTCGGTAATATTGATATTATTCGTCGCCATAGTGGGGCTATATATCCCGCCAGGGAACGTTCCATCGGTCGCGCCGGCATTCGTGATATTAATATCGCAAGGATCGATGTAGAGAAGGCCTCCCTTGCCCGAAGGGGAGCTTCGATCGACGGCGCCATGGAATTCGAAGTGGGGAGAAGAGAGTTCGACAAACCCTCCGTCGCCTGCTAAAGAACCTGCGCGGGCGTTAATGTCGCCAAACACACCAAGAACCCCATTCGAGAGAAGGTACACGTTGCCACCGGGGCCGGCCAATCTTGCATTGGCATCGATTTTTGCACCCTTTTGAAAATAGACGTTTTCCGCACTCTTTCCAATGCGCACGGTGCCCGCTTGGAAGTCTCCCGATACATCGATGAGCGAGGAGCTCGTCAAGGAGATCCGTTCTCCATCGATCTCTACATGGCCAGATTCTGCCATCAATTTACCCTGGAGGGAAATAGCTCCGTTTTCTGCTGAGAGAAGAATTCTTCCATCCTTTTCTAAAAAATGGCTAGCTTCGATGATTCCGTCTTGGCAAATCGCCATTTCATATGCAGAACCATTTGCTTGGAGCTCAATGGCTATTGCTTGGATCAACCCGGTGTTTGTTATCCCTTCCTCATATTTGGCTTCAGAATTAGATACGCCAATGGATGGACGGATTAAGACGCGGTGGCAATCTTTAGTTTGAAGCAAGAAAGCATTTCCGGAAGCTAAAGAAACAGCGCCTTGCGGCGCAGAGAGAGCTCCTTCATTTTCTACACGATATGCAAGTAGGGCGATATCGCCTGTAGTTGTTTGGATAGTGCCTAAATTTACGACTGATTCTTTGGAATCGCCTTCAAAAAGCAGGTCCATTTGATTGATAAAATCAGCATCTTTAATACAGAGTGTAGTCGCTATAAAACCAGCTGTTTGAATCATTGCATCTTTGCTGATTAAAATTCCGTGGGGATTGAGGAGGTAGACGGAGCCGTTTGCTTCCAATTTTCCCTCTAGAATGCTCGGAGAGTTTTCTAAAACACGATTGAGCACCGCTGCATGAGGGCCATTTTGGATAAATTTTGTAGTTTCTGCAGAATTGATCGAAAAAGTATTCCAATCCAAAATAGCTCGGTCATCAGAGAGATGGATTTCCATTTGGTGTTTTTGAGGCGTGTTGATGACCGCTTGTCCTCGTACCAACCCCTCCGGATTGGCAAATAGGCTGTGAGAGGCAACTACGGTTGAAATCCATAACAATCTTGTTTTGATCATTAGTAGCTTAGCTCCGCACTAAAATGAGTTCGATAATTGTGGGAGTCTTGCGGAACATGCCGCAATTGAACCCCCCAATCGCATCGAGCAGACAAATAAGATCCCCATGTATAACGCATTCCGGGGCCTACGCTGCACAGATATCCTGTATCGAAACCCGGCACGCTTTTATGGTTGCTTACTATTCCATAATCTCCAAAGACCAAGAATTGCAAGCTTTCTCTATATTTGTTTTGAGATTTTGTAGACTGGAAAGCAGTGAATAGAGGCAGGGCGGGCGAGCGGAATTCTAGATTCGCAACGAATGCGTTATCTCCATTGAACAATCGTTCTATGTAGCCTCGAACCGTGTCATACCCGCCGATTCCAAACTGTTCGCTTGATAAAAGATTTTGTGTCGCTCCCTGGAATCGGAAAGTTGGCTGAATTGTGAAATTTTTTGGCAAAAGGAAGATCGGCGCAAAAGCGAGTCTGCCATAATAGTATTGCGCCTGAGAGTAGGCGCGCAAAGTACGATAATCTGATTTAGATTGTCCTGCGATCCACTGATAGGGAGAAGCGAAAAGCTCTACGGTCAGCGATGTTTTGAACCAACTGCCCTGGAATCCGAAATTGTATCCCAATACAAACTGGGTTATTTGCGCCATTTTCCCAAAGACCGGGATCTGTGTAAACAAAAGGTCGTTATTGAGCCGCTTGTAATCGTAGCCAACTGTGAGTTCATGCGCGATGTTCTCGGGAGCGGCTAGAGGAATTTCGTAGCGAAGGCTGCCTTGAGCGCTGGATCCTTTCGTATCGAAATCCCCGGAAACAGGAACGTGTATATGAGAATAGCCGCCAAAGAGCACTAGAATATGCCGCCAAGGCAAGGGTACGGTGTAGTACGCGGTATGGGCATAAAATCGGCTGTACCGAGGTGCAGTAGTAAACTGATAGGTGAACATTTGGTTTCCGAACAGATTGCCTACGTTGAACCCCGTATAGATTCGATAAGGATTATTGCTCGGAATGCCGGTATTATCAGCTCCGATATAAAGTCTCCATGGGCGGCGATCTGAGACGGCAAGTTCTATATCGGTAGTCCCCGGCGCACTTCCCGGAGCAAAAATGAGATCCGCTTGCAAAAAGGTATTGCGATTCAGCCAACTCAAATCCTCTGAGAGGCGAGGCATGTCGATGAAATCCCCCGGCTTTAGCGAAATGCTTTTTTCTAGCATCTTCGTGCGGAAATAGCGGTTCCCCAAAACAGAGACTTTCCCAAGACGTGTTTCTAAAACCGTAATTTTCATTGTCCCATCGGTCACATCCTGCTCGGGAATTTTGACGAGAACAAGAGGCCTTCCGGCATTGCTATAGAACTGGTAAATGTCGTTTTTTACTGCTTGGATGAGCTCTTGGTTTATTGGTAATCCGATATATTTTTTGAGGATTGCTTTTAGTTTCTTTTCCGATTGTGGAAGAGCCGTGAAATCAAGAACGACAGGTTCAGGGGACTCATTTTGCTCTCCGCTCACCACAGTGATTTTTTTTAGATGAGGAGAGTCAATCCCAAATAGCTGCAGGGCGCAGCAACACAGAAGAACAAC
>DALYFE010000129.1:3170-4958 GCA_031972195.1 Chlamydiales bacterium | reverse complement strand
TCTATTGATAGAATATGCAAGAAGGCTGCGCAAATTTTTTGTCTGGAGCGAGCGACCATTGTACAAGTACAAGGCGCGAGTGAAGACGAAAAATTTGCTGCAAAGTCGACGCAGCAGCTTCTATCAATAGAATTTTAAAGAACTATATAGTAAACCCAAATATCTATGGGCTATTTCACAAAAGCTGCTTTGTCATCGCTGTGTTTGTTGAAATGCCTTTCGCTTTTTTCAGATCCTTACACATGGAATGTCGACATGTCCGGGAATTGGCAAGATATGACTCAGTGGAGTCCAAACACTGCCTATCCCTCGATGTCTACTGATCAAGCAATCTTTGGAAGCGTTATCACATCAAGCGTCACTGTTACAATTCTTGTGCCCAATGTGACTGTCGGATCTATCCAATTCGACAACGTCAATGGATATACAGTCGCAGGCTCGCCTTTAATCCTCACAGGAGCGTCCGTCCCCGCTCTCATCAACATAACTACCCTTAGTGGAGCGCACACAATTTCAGCGCCGGTAACGCTGGGTTCCGGCTTGACAATCACACAAGCATCGCCGGGCATCTTTACCCTTTCGGGAGATATTTCAGGCGCTAATTCCATTACCGTTGGAGGGAGCACAGTCACTACGTTTACCTCCCCAACGAATAGCTACTCGGGCGGAACAATCATCGATACAGGTATCTTGCAAATTTCCAATGATATCGCAGGGAATACGCCATTAGGCGCTGTGGCGGGCGCTGTTTCAATCAATACGGGAACATTTCAGGCAGGAGCCTCATTTTCTACAGATCCTGGAAGAGGCTTTACATTGAATGGCGCCGCAAATATCGATTCTCAAACAAATGCATTAACGATTGCAGGCATTATTGGGGGAGCCGGATCATTAACTAAGATAGGAACGGGATCGCTGATTCTGAGCGGAGCGAATACGTATAGCGGAGGCACCATCGTTTCTGCAGGGACGCTCAGCATCGGCTCCGATAGCAATTTAGGCGCTGCATCAGGAACTTTGACATTAAATGGAGGCACAACTCTGGTTGCATCAGCGCCATTTAGCTCAGGAAGGGCCATTACATTAAGCGGTATCGCAACGATCGATAATGCAGGCACAAATACTTTATCGGGATCCATTACAGGTTCCGGATCATTAATTAAAACCAATGCAGGACTGCTCATTTTAACAGGGAGCAATAATTACTCCGGGGGGACTACGATCAGCAACGGAACTCTTCAAGGCAATACAACAAGCATTCCTGGAAATGTCGTAGATAATGCCGCATTGATTTTCAATCAGACTTTTGGAGGCACTTACGCGGGCAGTCTCAGCGGAACCGGAACGTTTACGATCCAAGGGGGAGGACCGCTCACCATGAGCAATAACAGCAGCGGATTTTCAGGAACAACGCAGCTGACCGGCAATACCCAATTAATTATGACAGGAAATTTAAGCGGCTCTGCGCTCACAATCGATGCGGGAAGTATCTTGAGCGGCAACGGAACTGTGGGAACCACATCTAATTCAGGAACAATCTCTCCTTTCTCTTTGAGCACGATTACAGTCAGTGGAAACCTAACGTTCAATGGAGGCAGCAACCTGACTCTTGATGTCGCACCGCTGGCTAACGCAAACGTCCTTGTAACAGGAACCGCCACGCTCACCGGGGGAGATCTGGTGGTCAACCCGCAATCGGGATTTTACGGCCTGTCCGATGTCTACACACTCCTCAATGCAAATACTTTGGGTGGAACAACATTCAACTCTTTGACCATCACAAACTCG
>DALYFE010000129.1:2303-3160 GCA_031972195.1 Chlamydiales bacterium | reverse complement strand
CCAACAACAATAGCGTGCAGCTCAATGTCACAATTTTGCGCCCATTTTTGGATTTTCCTTTTGCCAATCACAATGAAAAAGCAGTTGGAAATAACATCGATGATCTCAACGCCGCAGGATTGATCAGTCCCGATTTAGAAGCGGTCATCAATTCACTTGTCGGACAGAGTTTTTCAGCAATCAATACCGCTCTCGATCAGATGCATCCGGCTGCCATGAGCGCGATGGCCGAACTGCAATTTGAAATCGGAGGACAAGTGCTCTCCATGTTCCATCGCAAGCCGGAGCTTCTTTGCAGCTGTTCTAAATCCAGGCGTATTTGGATCGAGCCTTACTACAATTGGTTCGAAGAAAAACAGCAGGGGGAAGAGATCGGTTTCCACGTAGTAAGCAATGGCATTGCCTTTGGGATTGAAAAAGAATTTTCAGATATTTGGACAATCGGGATTGGCGGGGTTTGGAATACAAATAATCTCAACTGGGCTTTGAACCGGGGACATGCTTACTCAGAGAGCGCGTACGGAGCCCTTTATAGCGATCTTGCTTTTGACAATTTCTATTTAGGTCTTTCTGCTTACGCCGGTCTGGATTGGTACCATACAGCTAGAGGAATCCATTTTTCAACGATAGACCGCCAAGCAGACGCTCATTATAAAGGCGTGGACACAGGAGCGCAATTGACTGCCGCCTATATTTTTGGAGCTCCCGTCTGCCTGCTTTACCCCTATGGAACTGTCGACTATCTCTATCTAGCCAATGAGTCCTATACAGAAAGCGGCGCGCAATCTCTCGATCTTAATGTCAGCAAATATACCAGCTCCACGCTGCGCAGCGAGGCCGGGATTGGTTTCCAATTC
>DALYFE010000129.1:1348-2293 GCA_031972195.1 Chlamydiales bacterium | reverse complement strand
GAGAGTCTATCAGACACCGAAAAATCCCGACTTTTTTCAGGTCAAACCATTCCATTTACAGTACTCGGATGGGATGAAACCTGGCAGCTCTTAAATGCCCGTTTTGGACTGGGAATTACCTATCGATGCTTTACGCTTGATGCGCAGTATATATTAGATACTTCTATCGACGGAAACACCCCCTTCGTTAATCAAAGGGGGAACTTCCGAATTAACTATAATTTCTAATTAAAACGCGTAAATGAATTCCATCTCATATTGGCGATATTTTTCATTCGGGCCAATGCTGAGATCCAAAGTATTTGAATACCTAAAGGTCTGCTGTACAGTTAGGTTATTGGTGATGGCATAAAGGCCTTCAATTTCAAAGCCTTTAAAGTTTGTATTTCCAACCGCATTCTTCTGCGTTGTTCCTCCGCCGGATCCATTGATGTTCTCTGTGTAGAGACCCACTCCTGCGGCATTGCCTCTGCCAATCCCCAAGTTATCAAAATCGGGATATGCCTGGGCTTCGACCCACTGATAATTGGCGTCAATCGCCCAATCGCCTTGCTTTTTCACAATGCCAATAGAGACCCCTGCATACCAAGCCCAGTTCGCTTTTTTCCCGCCGGTTGGAATGATTTCAGTAGGAACAACCTCTGAGACTCCTCCGATCTTAACAGTCCTATCAACTATTTTTGAACCGATGGCCAAATGGTTAAGCAGAGCGCCTGCATAAGTCTTAATTACTTTTTTGCCGATCCATTGCGGATAAAATTGATAATAGGCAAGCAATTGTGAAATCATAAACCGATAGCGCTGATTCGTCAGAGCAGCTTCGTATGCGGTATTGCCGGACTCGTATTCTCCTCCCGGACGGTACCAATCGATCAGAGAATATTTGACGTTCATTCCGGTATTGCCAATCCCTAAAGCGCCGATTTCAGCGACCCAGCCATAGTG
>DALYFE010000129.1:0-1338 GCA_031972195.1 Chlamydiales bacterium | reverse complement strand
GTGGTTGGTGATATCATCAACAAAAAAACTCCCCCCGTTGAAATAAAAGTCGCCAACCGCCTCGAATGCCTTATTAAATCGAAACAGAACGCCGTCAAACAGAGAAGCAAACTGGACTTTTGAGTCAAAAACGTTATAAAGATTACGTCTTCCAATTTCCGCGTCGATAATTATTGTATCGCCCGCGAGAATTCTTCCGCCCAAATAAGCTTTTTCTAATCTAATTTTATTTGTTGTTCCGCTTCGAATCCCCATATCGTTATCGAATTCGAGCTTAATGGCAGACCAGGTTCTGTCGGTGCGGTAGTCGAGCATCAAATTCACTTCAACGTCCCAAGCGTACATAGGCCTTGCCGAAGGAAAATTCGGACTCAAATCAGGATTGTCGCGCTGCTGAATGCCATTGGAACGTTCATTGATCGCTTGAAATTCGGTTCTAACCTCTCCGCTCAAGGATAAATCGCCGCCGATTTCCTTCATGGTAATAAAACGTTTGTCCCGCAACCATCTGCGCAAAGCATCCATGTCTTTGCTATCAGGATCCATTTTATCATCGAACTGAACATCGGCGCTTTGAGCCGCAAGGTGGGTTGTGCAAGGAAGAACTGCACATAAAATTGCTGTAAGACTGTGAATCAATTTAGACATCGGAACCTTTTGCAATAAAGAAAGGTAAAGATTGTATCACAATCGAATTTTGCAAGCAATATATATGGCACATAAGGTTACGCTCAAAACCGAACTTGCCCGGAAACAGAAAATCCCTGTTCAAATCCCCCTCGCCATTCGAGATTTAAAAAGAACAAAGTACCTTGAGTCACCGTACAACCAACAAAAGGCCCTACCGAATGGCTGGAACGAAGCCACCCAACGCCTGATTCCAATTTTCTCATTTTCAATCGAGATCGATTTACTGCAACACCAAAATAGGGAACAAACAATCGGACAATTTTTTGAGCCAAAGCAGCCCCTACCTGCCAATAACGCATCTCGGATGCAACGGCGCCGGGCAAGGGAGTGCCGTTCGATTGAGCAAAACCTCGCATCCAATCCCACCCTCCTGCATGAACGTCTACAGCAAGAAGAGTGTCTTGAATCTCAAAAACCACCAGCTTGGCATCGCCGCTCCAAATCAACCCTTCTGCAATCTTACCGGAAATTGCGGTATTTACGTCTTGTTTCCACCGCCAGAAAAACCGCCCGGACCCAAGTTCGCACTGCACATTAAATCTTTCAGCAATTCCCCAGGCAAGGCAGCCTGTTTGGGACATGCCCTGAATGCTTGCTCTGCGCAGCTTGAGATCCTTGCTGGATTGTCTGGCAAAAAATTTTTTTTGA
>DALYFE010000128.1:994-5176 GCA_031972195.1 Chlamydiales bacterium | reverse complement strand
CCATAGGCCTATCGTCGATTACCTGTCCATTCCGAACGTCGTCTACACTTATCCTGAAGCTGCAGCAGTCGGCTTGACTGAAGAAGAGATAAAAAGCCGGGGAATTGCCTATCGGGCAGCCACATTTCCTTTCAAGGCAAATTCCAGGGCCAGGTGTACCGGAGAAGAGGAAGGATTTGTAAAAATGCTTGCGGAAGAGCAAAGCCAGAGGTTGTTAGGGATCCATATCTTAGGAGTTCATGCTTCCGAGCTGATCGCTGAAGCAGGGCTTGCCATTGCAAATCGTTTGAGCGCAGAGGCCTTTGCCAATACTTGTCATGCGCACCCGACTTTTTCAGAAGCTCTGAAGGAAGCGGCGCTTTCTTTATTCAAAGCTCCGATCCATTTATGAAAGCATCTCTTCCCTTGTTTAAAGAAATCCGCATTGAAAACACCAATTCGTGCGGATACAAATGCGTTATGTGCCCCAGAGAAAAGCTAACGCGCCGCATTGGCTACATGCCACTCGATGATTTTTCATTGGTATTGGATCGGATCGGTCCTTTTCAAGGCGATGTTCATCTCCATGGTTTTGGCGAACCGCTTTTGGATCGGCAGTTGATTGAAAAGATCGGTATGCTAAAAAACAAGAGTCCCATGTCCAAGAGCCTTATTTATTCCACCTTGGGCGTGAGATTGAAAGAGGGTTCTTTTTTGCAATTGCTTGAGTCCGGATTAAGCAATATGGTGATCAGCCTATATGGATTTAATCGAGATGGATATGAAAAAATCCATGGATATGACGGATTTGATGTAGTGAAAAAAAACCTCCAGCTGCTGAGTTGGGCGATGAAGAACTTGGCCGGATCTTTTGAAGCGGTTGTAAAAATTCCAAGCGCTTCGATTCATCCTTCTTTACCGGTTGAAACATCTTTGGAAAAGAATGCATTCTGCAGTTGGTTGCAAGAGCTGGGATTTAAGACCACAGGGTGGGACTATGCTCATAATTACAGCAATGGACGAAGCTACAATTTGCCAAATTCTGAAAAAATATGTCCTGTGATTCGTGGGAATAGAAAGAACATTTTAAATATTACCTGGGATCTCAATGTGATTCCCTGCTGTTATGATTTCAACGCAACGATTCGATTTGGCAATTTGCGGGAACACAGTTTGGAGGAGATTTTTTTAAGCCCGGAGTATTTAGCTTTTGTGATCGCCCATCAATCCAACGATCTTTCCGCTTATCCGGTATGTCAGGGCTGTGAAAAAAATGACTATGAGTAACGCTCAGACATCTTTTCATCTGGTTTAAAATTTTGCCCCAAATTGGAAATAAAGCGAATGGTCTTGGAATTTAAAACCATATTTTCCTCGATAGAAAAAGGAAAAATCGGATTGGAACAGCGAGGCATTGAGACCTAAATAGGCCCCCGCAAGCAGTCTTGAAGGATATAGGCCTGTTACGCTCATCATGCAGTCATCTCCAAAAGAGGCTTTTTCTTGCGCACCCAAAAAGCGGCTCTCATAAATTGCGCTTGCTTGAAGAAAGGGGGAGAAAGTTCGACCATTTGCCAGAAAACAGTGGGAAAAATCAAAGCCTGCTTCAGAGGAAAGAAGATCTGAATTTTTGCTTTGAACATGTAAATTTAAACTATTAGCGCCTGTTTCAGAAAATTTATTTTCATGGAGCAAAAGATAGTCAAAGCGGGCAAACATCATCATGGCTGTCAGATGTTTTTTATAAAAAATCCAGGCTCCCTTTAGATGACCAGAGCCTTCTTGTCCTGTATGGGAACCATTTGCTTGCCGGTCGATCGTAGAAAATTCGATATTTCTTTCTGTATTATAAAAATCGTAAGATCCAAACAATGCCCCTTCCAAATAACCTGATTTTTTGACCCATTTTCCGTAAATTCCTGCGTAGATGGCTTGGATCTTAGCAGATGAATCTTGCGCTTGTTTCCAATGTAATTGGGAATAGGTATAGGCCAAGCAGCCTCCAAAATATCCTTCGGAGCCTATGCTCCCTTCAGCTCCAAGAGCCAAACCGGGACATGTTGCATGGTATCCAGGCTCTTGGCCTTTTCCCTCTTGCAGAGTATCTCCGCCCAAAGCGGTCGCCCAAATCCGGCTGCTTGAATAAAGGTTTAAACAAGAATGGGTAATTTCATCGAGGCGATTCAATACGGCGTTGCTTACATAGAGGGTATCGTTTTCCTTCGTCAAAGCCAAAGAGGTAAATAGAGAGGGTTGCATTTGGAAAAGCGCTTCTTCAATTTCTGCAAAGGAAGATAAAGAGCGCAAAGCACTTTTTACTGCAGCTAAATCTGTTCCCTGAGGAGATGGAAGTTTGTCGAGGCAATGAGCTACTTTCCCTGCATTTCCATTGGTCACTAAATTGGAAAAGGGGACAAATCCATTAAGCTGTAGAAAAACATCCAGCGGGGTATAGATGACTGCCATATCGAAAAGAGGCAGGGTATTGCTGACTGTGAAAGTTCCGCTGACTCCGGTTGTCGTTTGGATGATCGTATAGGTAAATGGAGCGATGTAAGTGCCAGTATCCGGTAGAATATGCAAGGAAGCTCCGGGCTGGATTGTCAGGTTTCCTACGATATTGACTAGATCCGAATTTGAGGGAGTAATTTCATTCTCTAAAATAGAGGTTGGTCCAAATATTTGATTGCCGAAAAGATTGATTGTTCCGATGCTGTTTCCGGGAGATATGATTCCATTGACGGTCAAATCTTTTGTTATTGTACCATTTCCTCTAAGGTCAGCTCCGGGAGCAATCGTCATCGCTCCTCCTCCATTTAAAGTTCCATTGACAATCAGGGTTCCGGCATTAAGAACAACAGGGCCCACCGTATTGGCATTTGTTAAAATCAAAGTTCCTGCTCCGTTTTTGATCAAAGTTCCGCTTCCGCTCATGGAGTTCAAATAGTTGCCTGCAGTGGTTTGATCAAAAACAAGGGTTGCATTATTTGTGATAGGTCCTTGAAGGCTTGTTGAATTTCCTTGCAGCGTTCCGGCGCTTATAAGGGTGCCTGACCCATAAGTATTGGCTCCGGATAAAACAAGTGTTCCGGCCCCTGTTTTAGTTAAAGCGCCATTGCTGATGACTCCGCTGATCAGCATATCTGTATCGGCAGTGCCATTGGCAATGTTAAAGACTGTTGTGGAACCTCCGAGATCTACATTGCCGCTGATCGTTGCTGTGCCGTTATTTGTTGCATCGAAAGCAATAGAGCCTCCTGCAGTAATCGCAAGATTTCCTGAGATAGTCGTATTTCTCATCGAAAGGGCGGTAGAGGCGCTAGCTAAATTTAAAGTGGCGCCATTTTGAGAAAGAGTTCCTCCATTGAAGTTCAAAGTGGCAATCGTTTCGGTAAATCCTGCCAAATCAAAAGTCCCATTCGACAAAGTAACTGTTGCTGTGTTGGGGATTTGATTTGCTGCTCCCAGCATAAGGGATCCTCCGCTGATCAGAGCGTTAGCGCCAATCGCATTGGTTCCGGCTGTTTTGCTTAGAAGCAGCGTACCTGCTGAAATCGTCGTCAGCCCGCTATATGTATTGGACGAAGTGCCTGAAAATTGGAGAACTCCCGGGCCGATTACGCTGACGCCTCCTCCCGTGCTGCTGATAATGCCGGAAATCGACATATCGATCGCAGCAGATCCGTTTGCTATATTAAAAGAGCTGGTGGAAGCTCCAAGGCTGAGGTTTCCGGAAATATTGGCAGTTCCGTTGTTCGTTGCATCGAATGCAATGCTCCCGCCGCCCGTGATTGAAATGTTTCCAGTGATCGTTGTATTTTGCATTGATAAAGCATTTGATGCGCTTGCAAGAACAAGAGTGGCCCCTCCCTGAGAGAGCGTGCCTCCGTTGAAGTTTAAAGTGGCAATTGTTTCGGCAAGTCCTGCCAGATTCCAGTTTCCGCTTGAGATTGTCACTGTTGATGTATTCGGGATCTGATTGGCAGCTCCCAGAGTAAGAGTGCCTCCATTGATCAAAGCATCGCCTCCGATCGCATTGATTCCTGCCGTTTTAGCTAATAGGAGAGTTCCGGCGGATACGCTGGTGATCCCTGAATAGGTATTGGCTGCAGCTCCGGAAAATTGAAGAGTTCCGGCGCCTATTTTATTGATTCCTGCCCCCACGCCGCTAATGACGCCGGATACCAGCATGTCAGTGGCGGC
>DALYFE010000128.1:0-890 GCA_031972195.1 Chlamydiales bacterium | reverse complement strand
AGTGAAAGTACCTCCATTATAGGCAAAGGTTCCTACCGTTTCGGAAAATCCCCCCATATTGAAAGTGCCTGATGAAAGAGTCACAGTTGAAGAATTGGCGATTTGATTTGCAGCGCTTAGGGTCAGAGTACCCCCATTTACCAAAGCATCTCCTGCGATTGCATTGATTCCAGATGTTTTATTCAGTAAAAGAGTTCCTGCTGAGATTGTTGTCAGACCTGAATAAGTATTTGCGGATCCTCCTGAAAATTGCATGGTGCCGGTAGAGATTTTTGTCATTCCTCCGCCGTTTCCGCTGACGGCCCCTGAAAAAAGAAGATCCGGAGTTGCCGATCCGTTAGCGACATTGACAGAATGAATGGAGCTGCCCAAATCGAAGTTCCCGCTTAAAGTTGCGGTAGCCGTTGTTCCGTTATAGACGATATCTCCGCTTCCTGTCATAGAAATATCGTCGGAGATTGAAACTCCATTGCCCACTGTTAAAGCAGCGCCGGAGGATCCAGCGAGAGTTAGGAGCGCGCCTCCCTGGGAGAATGTTCCGCTTGTATAAATCAAGCTGCCGATCGTTTCAGCGTGCCCGTTTATATCGAAAGTTCCTCCTGAAATAGTTACTGTTGAAGAGCTTGAGATTTGCTCTGCTGCAAGCAAAGTAGCTGTAGCTGCGGCATTGATCGTCAAGTTGCCTGCGATGGCAGTAATACCGTCTGACTTATTTAATTGAATTTGTCCTGCACTGATCGTTACCAGACCAGAAGAGGTGTTTGCATTGGATCCGCTGAGTTGTAAAACGCCGGTTCCTGTAGACTTTGTGATTGCGCCGGAGCCTGTAATGGCACCGCTGATCAGCATATCGATTGAATCGGCGCCGTTATTGATATTGAAAGTATGCG
>DALYFE010000127.1:0-5181 GCA_031972195.1 Chlamydiales bacterium | reverse complement strand
GCCAAAATAATCCAAAAACTCGACGAAACGTTAAATCAGAGATTGTCTCTAAGGAAATACATTCCGTCAATGCATCTTCCAAAGAGGGAAAACGAAATGCAAATCCTGATGCAAGAAGCTTTTGAGGAACAGCTCTCTGACTAGACAACAGCAGCTCTTCTGCCATTAAACCCAATGAAGAGCGCAAAACCCATGCAGGAACAGAAAAAAATGCAGACCGGCGAACAGCATGGGCAAGCGCCTTGGCAAATATTTTTTGCTGAACAGGACATGGAGACACGATATTAACAGGCCCTTGAATATCAGAATGTTCAAGAATGTATTCCAAAGCGCAAATCAAATCCGACAAAGCTACCCAGCTCACCCATTGCTCTCCGGACCCCAGCTTGCCGCCTAATCCAAACCGGTAGAGCGGAAGCAATTTTTTCATGATGCCGCCACCCCTTCCCAAAACAATGCCAAACCGGGCCTGGACTGTACGGACTTTCCTATTTGCCAAAATAAGACTTCCCCTTTCCCACTCTGAACAAACATTGGCTAAAAATCCTTGACCATGCGAAGAATCTTCAGAAAGAACCTCGTTCCCCCTATTCCCATAGTATCCTACAGCAGATGCGGAAAGAAAAAGCGAAGGAGGACGAGGAAGAGAGGCCAATGCCTCGCATAGTTCCCTGGTACCCACTGCCCGGCTGGTCAAAATTGCATGCTGTTTAGACTCAGACCATCTACCAAAGCCCAAAGGCTCGCCGGCTAAATGGATGACAACATCAAACGGACCTATGTCTGATAGTTTTTCAAGCGAAAAGGAGCGATGCAAAGGAATCACTTCGTGATGCTTGGCCTGTAATTGAGCCAAGAGGGGCGCTCCAACAAATCCTGACGCCCCGGAAATCAAAATACGAACCAATAAGACCTCTCGCGTACTGGCCCTACTTAAAGATGCTCAATGCGAACTACTTCTTTTTACAGCAATTGCATTTTGGACCGCATTTGCATCCGCATCCGCAGCAACGGCATAAGCAGCCAATACCATATAGACCTGCTAAACCAACGAGCCCGAAAATCACCCGTGCCGCAGCCGTATACTCTCCTCCGAAAAGAGCTCCGACCAAATTGAATTGAAAGAATCCGACCAATCCCCAGTTTAGAGAACCAACGATCATCAGGATCATAGCAACTAACCGCAACGCCTTCATAAAATACCCTCCATCCTATGAACCTTATGTTAATCAATTTTTTTTCTAATGTCACGAGGAGACTCTCTTAAAAAATGCAAATCGTTGCATGTCAAATCTGAAAAATGTTAGAATCCGCTCCGAACCATATGTCTCAATTCGATAAAAAGACCCTTGACCACCTAAAAAAGCTTTGCAGGATCGAGACTGATCCGGAAGAAGAAGCGGGTATTCTGACAAGTCTTCAGCGCGTGCTCGATTATGTAGAGCAGCTGAGCGAGATAGACACCGATGGCGTAAAGCCTTGCAGCTTTGTCCTTCGCTCGATGGCAAAAAATTTACTCAGAGAAGATCTGCCTGAACGCTTAATGCCTCGGGACCAGTTTCTTGCAAACGCCCCCGACCAAATTGCCGGAATGATCCGCGTACCCCCTGTTTTAAAATCATGACAAAACAGCTCCACCAACTCTCTGCCGTAGAATTACGCGAAGCCTTTATCAATGGAGAGACCACTGCCTCTGCCATTGCCGACTACTTCCTCAAACGAATCGAACGGCACGATCCTTCCGTTAAGGCATTCTTAAAAACTCTAGGGCCCCGCGTCCTTTTGAAAGCAGAAGCCCTCGACCGGAAACGGGCCCACAACAAGCCTTTGGGCAAACTGGCGGCAGTGCCTGTTGCGATTAAGGACAATATGCACATTGCAGGAGAAACAACTACCTGCGCATCGAAATTCCTTAGCGGCTACAAGGCTCCTTTCGATGCTACAGCCGTGCGTCTTATGGAAGAAGAGGACGCCCTTTTGATCGGCAAAACGAATCTCGATGAATTCGCAATGGGCTCTTCGAATGAAAATTCAGCATTTTTCCCATCCCACAATCCGTGGAATCCGCGCTGTGTTCCCGGCGGATCTTCAGGCGGATCTGCGGCAGCCGTAGGAGCTCGTCTTTCCTTAATCAGCACCGGAAGCGATACGGGAGGCTCTATCCGACAGCCGGCAGCCTTTTGCGGAGTCGTTGGGTTCAAACCTACCTATGGACGCGTGTCTCGCTATGGCCTGGTAGCTTTTGGATCTTCCCTAGACCAAATCGGCCCATTTGCAACAACAGTCGCCGACACGGCTCTCACCATGGAAGTGATCGGAAGAAGCTGCCCCTATGACGCCACCTGTCTAGACCTTCCTCCAGAAACGTACATCCTGAAAAAACACTTACAAGACGTCAAGATCGGCATTCCAACGAGATTTCTGGAAAATCTCAAACCCGAAATTAAAGAAAACTTCCTCAAATCTGTCGACATTTTACGAGCCTTGGGAGCTAAAACTGTAGAAATAGATCTCGATCTGCTGAAATACTCCATCGCGATCTACTATATTCTAGCCACAGCGGAAGCCTCAACGAATTTAGCACGCTTTGACGGAATCCGGTATGGAACCCGCTCTCCGGATGCAAGAACCCTCGAGCAAATTTATGACATCTCCAGAAAAGAAGGCTTCGGAGCCGAAGTAAAAAAAAGGATCATGCTGGGAACGTATGTGCTCTCTGCCGGATATCAAGATGCCTATTACAGAAAAGCTCAAAAAGTGAGGACGTTAATCCTCGATGCATTCGAAAAAGCGTATGAAGTTTGCGATGCCGTCGTCCTTCCTACCGCTCCATCAGGAGCCTTTGAACTGGGGGCCCTTCACGATCCATTGGAAATGTACCTTCAAGATATTTTCACTATTCCCGCTAATCTCGCAGGCCTGCCTGCAATCAGCGTTCCATCAGGATTCGATCACCGCAATCTCCCTCTCGGCATTCAGATCATCGGCCCCCAAATGTGCGACGTATCGGTCATCCAGTACGCCTACGCATATGAACAAGCCACCCGCTTTGCGCGCGTCCCGCCCTCCTTTCTCGATGGAGAATCCAATCTATGAAAGACCTTCCTTATGATCTCTGGGAGCCGGTCATCGGCTTAGAGATCCATGCACAGCTCAATACAGCCTCCAAAATGTTCAGCCCTGCGCCGAATCGCTTTGGAGACGAGCCCAACACGAATATTTCTTATGTATGTACAGGACAGCCCGGAGCATTGCCAACTCTCAACAAAGAAGCGGTTCGCAAAGCGGTTCAATTCGGACTTGCAATTCGCGGAAATATTTCCTTAGTCAGCACTTTTGACCGAAAATCCTATTTCTATCCGGACAGTCCCCGAAACTTCCAAATCACGCAATATGAAAATCCTTTGATCAAAGGCGGCTCGATTATTGCAAACGTAGAAGGAGTCTCGAAGACCTTCTCGATTAACCGCGCTCACTTGGAAGATGACGCCGGAATGCTAAAGCATTTCTCTAATTTCGCAGGAGTCGACTACAACCGGGCAGGCGCTCCCCTCATTGAAATTGTATCCGAACCTTGCATCCATTCGTCTAAAGAGGCATCTGCCTATGCCGCAGCAATCCGCGCTATTTTGCTCTACATCAATGCATGCGATGGAAACATGGAAGAAGGAAGTCTGAGAATCGATGTCAACATCTCAGTCCGGCCTAGAGGCACTTCCGAACTGCGCCCTCGCGTTGAAATCAAAAACATGAATTCTTTTTCTTTTTTAGAGATGGCGATCGAATCGGAAATCACCCGCCAAATCTCCCTATATATTACCAACCCTCATCGCCCCCATCTCGAACTCATCCCGCCCGGAACCTATCGCTGGGACTCTGAAGCCAAGCAAACAGTACTCATGAGAACGAAAGAGAGCGCTGATGACTACCGCTATTTTCCGGAACCGGATCTCACTCCGCTCATCCTTACGGAAGCCTATGTCGACAACCTGCGAAGCGCGCTTCCCGAACTGCCTCATGACCGTTTTAAACGCTACGTCTCCGATTTTGGGCTTACAGAATATTCGGCCTCCGTCATCATCAATGAAAAGGCTCTGTCCGATTATTTTGAAGAAGCCAATGCCCTTTGCATGAATCCGCGCAGTCTCTGCAATTGGATGACTGTCGAATTTTCCGGACGGCTCAAAGACAGCGGAAAAAATTTGGCCGAGATCGGAATTCCTCCCAAACATCTGGCAAAATTGATCCAAATGATCGACTCGCAAAAGATCACGGGCAGGATCGCCAAGGACGTCGCTGATGATATGGTCGCCTCTCCGGGATTAGATCCCGAGGCAATCGTCAATCAAAATCCCGATTATCAACCGATGGACGACACCGCTGCCATCGAAGCCATCGTCGATGCCGTGTTGCTCGCCAATCCCCAGTCCATCATCGATTTCAAAGCAGGCAGAGACAAAGCATTTGCATTTCTCGTAGGCCAAGTCATGAAAGAAACTCGCGGCAAGGCTTCTCCTCAAATCGTCAATCATTTAATCAAAACAAAAATCCAAAGTCTCTAAGGAAAATTCCATGAATTCCGTAAGTCCGTTTCGAGACTTAAATAAATACCCCAATCTGGATTTTGAACTAGAGGAGGAAGGGTCTTCTGCCGATTTGTTCCGTGCTGTCAGAGGGGGAAAAATAGATGTCATCAGAACTATGCTCCGAACGGAATTATATCCTCCTTATGAGAAGCTGATCGAAGCAGCCATGGATGCAGGTCAAAGAGAGATCCTTGAGGTGTTTTTAATAGAAGAAAAAGAAAATAACGAGACAAATACCCCTACCCATCATCATCGACTGATTCTCAAAGCCGCCAAAGATGAAGACATCGGCTCGTTGATGCTTTTATTAAAAGATCTCGGTCCCGACAGTATTTCGTATAGCTTGCAAGCAGTCATTAGTTCCGGACACTTAAGTTCTCTAAGAGCCTTTCTTGCTGCAAATGTCAATCCCAATCTAGCCGACGGCATCGCCTTACTGCAGGCAGTAAAATCCAAGCATCATGAGATGCTTTGCATGTTGATTGCACATGGAGCGAATGTCAATTCGACCCATGGAAAAGCTGCGTTGTCCATAGCCGTCACCGAAGCATATTCCAAAATGGTCGATGTTTTATTAAACGCCGGGGCCAATGTT
>DALYFE010000126.1:3917-5184 GCA_031972195.1 Chlamydiales bacterium | reverse complement strand
CATCTCGGATCAAGTTTAAAAGATTTTCACAGCGGCTCGCCTGAAATGTCCGAGGTCCTTTTTCAAACAAAAATCCCTGCTCGTGACCTGTGTGGATCCATCCTCCTAATCGATCTTGCTTCTCAAGAATCGTAATTTGAGCATCTTTGTATTTTTTGCGAAGAAACCACGCGGCGCTCATCCCCGAGATGCCCCCGCCCAAAATAACAATCCTCATATAGCCCTCGAAAATTTCCCTATATTGAGATAGGCATCGAATTCAGAGGCCACTAAACGGATAAATAATTGTCCAAGCGGAGTGGGAAGCAATCGATCTGCTGTCTCCTCGAGCAGGCCATCGCTCTTCAACCGATCGAGTCTATTTTTAAGGAAGGCAAAGTGGCCATCAAACTCCACTCCGAAGCGCATGGAGAACTCTCGTTTATCGAGCTCAAAATGGCACATCAAAGACTGGATGACCCACCGTCTCAGCAAATCTTCCTCGCTTAAAATAAATCCGCGGAAAATAGGATGCTTATTTTGCTGCAGCTGTCCTACATAGTCATCAATGCCTTTGACATTTTGAAAAAAACAATTCTCAAAATAACCAATGGAGGTAATCCCAAATCCGAGCATATCGTCAGCGAGCTGAACAGAATACCCTTGAAAATTGCGAGTCAGTGTTTTGCTTCGATAGCTCTTTGCAATCGAATCGCTCTCCAAAGAAAAATGGTCCATTCCAATCTGGACATATCCACTTTGAATAAATCGTTCCCTGGACTCAACATAGATTTGAAATTTTTCTTCGGTCGCAGGCAGCGAAGTATCGGGAATCGCTTTTTGGTGCGCTTTCAACCATGGCACTTTGGCATAGGAATAAAAGGCAATCCGGTCCGGTTTTAAAGCGGCAATTCGATCGGCCGTTTTGGCAAAACTTGCGGCAGTTTGCAGGGGAAGCCCATAGATTAAATCAATATTGACCCCGTCAAATCCAAGCTCGCGCGCCCTATGATACGTGGCAACGGTCATCTCTTCGCTTTGCCGGCGTTTCACGGCCTCTTGCACGGACGGGTCGAGGTCCTGTACGCCGAAACTAACCCGATTGAATCCCAATTTCTTGAGCAAAGCAAGCTTTTGTCCTTGATCTGCATGAACAGTACGCGGATCGACCTCAATGGAAATTTCAGCATGAGGCGCGATCTCAAACAATGCATAAAGACGATGCATTAACTGCTCAAACTGAGCCTCGGTTAAAGAAGTGGGAGTTCCTCCCCCTAAATGCAGCTGC
>DALYFE010000126.1:0-3746 GCA_031972195.1 Chlamydiales bacterium | reverse complement strand
AATCGTTTTTTGGAAAACTTGCTTGCCGTCAACGCAATCTCTTGAAGCAATGCTTCAAAATAACGCGCCTGGCGCTCAGGATCGCGATTCAACACCACCGAACAGCCGCAAAAAAGACACATCGTCTTACAAAATGGAATGTGCAGATATAAAGAAAGAGGCTTATCGCTTTGGTCAAATGTAGAAAACTTCGAGAGTAACAGATTTTCATCGATTGAATAAAACTGAGGAGCGGTTGGATAACTTGTATAACGGGGAACCGGCCGATCAAATCCTGCAAGCATCTCAGGAGTAATCTCGATCACAATGCACCGTATTGGATGGTTTGAACAAGTTCTTTCACGGCATCGACAGACATGTCCCGTTTTACCCCATGCCCTAAACCGGCAATAAAGCCCGGGTCGCCCCGCATGCTAGCCAATAATTCCAACACCTTTTCTCGAATTACAGGAAGAGGCGCATATAAAAGATCCGGATCGATATTACCCTGTAAAACTTGCGTTGTTTGCCTTCGAACCGCACTTAATGGAACCTGCCAATCCATGCTCAGCGCGCACGGGAGATCTTTTAAATCCTCCAGATAGAGAGCAGCTCCTCTTAAAAAAAGAATCGGAGGCACCGAAATCGAGTCAAAAATTTTCCGGTAATAAGGAAGGCAAAACCTCTTAAAATGCTCTCTTGACAAGACGTTTGCCCAAGAATCAAATAACTGAACCGCATTAGCTCCGGCATTGATTTGGCGTTGCAGATATCCTATGGAGATCTCTGTGATTTTCTCCAACAAGCGATCCAAAACATCAGGACATTGGTATGCCCACTTCTTCAATGCATCAAGCCCCCCTTCCACCAAGTAGCTTGCGACCGTAAAAGGAGCTCCGCAAAAGCCAATCAACGGAACCGTCAGCCGTTTTTTTAAAAGCCCCACCGTCTCAATAATCGGATCGAGCCTGCTCAAATCACAGGGAAGAAAAGGGACTACCTGGGGAGTAATTGGAGGATCTACTTTAGGCCCTTCTGCAAAATCAAGCCGCAGTCCCAATGCAAGCGCCACGACTGTAATATCAGAAAATAAAATCGCAGCATCGACTCCAAGCAAATCGACAGGCATTACCGTAACTTCCACGGCAAGCTCCGGAGTAAAGAACAATTCCTTTAAAGAATAACGCTCTCTCAATGCCCGATAACTAGGCAAATATCTGCCTGCCTGGCGCATCAGCCAGACAGGAGGCCGCCCTTGATTCTCGCCTTTCAAGGCATCCAGCAAAAGATCTTCTACCCTTTGCACAAAAGCCTCTCAACAATCGCATCGACAGTAAAACCAAAGTCCTGCGCCAGATCCGCCGCCGGAGCAGAGTGCCCGAATCCTTCTATGCAAATCGCCACGCCGTCCAGACCAATGTACTTATGCCATCCAAACTCAGATGCCGCTTCAATGGCGACACGGACCCCCAAATCTCCTCCGGCAACGGAATGTTTATAGTCTTCAGGCTGCTTTTCAAAAAGCGCCCAGCAAGGCATTGAAACCACCCGCACATGCTTGTCCATTTTTTCCAATCTCGCCGCGACATCGAGGGCTAAAGACACTTCCGAACCAGTGGAAAAGAGGGTGAAATCAGGCTTGTGCTTTTCTTGTCTAATCACATAGGCGCCTCTGCCCACCCCTTCTTCAAAAGAGCGGTTGGCTGCAGGTAAATCAGGCAAATTTTGGCGCGATAACACAATTGCAGTAGGACCATTGTATCGAAGCGCCGCGATCCAGGCCGAGCGCACTTCATGAGAATCTGCCGGCCGGATCACATGCAGATGCGGGATGGCGCGCAGTGCCGCCAGATGCTCGATCGGTTGGTGCGTCGGTCCATCCTCCCCTAGAAAAATCGAATCATGCGTAAATTGATAAATCACATGATAGGGAGACAAAGCGGCCAATCGGATCGAGTTGCGCATGTAATCGGAAAAAGTGAAAAACGTGCCGCAATAAGGCTGGAACATCCCCACTAAAGAAAGGCCGTTTGCAATCGTACCCATTGCAAATTCTCTAACTCCATATTTGATATTCCTTCCTTGAAAATTCCCGGAAGTCACGATGGGTAAATCTTTCATCAGCGTCAAATCCGAGCAGGAAAGGTCTGCAGATCCGCCGATGAGCTGAGGCAGGATTTTCCCCATTGCGTTAAGTAAAATTTGAGAAGCTGCTCTGCCGGCAATCGGCGATTTGATTTCTATTTTGTTCAACGTCTCTTCCAAATCATCCGGCAGGTAGCGATTTTGCATCTTCTGAAACTCCGCCGCCAACTCCGGATGCGCTGCAGCCCAACGTCTGAACAGATCATTCCATTCAGCCTCCATGGCAGCTTCCCTGGGAAGTTTCTGTTCAAAGAAAGAAGATACTGCCTGAGGCACATAGAACTCTTCTTTAGGAAGGCCTAGAGCTTCTTTCGATGCCGCCACCTCGTCAGGTCCTAAAGGAGAGCCGTGGACCTTTGAAGTTCCCGCCTTATGAGGAGATCCTTTGCCAATAATCGTATTTAATACAATGAGAACAGGCTTTTCCTGCTTTCTGCGAACTTCATTGAACACAGTGGCCATCGCATCGAAATCATACCCGTCGACATCGTAGACATCCCAGCCATACGCCTTATAGCGGCCCTTGGTATCCTCGGAACAGCATTCAGTTAAAGGCCCATCAAGACAAATGTGGTTGGAATCATAGATCAACACTAAATTATTCAATTTCAGATGTCCTGCGAACGAAGACGCCTCAGAAGAAATTCCTTCCATAATGCAGCCATCCCCTGCAACGCAGTATACCTTACTGGTAAAGAGAGGATAATGATCCTGGTTGAATTTCGCAGCCAACAGTTTCATCCCAAGCGCCATGCCAACCGCATTGCCAACTCCTTGCCCCAATGGCCCGGTCGTCGCCTCGACGCCATCGGTCACCCCATATTCAGGATGTCCCGGCGTCTTTGAATGCAGCTGCCGAAATCGCTTGATCTCATCCAAAGAAAGATGAAATCCCGCTAGGTGCAGGCATGAATACAGCCACATCGAACCATGGCCTGCAGACAAAACCAATCGATCGCGGTTGAGCCATTTTGAATGCTTTGGATTGTGGCGCAAGTGGACCCCATACAAAAAAGCCCCCAGTTCCGCGCATCCCATAGGCATGCCGGGGTGTCCCGAATTGGCCTTTTGCACTGCATCCATTGATAGTCCGCGGATCGTTCCTGCGATTTTACTCAGCTGTTTTTTGAGATCTTCATCCATAAAATTCCTTCATCTAAAACATCTATTTTTATAGACGCCAGGGGTTCCCTGCAAGGGTTTTTGAAGAACCCTCCCTTAAAAGAGAAGAGATTCCCCGCTAGGAAGATCGAAAGTTGAACGGACAGTCTTCAACGCTTATGAAGCTCTTTAGGGCACTGGCTGGCATTAATGAGCAGTTGAACTGTTTTTCGAGTGCCAGATACCTTTGCACAATCTAATGGAGTTCGATCATCGTTATCGCGAGTATTGAGATCAGCGCCTGCCGCAACCAAAACTTGAACGGTTTCTAAATCATCTTGCTCTATAGCATCATACAAAGGAGTCCGTCCGTGGTTATTCTTAAGGTTGAGATTAGCTCCTGCTTCAATCAAACTGTGGAGGATTTCTAAGCGGTTGCTTTTCTTAGCTCCCATTGTTGTCCAATGTACTGCAGTCCAACCTGAATGATCTTGGGCATTGAGAGCAGCTCCTGCTGCAAT
>DALYFE010000125.1:0-5206 GCA_031972195.1 Chlamydiales bacterium | reverse complement strand
AGCCTTCTCCAAAGCAAATGCCGCATTTGCTTTCGAATTGGTGGACTCTCTATTTACTGCAGGCAAGGATCTGGGACATTTTTTTGAACAGCTCATTGAACATATCCGTCTGATCACCATCGCCCGTATTTCAGGAGAAAGCGCCCTGCGCCTGCCGCCTGACTTGAGCGCGCGCTACATCCAATCGTCTCAAGCCTATGCGCCTTCCCAATGCCTTTATCTCCTCGATTATCTCCTTCGTATCGAATCTCAGCTTCAGAAAAGCGCATGCCAGCGAGTGGCTTTGGAAGCTGCCCTGTTGCACTACATTCAAAGCAAAAATCGGATTCCCGTCGAAGTTCTCATCCGCCGTTTAAGCGAACTGGAACAACGAGGCGCTTTGCTGGCAGACGCGGGCCACCCGAAGAGTATAGAAGCGAACAAAGAAGCGCCTCAGACTGCTGAACCAATCCCTGCGGCTGCACTCAAGGGTCCTGTTCAAGCGCAAGATGAAAAACCTGAGATCAAGCCGGCCTTACCAAAAATCGCTCCATATACTGCTGAACCAATCCCTGCGGCCGCACTCAAGGATCCTGTTCAGGCGCAAGATGAAAAACCTGAAATTAAGCCGGCCCTACCAAAAATCGCTCCAAATCTCGAGCAGGCGTCTCTTCCCGCTGCAACCAAACAGGAAGATTCGAAAATCCCCCCTGCACCTAAAAAAGCCGCCCTGCAGAAAAATGAAGAGCCTGATGCAAAACCAATCCCGCAAAAAACTGATTTTTCAACGGCAAATAGTACAGCGGGAATTGATAAAGCTGCAAAAACCAGACAAGATACGTTGATGCGTTTTGCTGCAGTAGAACTGGAAGGAACTTTAAAATAGGAGATAAAAATGGGAAGCGGTTTTTCTAAAATGAAGAAACAAGCTCGAATGATGCAAGAACAGTTCAGCCAGATGAAAGACACCTTGCGCAATACAATCGTCGAGGGGACCTCCGGAAATGGACTCGTTGTCGTCACATTGAATGGAGAAAAAGAATTAAAAAAAATCGTCATTAAACCTGAATGCGCAACCGATGTTGAAGGATTGCAAGACCTCATCATCGCCGCCTTTGAAGATGCTTGTTCAAAGCTGCAAAGCGCACAAGACATGCCGCCCGGCTCTTTCCCCTTTTAAATCAGATCTATTGCAAGAGAGCGGCTAGAGAGACTTTAGTGCTTTAAAGTTCTATCCATGGAATGTTAAAGCGCTATGTCTCTTAACGAATAGCTTCAGCAGCCAGATAATTCTTAAGCTCTTGCGCGGAAGGATATTCCAAAGCATTTTCAGCCAGCCTGCATGCCTCGAGAATTCTCCATTTTCGAATGGTATGCTTGACTAGCGGAATGTGTCTGGCGGCCACAGAAAACTCTCGAATCCCCAATCCAATAAGGATTGGAATCATTGCAGGATCTGCTGCGCACTCGCCGCAAAGGATTACCGGTTTTCTCGCTTGGTTCGCTGAAGATACGACCATGCGAATTAAACGCAGGATACTGGGATGTGTCGAAAAATAAAGATCGGAAGTATGGGGATTGCTTCGGTCTGCAGCCAAGATGTATTGCACTAAATCATTCGTTCCAATGGATAGAAAGTCCGTTTCCTTAGCGATCGCATCGCACATAATTGCGGAAGAAGGAACTTCAATCATACACCCCAAAGGAATGTCTTTGGCGACCTTGCATCCTTCCTGCAATAAATCTTTTCGAAGCTTTTCAATCATCTGGCGAACATTTCGAATCTCCGAAAGATCCGAGACCATCGGAATTAAAATATGGATCTCTCCGTATCGACTGGCCCGCAGGATCGCCCGCAACTGTGTTTCTAAAAGCTCCGGATACCGAAGAAGAAAGCGAATTGCGCGGCATCCAAGAGCCGGATTCAGCTCCTTGCCGATCCCGAAAAAGTATTTCGCATCGCGGTCCGTCGCACTCATTTCTGCCTTTTTGTCCCCGCCTATATCAAATACGCGGATCACTAAAGGACTGCCTCTCAAAGCGCGGGCCATCCGCTTATAAATCTGAAACTGTTCTTCCTCCGAGGGAAATTGCCCATGCGACAAAAATAGATATTCAGAACGGAATAAACCAACTCCTGAAGCTCCATTTTTTAGAAGGACATCGATTTCTTTCGGATTTTCAAGATTGGCGAAAATGCGGATCTCATACCCGTCAATTGTCTCACCCTTAAGATGCGTTGCATTTTTCAGCATCTTGTATTTTTCTAGATATCCTCTTTTGATCTCCTGGTAGCGCTTAAGGGTCGCTCGATTGGGATTAATAATGACCAAGCCCTGGGATCCATCGACAATGATCGATTGAAATTCCGTATGTTTCAATAACTGAATATCAATATTGGCCACATAGGGAATTCCTTTAGCGCGGGCAATGATTGCTGCATGGGAAGTCAAGCCGCCGGATGCCGTGACAAAGGCGCTGACAAAAGAAGAACTTGCCTCAATCGTTTCAGACGGCACCAGTTCATGCGCTAAAATCACTGAATTATGGGCCATTTCAGCCATCTTCAAACGAGCTAACGGTCTCAGATGGCTAAGAATCCGTCTGGAAACATCTACAACGTCCCGAACCCTTTCCTGAAAATAACTGTCCTGAAGAATATTAAACCGCTGCTGATATTCATCGATCAGCCGATAAAACACGGCTTCCGTCTTTTGCTGGCTGTCCCGAATTCTCTCTTCGATCACCGTTGTAATCAGGGGGTCTTTGATAATTTCAAGGTGGGTACCCAGGATCGCCACAATCTCCGGAGGGCAATCTCTTAAGGACATTTTTTGCAATCTTTCCAGATCCTGACGGCTCAAATCCAAAGCTTTGCGATATCGGTCGATTTCCTCTTCGATCTCTTTTTTGGAAATAGAAATCTCCGGCATCTCTTCTTCAAACAAAGAAAAGAAAATAGGGAAACCAATGCCTACTCCTTTACTAATAGGCATCCCGCGCAAAACAAGTTCCGTCGTATCGGCCATCTGGGCCATTGCCTTCACCTCTCCCCAAACTCCTGATCAAATGCAGCAACCAAGCGCCGCATGGTCACTTCAGCATCCTCTCCGTCGATCGTCACAGTGATCTGAGCATTTTTTTTTGCAGCCAGCATCAAAATGCTCATGATACTTCGAGCATTAATGGTCTCATCTCTATAGGTAAAAGAAACCGACGATTTGTGGGATTGAAGCAGCTTCACAATCGTTGCAGCAGGACGAGTGTGCAGGCCAAGAGCATTTTTAACTTTTACCTTACAAACGAGCTTCACGGGGTATCCTTTTTTTCTGCTTTCTAGACAGAGTTTCAAGCAGTTTTGCATTAAATTCCTTAGCGGAATTGTATCCCATATCCTTTAAGCGATGATTAAGGGAGATTGTCTCCAACAGCAAAACGACATCCCTGCCCGGCTTTACGGGCAATAAATGGAATGGCACATTGGTGCCGAGAATATCAATGAATTTTTCATCCATTCCTACTCGATCGTAAAAATGCAGATCATCCCACTCTTCCAATTTCACAACAACATCAATTCCCTTATCCGGCCGCACGCAAACAGCTCCATAAAGATGGGCTACATTAATAATGCCAATGCCGCGAATTTCCATAAGGTGGCGGGTCAAATCCGGCCCGGAGCCAACCAAATATCCGCCCTCTTTTTTTTTAACTCGGACAACATCATCGGAAATCAACCGGTGTCCGCGCTCAATCAAGCCGAGGGCCGCTTCGCTTTTTCCTACGGAAGATTGTCCCTGGATCAATACTCCTACGCCAAATACTTCGACCAAAGTTCCATGTAAAGTGACAGTCGGACAAAATTCCTCTAATAAAAGAAAAGTAATACGGCTCAACAAATAAGTCGCTGAATAATTCGCGCGAAACAAAGGAATCCCCATTTGATCGCATAAGAGCAGCATTTCTTTTGGAGGACGAGCGCCCCTTGCGATAATGACCGCCGGAGTTGAAGGATGCAAGATCTCCTGGAACCGTTTAAAGCAAATCTCAGGTCCGGATTCTTTCACATAATCCATTTCCTCTTTGCTCATCACAAGAATCCGGGTAGAACGAAATCCTTTTAAATACCCGGTTAAACTCAAGCCCGGAGAATGGACTTCTGCTTTTTGAATCCTACGGGAAAGCCCCCCTTTGCCTGCAAGCAAATCAAGGCCTAGGCACTTTCCATACTGTTCGAAAAAATGCTGCACTAAATACATAGGTCCCTATAAATCGACATCCATTCCTTCTAAAAAAGAAACCAGCCATTCGGAGAAATTTACAAACGCGCCGCACTCGCTCCATTCTTTCTGGCGTGTTATATCAGATATTGTATAATCGATTCCCGAAAAATATACATTACCCATTTCACCTTCAGGATACCAATCTAAAAAAAAACATTGAAATGAGTTTAATCCAAATGTCTCATAAAACGGCATCAACGCATTCGGATTCACTAAGGAACTTCCCAATTGAATCGGCGTATCGGCATTGATAATCATCTCGTCAACGCTATTTTTCGCACTCTCAATGTTTTCAATCGGCAAAATTCCGGGTTCTAATAATTTCCCGAATCCATTATGAATTTTCATGAATGCATTCCAATCTTTTGGAAACGGAAAGTGCATTTCTCTTCCCAATGCCGTCAAATCTTTGTCTAAAGCCGGAACAAATCCCCGGAAAAAACAGCTGTTGTCCCGAAAACTATAGACCAGTTGGGGAGTCCATTTTCCGTTTAGCGACAAGATAAGCCCCACATCATCCAGTCCTGCGAAAAACTCAACAATGGCCTTATGAATCGAGGGACGGTATGGAAGGGCCTTCAACCAAAAATCCCTAGAAAACTCAATCCGATCCTCAACAGGCAATCGACTCAGCTCATACCAACCTCTTGGCAATTCGGGCGTCAGAACAATCAGATCGTCCCAAGTTTTTTCCGGTTGTTCGCTTAAAATCAATGCCTCTTCAAAGTTTTCGCCTTCATAAAAATATTGGTAAACAAGCTGATTCATTACGACCAATTTTAATTTATACGTAAAAAACAAATAAATTGAAACACCCTAATTTAGAGACTGGCTAAGAAGCGGTTCTCAAACCGATCTGCCCGCTCAGAGGGTGTCTAGAAAGTGAGGGTTCGTCGAGTTTTTGGATTATTTTAGCCTATAGTCGTTTAAAATATATTTTTCACTTT
>DALYFE010000124.1:0-5233 GCA_031972195.1 Chlamydiales bacterium | reverse complement strand
ACTTGGATCCTCAAGATATGTCTCAAATCCCGGATGCACATGATCTTTGCTATATTTCAGCTCCACACGAGCGGGATTATGACCGGTCGCCACCCCTGCTTCAAACGCCTTTCCTCTCTGCACGCGAGCTTCATCCGTAAGTCTCGTCTTGGGCACATAACATAGATAGCCAACCATTCTGACTTTTGGATGATCTCTATGAGGCCTATCTGCGTTTGCATGTTGATTCCAATGCAAGGTCCGAGAATCCCATAAAATCAGCGAGCCGCGCGGAGCTTGTATGTGCTTTATGCAATAAGGGGCTCCCGATTCATCTGCGCTTCCCTTAAAAAACGCCTCCACGAACTTGTTTCTGCCAAGCGTTCTTTCCCCAGGACGAGCCGTTTCATCGATCAATTCCAGTTGAGGAGCGAATTCTGCGAACCTGAGATGAGACTTTGGAATACAATAAAATCCTCCATCTCCCTCGAAAGAATCTTCGAACAAAAACTGTCCTTGAATGGTATACGGCTGTGTCTTCAGGGAAGATTCGCTGATAAAGTCAATAGGCGGATGGTTGCTGTGCGCAACATTGTCAAGCCGTCTTAAAATCCCTTGATCGACATGAGGCCATCGACCAATATATCCCTCTCTGATCTCCGGCGGACACATGAAGGATAATCCATCCATGCTTACAATCAAATCGCGGGTGTTCCAAACTTGAGCAAAAACATCGACAATCCGAGGATCCTGTCTTAAATCCCACATCACCTGAATCTGACCGGCAGGTCCCGCAAAGATCCCCATCTTATTATGGATTGGAAACGTCTCGCTCCAATTGCTTCTGTCGTTCAATTTGCAATTGGGCCATGCCCTCTCAATAAACTCATGCCAAACGCGCTCATATAACGCTTCTGCTTCAGAACGCGGCAACACCTCAGGAATTACGCAGTAGCCAAGTTCTTCAAGATCTTTTAGATATGAGGCAGGCGCCCTCTGTTCTTCCGCAGCCATCCGCATATCCAAAGACTGCGCATTCGCAAAAATTGCAATGAGCGACAAGACAGAAGACAGAACAATACCGCGCATAAACCAATCCATTCTTTAAAAAAGGGATCGAGGATATCAGACCGTGAATTCTCGTCAACCTTCTCAATACACCCAGCAGATAGTAAGAAATATTTGTTTGCATTGAATTCTACTCCGATTCTATGCTCGCCACTCTCAAAAAATAAAAAGGAGTATACGATGGGAGGTGTAACGTTTTCGCCCACTCTGCTTTCTGAAAAGGCCGAATGCGGGATTTGTCATCAAGCGATCCATGCAAAATCCATTGCTCATGGCCATACTTGGCTTAACTCTAGACAGATACACCCTGTTGAGTGGTGGAGTGTCGAGGAAAAAATCCAAGACCTGTTTCATAAACTCTGCATTACAAACCATTTTGCAAACTCTAGCGCATGCCCTAGTTGCAAAGCGCCGGTACTCAACACGCACAATTATCGTGATTACAATGGCTATAATGATAGTCAAAGATGGGCAGACACCTCGATTTTTCAAACTTTGGTAAATACCGGCGATTTAAACGCATTAGAAGAATGGCTTCAACCAGGTACCAGGGTTGAAAGAGAGTTACTTAGAAGGGCATGTAAATCCGCCATAAAACAAAATAACGAACAATTACTAAAAATCTTATTGAAATTTGGGATTTCTGATCGATATTTTATTGCTGGGGACAATCCCATTAGCGGATTTGATTTATTACAATCGGCGATCAACAGAAATCATCATCGAATGGTTGAAATACTGCTAGGCGCCGGGAAAGAGGTTTTAGATGACTTTACCATTCATACGTGCTTCAAGAACGCATTAGAAAAAAAAGATTTCGCACTATGTAACATCTTTCTCAATACACTTGATTTTGATTCTTATGGAGATTGGTTGTTAACCATGGTTTTTATCGCCAGCTATGACAACAGCTATCACGATGGAGTGGATTATGGATTGTCGAAAGCAGTTTTGCTGCGCATGTCTTCAGAAAGTCGAAAAACTTTGCTCCATAGCTCTGCTTGGAAAGGAGACTCAGATATGGTGCTAGAGCTCTTACCCTTAATTCCATTCTACAATGATATAGGGAATTTCATAGACCAGAACTACGATCAATTAAAAACAAGTCAGCCGGACATCGCCCTGATTCTCGAAGAATACAGCAGGACATTTAAAGCAGGATTGGCAGCTCAGAAGGTGTTGTAAAATTTGGCTTCCCTCAATATGATCCGTCTAAAATTTTTACAAGGCAGTGCAGTATGCTCGATCTCCCTCCCGTAGAACACCATTATCAGCTTCCCTCCTCCAAACCGTGGATGGACGAATTTCGAGCTCACCTTCCGACGCTCCCTCCAGATCCTCTTTCCAATGCAAATCCCAAGCAAGCGGTCACAACCCATTTGATCTGGGATGTTTCTGTTGATTTTTCCAACAAAGAGTTTTTTGCTATCGCGACATACTCTTACCGCAATCTGGAACCCGGAAACACAACGATTGTGTTAGATGCCTCCAATCTTTTGATTGAAGAAATCCTGGTGGATGGACAAAGCGCTCCTTACACCATTGTCTCAAGTGAAATTCCATCTAAACCGGATGCTCTCAATATTGCAATTCCGGCGGATCAAACAGACGGCACCATCGCTATCCGTTACCGCACCTCGCCGCAAGCGACCGGAATTTTTTGGATCGATCCCGAACACACGGAAGGAAAAGAGCATCCTCTGATGTATACTCTTTTCCAACCAACGGAAGGAGCCAGCGCAATCCCCGGCCAACATAGCCCTCAAGTGCGCCTCACTTACGAGGTCCATGTGAACACGAATAATCCCGACTTAATTGCCTTAAGCAGCGTGAGCAACAATCCCACAACGAATAGCCTCAATGGCGAATATCGAAACATGAAAATGAGCCGGCCGATCCCACTTTATCTTCTCAGCTTAAATGCAGGACATCTCAATTTCCATCGCTTTGATGAACGAACAGGGGTCTACGCAGAACCGGAAGCCTTGGAAGAGGCCAAAACGGCTTTTGAAAAGCTTCCAGAATATTTAAAAGCCGCAGAAGAAATCTGCGGGCCTTATCACTGGGGCGCCTACACACCCATTCAGCTCGGCTGGCAATTTCCCTATGGAGCGATGGAACATCCCTGTGCCAGCACATTTGGAAAAATCTGCAACGACTGGCCTCATGTTGTGGCGCACGAACTCGCCCATTCCTGGACCGGAAATGATATCACCAACTGCAACTGGCAGCAGTTCTTTTGGAATGAGGGCGCAACCACTTTTCTCGAATACCAAATTACGGAAAAAATTTGGGGTACAGATTTTGCCTCCATGCTCTTCATTTCACAGCTCAAAGAAGTGATGAGCGCCATGAAGCAGCTTCAAGACAAACCCGAACTGTTAAAACTTTGCGTGGACGGCGATCAATATGCGCTCACCACCATTCCCTATGTAAAGGGCGCCCTCTTTTTCTTTATGCTGCAAGAGGCCTTGGGCAAAGAGGTCTTTTCCGCATTCCTGAAAGACTACATGTCTGTCTTTTTCCAAAATAATATGTCGGAAGAAAGGTTTCTGGCATTCCTACAGCTCTTTCTAGAACAGGAACAAGGAATGCACGACTTCGAACAATTCCTTGCAGAACATCAAATCATTGAATGGCTTCACGGTACAGATATTCCTTCCAACGCACCGACCTTCCATTCCAAGTTGGTGGATCTGATCCTGGCTGAAACTGAAAGCGTCCTTCGGATGGAATGCAATGCCGAAACAATCAAAAATTGGGATGTGATCATGCAAAGCATTTTTCTCCATCTCTTAAGAGGCCAAGTCAATAAAGAACATCTCGAGCTTCTGGAACAAACGCTTCACTACACCCAATCGAAGAACCTCTCCATTCAAAGCGATTGGATTCTCGCCTGCATTGAAGCCCAACACCTTCCTCCTCCAGTGCAGGAGCTCATCATCTCCTATCTTTTGAAGCGCAATAGCGTGTACGATGCCGACCGGATTTCTTCTCTTTTGAATCAAACCGAAGAAGGAAAGCAACTCATTCAACGCATTCTTGATGCAGATGAAGGCAAATTGTTTCCTCTCACTCGCCAAGCGATCGAAAAAAACTTTCTAAAAGAAGGCTAAGAGACGGCAGAGCAAGCAATGGCATAGGCGCAATCACGGATATCTTATGGCTGCACCAAAGCGCTCTCATAAGATTGCGATAAATCCCTGTCGACAGCAGCGGTTACACAGGAGTCCGACCACACATTAATGGACGTTTCGATCATGTCAATGAACGAATAAAAAGGTAAGATCACAAACATTAGATTGAGCGGAACGTTCATCGTGGTAAGCAATGCCAACGATAAAAAGTAGCATCCCATAGGAACGCCTGCATTGCCGATAGCGGCTAAGGTCGCCACAAAAATCCACATCCCCAATTCAATTGGGGAAAAAACCACTCCATTGCTCATCGCAACAAACAGAACTGTGATGGTAATGAATCCGGCGCACCCATTCATATTGATTGCCGTGCATAAAGGCAAAGAAAAGCTCGCTGTTTTTCGCGAAATATGCAAACGCTCGGTTGCGCATTGCAAGGTAACCGGCAAAGTAGCTCCTGAAGATTTGGACCAAAACGCGACATTCAAAGCCGGATACATCGCCCGAACCATTTTTAGCGGAGACAATCCTTTTGCTTTTAGAAATAACGGCAGAACCACAAATGCCTGCACCACATTGGCAAGAACAACGCAGAGCAAATAGAGTCCCACCGAAGCGAGCTGCTCGATACTTTGAAACCCTTCGATAAATTGCGTAATGAATGCCCAAATCGCAATGGGGATAAACCGCAAGACCAATTTCGCGATCTCAAGGATTGCGGCAAATAGATTGGTGAATAATTCATTCAATGAAGTTTTTGGCCTCTCAGGCAATTGCATAATCGCAGCGCTCATCAGCAGCGCCATCAACAAAATCGCGATGACATTGCCTTCAATAAAGGGGGTCACAGGATTAGAGGGGACGCTTGCGATCAAATAGTCCCAGTAGCTCCCCTCCGGCTCAAAAGCGTTTTCCACCGGCATAAAATCGGAGGCCGCGGCCGCCGGATCGATCCAAATGAATAAAGCCAACCCCACTGTCGCAGCAATCACCGTCGTAAGCAGCGTATACTTCAGGACCTTCCCTCCGTAAAGCTTTAGCTCCGATTT
>DALYFE010000123.1:0-5283 GCA_031972195.1 Chlamydiales bacterium | reverse complement strand
CTCAAAAGAACCTAAAAATCGACTGAAATTTAATTCAGAGATTGTCTCTTAGAGAAGGTCTCCGGAAAAAAGTTCGTGGGAGGTTCCATCAGGAAGACCAATCTCCAGTTTTCCTTCCTTCGTGAGCGACTTGCAGATTCCAATCCATTCTTTTTCTCCATCGAAGCAGTGGATCTGTTTTCCTTTGTATGCCAAAAGATCATTGAGCGTATTATGAAAGGGAGTAAACCCTTGATTTTGCAGAAGTTTTAAATCGGATTGAAACTGAATTTGGAGCTTTTTGAGCAAAGAAGCCCTGTCCCATTCTTTGTTCGTTTCATTTTTTAATGAAGTTGCCGGCTGATCAATCTTTTGCAGATCTTCTAGATTCATATTGACGTTGATGCCGATTCCAAGAAAGATATCGACAAAAGAGGATTGGAACATGGTTTCGCATAGGACGCCGGAGATTTTTTTTCCATTTAACAGAATATCATTAGGCCATTTCAGTTGAGGATGCAGTCCTTCGGCAAGAAGCAATGTGATGAATGAATGCGCCATGACTTGCGCAAGGTTTTCGATGCGCAAGGTTCCCTTGGGTGCATGAAAATAGAACGTCGCATAGAGATTCACTGCGGGGGGGGAGACCCAAGCGCGATGATATCTGCCTCGGCCGGCTGTCTGCTCGTCAGCGGCAATGCAGGTAATGCGGTCTTTGGAGAAAGAAAGATATTCCCGCTTTGCATACGAGTTTGTAGAGTCGATGGTATCGAAGTGAATGTTTGAAATTTCTATTGGAGCACCTTGGAGGTATGACCGACAGCTTCCGAGCGTTGCATTGTATCAAAGGATGTGAATAAAATAAATCTATGCTGGTTTCTAGAATCGATTTCCGAGTTTTGCCAATCATTTGCGCTTTGATGGTCATCAGTCTTTGTATTATTTCTTCTATGACCGGAGAGGCGAGGGATTGGGAAGGCTTTTCTTTCTGGACGCCCCTTGTCAAAACGCAGCTCCGGTGGTGTTGTCTTGGTTGGATGGTGTTTTTTGCAACAGCCATGTTTGACTATCGGCGCTTGCGCTCCTGGAGCCTTGTTTTATACATTGGAATGATTTGCCTATTAGTCGGTCTTTTTTTTGTGGATCCGATTCAAAATGTGCATCGCTGGTATCGGATCCCTCACGTTGCAAGTTTTCAGCCCTCTGAGCAGGCGAAGCTGGTCCTTGTGATTGTGCTCAGTTGGTTTTTAGAGCGAAAGGGCTCCCAGGTTTCCACGCTCAGCTCAGCTTTTGAAATGACAGCTCTTGCCGCGATCCCTTTTTTACTGATTTTGAAACAGCCCGATTTAGGAACCGCCCTTGTTTTGTTCCCGATTACCCTGGTATTAGGGTATGTCGCGGGGGTCCATCGAAGCATCTTAAGAATCGGGTGTGTTTTGGGGGTGGTGGCTTTGAGCATTGTCGCTCTGTTTTTTTTAGAAGTCGTATCTCATGAAAAGATGCATCCCTATTTTACAGTATTTTTAAAAGAATATCAGTACCAGCGGCTCAATCCGGATACCTATCATCAAAAAGCTGCTCAGACCGCAATTGCTATTGGAGGGTTGACGGGAACCGGATGGAGGAGCGGTGAATTTTCCGGGAAAAAATGGCTTCCCTTTGCTCATACCGATTCCGTATTTGCGGCATTTGGTGAAGAATTTGGTTTTGTTGGGCTTATATTCTTACTGTTTCTTTTTTATGCTTTGATTTACTTTAGTTTTCAGGTGGCAGCAGTTGCCAAGGACCCTTTTGGGCGGCTTTTGGCTGCAGGATTGGCGGCGTACCTTGCTATGCATGTATTGGTCAATTGCTGTATGATGTGTGCTTTGCTCCCCATAACCGGGGTGCCGCTCATTTTGGTGACCTACGGGGGAAGTTCGCTTTTAACGACGATGGCAGCCCTAGGTCTCCTACAGAGTATTTATAGCAGGAGGTTCATGTTCTGATGGATAAAGAATCATTCGTCCACTCTTTTATTTTTTCGCCAGGCAGTTGGTGCGGCGAGGGAAGGATTATTTTGAATATGGTTGACGAAGAGTTAATATTCAATACAAACTGGTCCGTCCAAAATCGCGATTTTGCAGGGAAGGTCTCTTGTTTACAGGAAATCCAGGTATCGGGACTTTCTGAAAATATGCGTAACGCTCTGACTTTTTATGATTTTCATCCAAAAAAATTTTCTGTTGATATGGAAAACCAAAATATTGGCCGTATTGTCGGAACCGGGGTTTATGATGATCAGACGATTGCCTGGGAGTTTCTCAACAATGATATGAATTTTGAAGGATATGAGACTTATGCTCTTCAATCCGACGGCAGTTATCTGATGCGAGGGGAGTATGTAACAACGGATCAATTCCGCACGCATATTGAAGCCCGTATTTGGCCGCAATCCAGGGAAGAGATCAGTCCTGATGAGGAGAAAGACTCCAGTTCAGATGAGGATAAAGATTTTGAGGAGGAACCGTGAGAGCTATGTCTGTGATCCTTTGCATTCTGGCGGCCTGTTCTTCAGGCGGCTCAATGACCACGATGAATTCATTTTATGAAATTCCTATTGGCTCTACATCGAACGAGGTAGTGGAGAGCATTGGGAAACCCTATGCGATCCATCGACGGGAAGATGGCACTGTTGAGTATGAGTATATTGAGAGAATAAAGGCCGGGGGGAGGAATCTAGAAGAAAGGCACTATTTTCTGTTGATCAAAGACGGGAAAGTGGCTTCAAAACGAGTTGATCAATCTTCTCCATCTCCCTATGTTTTCGATAGCTACGAGATGCAGACCACCCAATCGTTTTAAATTCTGAAAATCACCTTGCAGTAGAGTACGGGCCGCCTAAGCGGCCCCGAAGAACACAAGAGCTCTAATTGTCTTAGGCTTTGATTTTGATATCAACGCCTGCTGCAACAGGAAGAATCTTGAGCTTATCGATTGTGTCGAGTGTCGGATCGAGTAGATCTAGAACGCGGATATGCGTCCGCATTTCAAACTGCTCGCGCGATTTTCGATCCACGTGTGGAGATCGAAGAACCGTGTAAATTTCCCGTTTTGTAGGTAAGGGAATAGGGCCAACCACACGGGCACCCGTGCGTTTGGCTGTTTCAACAATATCCTGAACCGACCGATCAAGCATTCGTTGATCGAATGCTTTGAGTCGGATGCGTATTTTCTTTCTTGGTGCTTTTGACATAAATAGTTTACTTCTTGCAGAGTTCTTCTTGGATTTTTGTGGGCACGCGCTCAAAATGGCTCGGCTCCATTGTATAAGTAGCTCGTCCTGATGTCATGGATCGAAGGACGGTTGAGTACCCAAACATTTCGCTCAGCGGTACTTCAGCTGTAACGTCAATGATTCCTTTTAAGGATTCTTGCCCGAGAATTTTTCCACGGCGTCTATTTAAGTCGCCAATGACATCCCCGATATTCGCTTCGGGGGTCGTTGATACGACCTTCATAATCGGCTCGAGAAGAACCGGCTTTGCCTTGCGTGCAGCATCTTTTACTGCCATCGAAGCGCAAATCTTAAACGCCATCTCATTGGAATCGACTTCGTGGTAGGATCCGTAAGTGATCGCTACTTTCATGTCGATTAAAGGATAGCCGGCGAGAACCCCGGTTTGGAGGCCTTCTTCGATTCCTTTGATACAAGGAGTGATGTATTCTTTTGGAATTACGCCGCCCACAATTTTGCTAACGACTTCGTTCCCTTTGCCAGGCTCATTTGGTTCGATTTCAAGGCAAACGTGCGCGTATTGACCGCGTCCGCCTGTTTGCTTGACGTATTTTGTTTCGGAACCTGCCGGCATTGTAATCGTTTCTTTGTAGGAAACTTCCGGCTTGCCAACATTTGCTTCGACCGCAAATTCGCGGAACATACGATCGCGGAGAATCTCCAAGTGGAGCTCTCCCATGCCCATGATGATTGTCTGGCCGGTCTCTTCATTCGTCATAACGCGGAATGTTGGATCTTCCTCAGAAAGAGCGCCAAGCGCTTTTGCAAGCTTTTCGCGGTCTGCTTTAGATTTTGGTTCGATGGCCATCGAAATCACCGGATCCGGGAAGTTCATCTTCTCCAGGAGCAGGGGATTGTTTGGGGAGCAAAGAGTATCTCCCGTGCTTGTATACTTCAATCCAATGCAAGCAGCAATATCTCCCGTGAAAAACTCATCACGGTCTTTTCTTTGGTTAGCGTGCATTTCAAGCAGGCGGGAAACGCGCTCATCTTTGTCTTTTGTTGTATTGATGAGAGCCGTTCCTTTGGCAAGAGTTCCGCTGTAAATGCGGATAAAGGTCAGCTTCCCGACATATGGGTCTGTCATGATTTTAAAGGCCAATGCGGAAAGAGGACTGTCATCTGAAGGAGGAATCTCGATCGCATCATCTGAATCGATTTTATGCGCCTTTGTCATGCCTCGGTCAAGCGGAGATGGCATCCAACGGACGACTGCATCCAAGATCTGCTGTACGCCTTTGTTTTTAAAGGCAGTTCCGCAGAGAACCGGGTTGAACGCATTGGAAATCACGCCTTTTCGGATGACTGCGTGAATTTGCTCTTCAGGAATCGCATCGGGATTTTCAAGAACTTGAGTCATGAAGTCTTCGTTGGTCTCATCGATTGTTGCAAGTTCTTCAAGCAATTCCATGCGCATTTTTTTGCACTGCTCAAGAAGGTTTGCAGGGATCGGTTCGACATCGTACTTGGCTCCCATTGTCTCATCATGGAACAGGTAAGCTTTCATTGTGATGAGATCGACCATGCCTTTAAATTCTGATTCAGCGCCGATCGGGCAGTGGACCGGAATCGCATTTGCATGCAATTTATCTCGCATCGATTGAACTGCATTCAGGAAGTCAGCTCCGACGCGGTCCATTTTGTTGACGAATGCAATTCTTGGAACGCCATATCGGGTTGCTTGGCGCCAGACAGTTTCAGACTGAGGCTGCACTCCGGCCACTGCGTCAAAAACGGCAACAGAACCGTCGAGGACTCGGAGAGAGCGCTCCACTTCGATCGTAAAGTCTACGTGGCCCGGGGTATCGATAATGTTGATCTTGCAATCATTCCAATAGACTGTCGTGGCCGCAGAGGTGATTGTAATTCCGCGCTCCCGCTCCTGTTCCATAAAGTCCATGGTCGCCGCACCTTCATGAACTTCTCCAATTCGGTGTACGCGGCCTGAGTAATAGAGGATTCGCTCAGTCGTCGTCGTTTTCCCCGCGTCAATGTGGGCCATAATCCCAATATTGCGGACGTTTTCT
>DALYFE010000122.1:2051-5385 GCA_031972195.1 Chlamydiales bacterium | reverse complement strand
ACTCGATGGGGATGGCGGAATACGAACCCCTGAGACTTGATTTTGTGATTAGAGATGCGCTTGTTGCCGCTGCGCAGTCCTGTTAAAGTGGGATCCCACTGTGCTTTGGGATAGTTGAACTTTTCTGCAATTTCATCATAGAGCTCATGGCGCGATGGATGGTCGTCATCGCAGAGATTGTAAACACCTTTCAGCCTGTGCCGCAGGGCGTAGTCAATAGCGGCTGCGCAATCTTCCTTATGGATCATATTTGTGTAGTGTTCGCCTGAGCCTGGAAGCGCGTGTCCATCGAGCTGTTTGACTCGTTTGGAGAGCTCTCGACCGGGTCCATAGATTTCAGCAAATCGGAAAATACAAACATTCCATCCAATTTCTTCAAGAGAAAGAAAGGTTTTTTCAGCTTCGATCAGGATCTTGGCCTGGAGTGTTTGCGCTAGCAGTTCGCTGGTTTCATCAACCCAAAGGCCTTTATGGTCCCCGTAAATGGAGGTGCTGCTGGTATAGATCAAATCTCTAGGGGTATTCATTTCTAAGGCTAGATGGCGGAAAATTTGCGCTGTGTGGAGGTAGGCGGATTCATAATGTTCCCGATGGTCTGCTGCAATTGTAATTAACAATGCGTCATTGGCTGCAATCAAAGGAATGAATTCATCTTCATTATTTCCTTTGAGAATGATGCTTTTTTGCGCCACTGTGGAAAGTTCCGGCAGGCGTTCAGGGCTTCTTGTCGTAGCTGTTACATGAATGCCCCGTTTGCTCCAGATCGAGGCAATTTCCATTCCGATATAGCCGCATCCAATGATTGCAATATTCATCCCAATAGCCCTAGTTTTTCAAATTGTTCTTTTAGTTGTGCATTATCCGGTTTATCTAAGGCGCCGTTTCCGGAGAGCCACGCAACGTAATCTTTTGGAATTTCGGCAAGCAATTTCCCTGCATGTTTTCCAAAAGGCATTCGGACGAGTTTTTGCGCAGTAGACAGGAGGTTTACAATCACGTCCCAAGAAAGATCTCCGATCATTTGGCTAAATACTTGATGAAGGACTTTGCAGTCATCGAGGGCGCGGTGGGCTTGATTGGCAGGAACGCCATAAACCTCTCTTAAGAATTGAAGGCTATGGCGGGGTAAGTCCGAGCGATACTTTCTCGCCCATTTCAGGGTATCGATAAAAGTCCATTTCGGCATGGTTAGCCCGGCCCTTTGAAATTCCGATTCCAGAAATAATTTATCGAAAGCATCGTTGTTGTGAGCGATGAGAATCGTGCCTTCCGGACAAAATTCGACAAAAGAGGCCAGCACATCCCGGATAGGAGGGGCATCCTTCACCATCTCATCCGTAATGCCGGAGATGGCGCTGGATTCAGGGGGAATTGGGCATTCGGGGTTTGTAAAGGAGCAGAAACTTTTATCTTCAGCGGCTTCAAATGCAGCAATTTCGATGATCCGATCCTTGCCAGGACGGACCCCCGTTGTTTCCGTATCGTAGTAAAATGCCCTTTTTTTCATAAAAAACAGTGGCATAATCAAACCTGATTTCGACTTTTTCTTCAATTTTTCTCTTCGGTTGGCTACAATGGGTTCGGCTTTGCGCATTTTTTTTAAGCAGATTTGCCTGCAAAAGATGCACAAGGCTCGTTTGAACGGGCAGCTCGGCTTTAAGTCCCTGTTCTTTAGGACAGGGTCTAGCGAGCTACCTATCTGGTCGTGGCAAGGAACTTGCCACCCTTGACCGGAGCGGAGAATCTCTCCTCTTTTTAGGGGAGAGTTCTTCAATGTTTTGCCGCTTTTGGGAGCTGAAGTATGTTGTATAGAACTCTTTTCCTTGTCCTGGCTTGTTTAGCGGGGTGCTTTCAGGCTTATAATGAAGATGATGATATTCGCGCTGTTCCGGTTACGAACAATCCTCATATCGTACCAAGTCATGGATCGGGGCTTCCTATGATGGGCGGGGCTGACAAGGGGCCTTATTAATTAAGGGTTCGCCGCTGAGGTCTATTGACAAAAGTCTTTTTTTGGGCTACTTTGAGTTAACGGGGTTGCATGGGTCAAGGTTCTTATCATTTTTTTCCTAGCGATACAGCGAAGTTGGTTTCGGCCATTGGTGCGGGAGTTTTAAAAGAAGTTCTGCAGCAAATGCTTTTGATCCGCCATTTTGAAGCCAGAGGCGAGGCTGCCTACCAGCAGGGAAAGGTCGGGGGCTTTTATCATTCTTATGCCGGACAGGAAGCAATTCAAACCGCGTGTATTGCAGCTTGCGGCGTCGATCATTGGTTTACAACCACCTATCGATGCCATGCTTTGGCTCTCTTATTGGGAGCCAGTCCCAATGCCATGATGGCTGAGTTATATGGACGCTCCACCGGGATTGCCAAGGGCCTTGGCGGCTCGATGCACATGTACGCCGATCATTTATTGGGCGGGCTTGCCATTGTTGGAGGCCACATCCCGATTGCTACCGGGGCAGGGTTTACGATCAAGTACTTAAAAGAAAAGGGAAAGGCTTCTTTTTGTTTTTTTGGGGACGGCGCTTCGGTTCAGGGAGCTTTTCATGAGTCGGTGAACCTGGCCGTCTTGCTGCGTCTGCCTTGTATTTATGTGATTGAAAATAATCAATGGGGAATGGGAACGGCTGTAAACCGGGCTGTTTGCGTGCAGCCGATTGCAGAGCATTTCGCTAAAGCATATGGCATTACATCCTATACTTTGGATGGATTGGATTTTTTTAATTGCTATGCAGGATTTAAAGCGGCCCTTGAGGAATGTCTGACAACTTCAAAGCCGGTCCTCATTGAAGCTGTTACAGAGAGGTTTCGGGGGCATTCGATTTCTGATCCGGGACTGTACCGATCTAAAGAGTCTTTGAAAAAAACGATGGAGAAAGACCCTTTGGTTCGGTTAAAACAAATTCTCATCGAACATAGAATGCTTACCGAAGAAGAATTTGTGCAAATGGATGAAAAACAAAAAGAGCTTGTGATTTTAGCAATGCGCTACGCAGATGAAAGCCCTTGGCCGGATCCAATCACTCTTGAAGAGGGCGTGTTGGCTCCTGAGGAGAAAGGATAATGGGAATGCAGCTTGTTGAAATTCGGGAAGCGCTTCGCCAAGCAATGGATGAAGAAATGACTCGAGATCCTCGCGTATTCATTATGGGCGAAGAGGTTGCGGAATATAACGGAGCCTATAAAGTAACCAAAGGGATGTTGGCGAAGTGGGGCCCTGAGCGAGTCATTGACACTCCTATTGCGGAAAACGGATTTGCGGGGCTGGCTATTGGAGCGGCTCAGACGGGCTTGAGACCCATTGTAGAATTCATGACTTGGAATTTTTCTT
>DALYFE010000122.1:0-1967 GCA_031972195.1 Chlamydiales bacterium | reverse complement strand
CAGCTCAAGTGTCCTGCCAGCACTCTCACTGCGTTGAGGCGATTTATGGAAATTTGCCCGGTTTTATTATTATCGCGCCAAGCAATGCGTATGATGCAAAAGGGTTGTTGAAGTCAGCCATCCGTTCGAACAATCCTGTTATTTTTCTAGAAAATGAATTGGATTACGGGGATAAAATGGAAATCCCCACAGAAGAATACTTGGTTCCCATCGGTAAAGCCCGTGTCGATCGGGAAGGCAAGCATGTTACGATCCTTTCTTATTCCCGAATGTTGAAATTCTGCAGAGAGGCGGCAGATGAGATGGCAAGACGAGGAATATCTGTCGAAATCATTGATTTGAGAACAATTAAACCTCTCGATTTTGCAACAATTGCGGCATCTGTTCGCAAAACGCATCGCTGCGTTCTTGTTGAAGAAGGACATATTTTTGCCGGGATTTCCGCGGAAATAGGCTTTCAAATTCAACAGCATTGTTTTGATGACCTCGATGCTCCTTTGATTCGGGTGTGTCAAAGGGAAACTCCAATGCCATATTCAAAACTTCTTGAATCAGAGACCCTTCCGAATCGGGCTCGGATTGTATCTGCGCTTGAAGAAGTTCTTCGGTAAACCGGTGTTCTGCAATATTGGCTTCCAAAAAAAGAGGCATCGGGTAATATCGCGTGTATGACATTTACTCGCACTAAAATTGTTTGCACCATTGGTCCCGCCGTCTCGAGCTTTGAGAAAATTGTTTCTTTGATGGAAGCCGGCATGGACGTGGCTAGATTGAACTTTAGCCATGGAACGCTCGAAGAACATTTGGCAACGGTTGGAAATCTAAAAAAAGCGCGCAAGCATCTCAATAGGCCGCTTGCGATTATGATCGATGTTAAGGGACCGGAAATTCGGGTAGGCAAAGTTTTAGGGGATGCTTTGCATATGGCTCCCAATCAGCGATTTACCTTGGTTCCGATTTCAGAACCTCCCGCGCCCGGAAAAATTCCGATGCGTCCCATCGAAGCTTTGGAAGCAGTGCGTCCGGGAATGAAGATCCTGTTCGATGATGGCTACATTATCTCAAAAGTATTAGAAGTCCATGAGCGCTCGGCATTGATTGAGATTCAAAATGAGGGAATCTTAAAGAGCGGGAAAGGGATCAATATGCCCGGCGCGCATTTAGAGCTTCCTGCAATTACTCCCAAAGATTTGGCCGATTTAAAGTTTGGTTGCGAACAGGATGTTGATTTAGTAGCGGCTTCATTCATTCGATCAGCCCACCATGTTCTATCGATTAAAGAATTGCTGAGCAAGGAAGGGAAGTCGAAAATTCTGGTCATTGCAAAAATTGAAAATGAGCATGGGGTTGAAAATTTCGATAGTATTGTGCAAGTGGCCGATGGGATCATGATTGCAAGAGGGGATCTTGGCGTGGAGATCGATTTGGCGCTCGTTCCGAAAATGCAAAAAATGATGATTCGGAAATGCTATCTGGCCTGCAAACCATCGATTACGGCAACGCAAATGCTCGAATCGATGATTTCGAATCCAAGGCCGACTCGAGCGGAAGTGTCTGATGTGGCCAATGCAATCTATGATTCTACCTCTGCCATTATGTTGTCCGGGGAAACTGCGATCGGCAAATATCCGGTAGAAACTGTGGAAAGAATGCGTAAAATTGCGCAAGAAGCCGAGGCTGATTTTCCCTATCGGCAATTTTTTGAGCAGCATAGCCAGCGCGATTATCATGACGTTTCCTCTGCTTTAGCGATGGCTGCGGTCAAGACTGCATACAATACCAATGCAAAGGCGATTTTTGCTTTTACAACCACCGGAATGACGGCAAGATTAGCTTCGAGGCTGCGCCCTCAGATGCCAATCATCGCAGTGACTCCTTGTGAAACAGCGTATCATCAGTTGGCTTCCAATTGGGGAGTAGTTCCCATTTTGTCTCCGGGATGCTCTAGCGCAAGAGAAGCATTTGCA
>DALYFE010000121.1:0-5400 GCA_031972195.1 Chlamydiales bacterium | reverse complement strand
GCAGGTTCTATTGCCAAGTCAGCAGGCTCAATGATTTTTCCGGTTTGCACAGCCGTCTGATGAAAAATCTTCCTGTCGTTATCAGCGTCAGAGGACCTTTGGCCGGATCATCCCATCCACTGACCTTTGGCCATCTCATCTGCGTGGTAGGCTATGATGCAGACGAGCAACGCGTTCTTTGCATTGACTCAGGATTTTCCGAAGACGAAAAAACCTTTGTCGGATACCCGCTTCATGATTTCATGCAAGCATGGGGCCGCAGACAGCAAATCGCCTACCTCTTCACCCCTAAAAACCTCGAAAGCAGTCTGTCAAAAATCATGCAATAGTACCATTTATCAAAATTAATGTTCAGAACTGCGGGCGGCTTTTGCCTGCGATCCTGCGCCTTCACTCAAAGCAACTTTATTGAAGTTGCCTTTCGCTCCAGGCTTTGGTTCTTGACAAAATCCACTGCGCATTTCTAAACGTTATTTTTGACCAATGGCACAATTCCTTCTTCCAAGACCGGATTGTTAAGGATTTATTGTGATTAAAAAAATTTTACAGTAAGATCAACGGATCATATTAACCTGAGCTTTTGGCGGCTTCCCTAGGAAGTTCGAAGGATTTCCATTTTCGGGACCGAGAAGCTGTCTTAAAACCAAAACTCAAGTTACCAACTAAAGGAAAAATGTATGGCCGTAGTAAACTTACGAGACGTTACAATCACCGTCCAGATTCCTGGATGCAATTGCTGCCGTCCTTCATTAACGGAAGACACACCTCTCTATGTAAATTCCAAAGGGAAAGCGGAATTATTCGACGAGAGAAAAGCGCAACGAGATCGAATCGCCGCCCAACGAAGGTGCCTTGATAATCTGTATGCTAAACTCGATGCAGTCGCCCAGCAATTCGAATTAGAGGCAACTACAGAAGACCAAACCGGACTTAGGGACAGGGTCAATCAACTTGTGCTAACTCAGGACGGGCAACCGACAGATATCGATCATGAATTGCTGCAGCGCATCAATGATTTGATCCTTCTTTCAGTCCCCAACGGAAAAACCTGAGACAATCTCTAACGAAATTGATCCTTATGCTCTTCCGACGAGTGAAAGGAATGTTCGCAGCCGGAAGAGGAACATTTCGCATGCTTCATTTCGAAGTAATTTGTTAAAAAGCTGCCAATTGTTACTAAGCCCGCCGCTAAAAAGTATCCTTCAATTGTAGAAATCTGAATTCCTGCCGGAATCACTTTTAAAAGCGCATAAGCGACAAAGTTGATCACAACAGCCAATCCGGCAATTTTTATAAAAGAAACTTTATTAAAGAATTTTAATAAAGGAAAGATCAAGGAATTTAAAAAGCCCAAAGCGATCGCAACGATCAGATCCCCTCCTATATGAGGAAGCTTCGTATGATCCAAAGCATCTATGCCCGGAAGAACATGATTTGCAAAAAAAACAACAAGAAAATTAAAAAACAAACTCTTCAAATAATGCATACAGTCTCCGCCTTTGCTCCATTTGTTACCCTACAGAAATGATTTTTAGTTTACAAGCCCCCTGCCCCGGGATTAAACTATGTTCCCCTATGAAACGCTCAATAGACCTCTTGTATAACCTACGTTCTGTCGATTTTGCGGTTCTTTTGAGCCAAATTTCGACTTTAAAATTGGGGAGCAATATCAACATCCCGTATATAGCCCCCAATTTTAAATCGAAATTTGGCCAAAATAATCCACAAAAGCGACGAACCGTAGGTTATGCAAGAGGTCTAATCCTTTGCCTCATCATCCTCCTATTTGGATGCTCGTCTCCACCTCTTAAACAACCCATGACTTTGCGCCTGGCGTTCAATGCGATGCCTACCACGTTCGATCCGCGCGCCAGCGGAGATTTTGCTTCCTCCACCCTAATTTGCCTTCTCTATGAAGGACTTACCCGATGCCTTCCCGGAGATGCGGTAGAACCTGCGATCGCCCACCGGATAGATCTTTCGTCCGATGGACGCACCTATACATTTCACTTAAGAAAAACATTCTGGAGCGATGGACAGCCGGTGACCGCCCGGGATTTTGAGCAATCCTGGAAGCAAATCGCAGACCCCAATTTCCCATCTCTCTCGGCTTACCTCCTCTTCCCCATCAAAAATGCAGAACAGTGCAAAGCAGGAAAACTTCCCCTCTCCTCCATGGGAGTCTACGCCGCCAATGACGATACCCTCGTCGTGGAATTGACCCACCCAACGCCCTACTTTCTATCCCTTACAGCCTTTCCTCTTTTTCTTCCCATTCCATCCCACATAGAAAACCCAAATCCCGAATCTCTAATTTCAAATGGCCCCTTCCTAATCAAAACTCTAAAACCCAATAGCGAAATTTATTTAGAAAAAAATGGAAATTTTTGGAACAGAGAAGCAATCCTCATCGATGCCATTCGAATTAGTATTTTAAATGATGAAACAACAGCCCTCCGGCTCTTTGAAGAAGGAGAACTCGATTGGCTTGGAGCTCCTTTGGCACAGATTCCCCTCGATGCGATTCCATCTTTGCAAAAAACAAACGAGATTCATTCCGTTCCTATGGCGGCATCTACTTTCATCGCCTTCAACACGACCACAACTCCATTCAACAACAAACATCTTAGAGAGGCGCTCTCTTTTTCTCTGAATCGATCGCGTCTGGCGAAAGAAACTGCCCTAATCGGGCAAATTCCGGCAGTCCAATATTTGCCTCCCTCGCTCACGCAGCACAACCTCCCCCAAGTGCAGGAAGATCCGGAAAGGGCTTCCGCCTGTTTTAAACAAGCGCTTGAAGAATTGTCCTTAAATCCATCGGACCTGGAATCTCTTACCCTATACTATAAGGCAGGACAAATAGAAAAACGGTTAGCTCAAACACTGCAAAGGGAATGGAAAGAGTTTTTTGGCTTTACAATCAAAATCGAACAACTCGATGCCAAAACGCATATGCACAAGCTCCACAATAAAGAATATCAAATCGCCATGGGTTGTTGGATTGCCCAATTCCATGATCCATCGAATATTCTCGAGCGTTACCGAATCGCATCCAACCCAAAAAATTTTGCCGGATGGGAGCATCCCGATTACGCAAGCCTATTGGAAGAGGCTGCAATCACTCTCGATAGAGATAAACGAAAAGATCTTCTCCAAGAAGCAGAAAAAATTTTCGGGGAAGAAATCCCGATTTCTCCTCTCTATCATTGGGCAGGCCTTAGCATATCCAATCCTGAGCTGCAACATATTGCAACCACTCCGTCCGGAGGGATCTTATTTGAACGATTCTCACTGAATCGAGATCGTCCTGCGAGTGTCGTTGAATAGCCCGGGGACTACTTTGCCCGCTGCATCCAACAGTTCTAGCCGAACCGTGTGATTTCCACGGGGCAGCCCGTAAATATAATAAGGCTGCCATGAAGTCAATGTGCGGACGGCTTTCCCATCTATGGACAATCGCACTTTATACCCATCTTGGCTCAGTTCGCAATTGGTTACCAAAAAATCGAGAAGAACCGGACGATCCGCCTTTAAAGGCATTTCATTGCTAGGCTCATTATAGGTCAAGTAGGGCGCGGATAAATCGGCTCCATAAGAAGATCCGCTATCTCCTAATTGAAATGTGATGGCATGCAATGTGTTAGATCCTTTAATGCTCTCTCCATACGAGCGCGCCGGGAAAACTCGGATCGTATGAGTGCCATCTTTTAATGAATAGGGTACTTGAAATTTGTAGCTCGTATTATGGTAATACCCCTCTTCATTGAAAGGATTAATAGCGGGCTCGTTAATTGGAAAATATGGGTTATTATCAATCACTACATGCACGGTCTGCCCCATATCCGACACCGGAATTTCCTTGGCTCGATCAAATTGGGAAGAATCAGCGCCCAATGCGTATCCATCGATTCGAAACTGAATCCATACAGGATTTTTAGCCACAGTTTCTCCCGCTTTTGGAACTGCGATCGTCAACAGAATCGAATCTGACTCCGGAGTACTTGAAACCGGTAAAACCCGAACCTGTTCTTTAGGGGTATCCGAACGACTTGTTCGATCTGCCTGAACAGGCTGCGACATCCCCAAAAGGGCGGTAGCTGCAAAAATAAGGTACATAGATCACTCCGAATCAGAAGATCTTCTCATATCCCCTTTCGGATATTTTTTCAAAACTTTGAAAAAATACCTCCAACCTATTATCATAACTGCATGCAAATCAACAAATTCATACTAACAGTCTCTTGTTCTGATCAATTGGGGATCATCGCTAAAATCGCTTCATTCATCGCAACCCATCAAGGAAATATTCTCGAGCTTGCTCAGTTCGTAGATGCGCCGCTGCATAAGTTCTTCATGCGCTGCGTCTTCGAATGCTCCTCCCCTCTGCTCGATCAAAAGCAGTTCAAAGCCCTTTTTACTCCTTTGGCAAAAAATCTGAACCTCGACTGGAACCTTTATTCATCCGAGGAAAAACCAAGAGCCCTTATTTTAGTATCGAAAGAAGCCCACTGTCTCAATGATTTGCTCCATCGGGTCGAACATGCCAATTTCCCCATCCATCCGGTCGGGGTGATTTCAAATCACGACAAACTAAAAGGCATGGCTGATTGGCACCGCGTTCCTTTTTTCCATTTTCCCGTGTCTGCAGAGACCAAAGAAGAACAAGAAGAGCGCATTGTTCAATTTGTTGAAGATCAGCAAATTGATCTTGTGATCCTTGCCCGCTACATGCAAATCCTCTCTCCAAAGCTCACGCGGCGCATATTTGGCAAAGCGATCAATATCCATCACTCCTTTCTACCAAGCTTTAAAGGCGCCAAGCCTTACCATCAAGCATTTGAACGGGGCGTAAAACTGATTGGAGCGACCGCCCACTTCGTAAGCGACGAACTCGATGAGGGTCCGATCATCGATCAAGAAGTCATCCGCGTAGGACATGCCTACTCTCCGGAAGAGCTCGTCATGCTGGGACGCGATGCGGAATGCCTGGTACTTTCCCGAGCGATCAAACAGGTAGCCGAAAAAAGAGTGTTTTTAAACGGAAAAAAAACCGTCGTATTGAATTAATTACACGCATTCGTTTATGTCGTAAAGAATGCGAATAAAGATCCTAATTACTGCTATTTTCTGCATAGCCGGCGGGTTATACTCTCAATACACATACCAAGGACCAACCGGTCCGGTGCCGGGAAATCCCCAATTGGTCCGCGTTGAGGTCATCGTACGGGATAGTCCGGAAGCAGGAGGCGTTCAGGTTCAAAACGCTTCGTTCAACGGACAAGGCATCCCCCTAAAACCTCGAGATATCTATGGAAATAGGGGATCATCGAGCTTCCAAGTCCCTCCGGGCAAATACAAACTTCGCTGGATCGTCCAGCGAGACAAAGTCGAGTGGCCCCG
>DALYFE010000120.1:0-5462 GCA_031972195.1 Chlamydiales bacterium | reverse complement strand
CAAATAAGGAACTCTCCATTACTATATTTCCCTATGCAATCCGAACCTAAGACCTATTTTATCCGAACTTATGGATGCCAAATGAATGAGCTCGATACCGAGATCATGGCAGGCCAACTTGAAAAACGAGGACTTTCCCTGGCCCCGGACGAGGAAAGCTGCGATGTCCTAATTTTCAATACATGCTCGATCCGCGACCTGGCGGAGCGAAAAGTCATGGGAAAGCTCGGACAAATCGGACGCGCGCAAAAACGGCATACTCTCATCGGAGTGACCGGTTGCATGGCGATGGCGAAAAAAGACTCCCTGTTCCGCAAATTCCCTCACTTGGACTTTGTCATCGGGACCAATAACATTACCGATCTTGGCTCAGTGATCGACGAAGCCCTCTATACAAAACGGCAAATCTTCAAAACGGAAGACAAATTCGAAGAGAACCTCAACTACCTGGATGCGAAACGCGATAGCAAACTGAAAGCATTCGTATCCATCATCCGGGGCTGCGACAAATATTGCACCTATTGCGTAGTTCCATATACCAGAGGCCAGGAAGTTTCCCGCCCTCCTGAAAGCATCGTTGAAGAATGCAAAAAGCTGATCGATCTCGGATATAAAGAAATTACCCTCCTTGGCCAAAACGTCAATAGCTACGGGAAAGACCAGCCCGGCTGGAACTGTTTGTTCCATGATCTGCTCGAGCGCCTGGATCAAATTCCGGGAATGGGCAGGATCCGCTTTATGACCTCGCATCCGGTCGATATCACAGTGGAACTTATGCAGGCGATCCGCGACTTGAAGAGCCTTTGCGAATTTGTCCACTTCCCTATTCAGGCAGGATCGAGCCGCATCCTTAAAAAAATGCACCGCATCTATACGAAAGAACAATACTTTGAAAAAGTCTCCCTCTTGAGGCAAATCGTTCCTAATGTTTCTTTAGGAACCGACATCATCGTCGGCTTCCCAACCGAAACTGAAGCCGAATTCGAAGAAACCTGCGATGTTTTGCGCCAACTGCGCTATTCGCTTGCCTTCATTTTCGCCTACAGCCCTCGCAAAGGAACACCTGCGATGCGCTGGAAAGACGATATTCCGGAAGAGGTCAAATTAGAGCGTTTGCAAAGGCTCACAGACATTCAAAATGAAATTAGCAATGAAGAGCGCCAGCAGATGCTGGGAAGCACGCTCGAAGTGCTCGTCGAACGATTCAATCGCGATGGCATCTATCTCAAAGGAAGAACCCGCTGCTGGAAAAAAGTGATCTTCAAAGGAGAGCCCGAGTGCATCGGGACCCTGCAGCAAGTAAAAGTTCACAGCTACAGCCACCAAACTCTCATTGGAGATCTAGAGTCGGCTCCTACCGCCGGACCTCTTCATCTTGTCGGGAGCACCTGTTCATAAGCACTGCATCGGCAAGAACCAGAGCAGTCATGGCTTCAATGATCGGCACTGCCCGGATTGCGACGCAAGGATCATGGCGCCCTGATTCAGGAAGCTGAAATACGGACTTCTCCCCTTTGATGCTTACCGTTTTTTGAGGCTTTTTAATGCTTGAAGTCGGTTTGAAGGCTACGCGGAAAATAAGCAAAGACCCTGTAGAAATACCGCCTAACGTTCCTCCCGAAAAATTCGTTGCCGTATGGACCTTGCCGTTTTCATCAATATCAAAAGCGTCGTTGTGCTCGGAGCCCTTCATACGGGCAGCTTGAAATCCGGATCCAATCTCAAAGCCTTTGCTAGCAGGGATCGACAACATCGCAGAGGCCAACATGGCTTCAAGCTTGCAATAAACAGGATCGCCCAATCCGCTTGGGATCCGTGCCGCACAAGATAGGATTCCCCCCAAGGAATCATTCTCTTCTTTGACTTGAATGATTTTCTCCATCATCTTTTGTCCGGCCATTGAATCCGGGCAAAAAATCGGACTGGCATAGGTTTTCTGAGAGAGCGCATGCAAGTCTGACAAGTCGAACTCTTGAATGGCAATCCCTCCGATTTCAGAGACGAATGCAGCGCATTCTATGTGGATCGATTGAAGAAATTTTTTAGCAACAGCGCCGGCCGCAACACGCGCTGCCGTCTCTCTTGCAGAAGAGCGCCCCCCTCCCCGATAATCGAAAATGCCATATTTCTCCAGATAGGTAAAATTCGCATGGCCGGGACGATACAAGTCTTTAATCGATGTATATTGAGAACTATCGGCATCTCGATTCCGAATCAAAATAGCAATCGGCGCGCCGGTTGTCTTCCCTTCAAAAATTCCGGAAAGAATTTCGGCAGTATCTTGTTCAATACGCGGCGTTGTATAAATATTTTTGCCCGGCTGGCGCAATAAGAGCTGTTCATTGATATCATCTACAGAAAGAGCTATCCCTGCAGGACACCCATCGATCACAACGCCAATTGCAGGACCATGAGACTCTCCGAATGTAGTGATGCGAAACATTTGTCCAAAAAAATTAGATGCCATGCAAAAATTCCTTTTCCATCCACTGCAAAGCAGGCTCTAGTTCATTGAGAGCAACCGGCCTGCAATAGTTTCCGTCAAAAGCCATTGCATGGCCGATACGATCAATCAGAACAAACCGGATTTTCCCTGATGCTTTTTTCTTATCATGGGACATCGCCTGCAAAAAATCTTTCCGACAATACCCTTTCGGCAGCTTTAAATCAAAACCTGAATACGCCGCTCGCACCGCATCAAACTCCTGCTTTGGCAAATACCCCAAACAAACGCTCAAATAACCCTCTACGATCGAACCTAAAGCGACAGCCTCTCCATGAGACATCGTATATTCAGAGATCGTCTCCAATGCATGGCCAATTGTATGGCCAAAATTTAAAACACGCCGCAGCGACTGCTCTGTAGGATCTTGCTCAATGACAGAAATCTTTTCCTGCATGGCCCTCAAAATGCATTCAGGATCTTTCCCATTTTTTTGAGCAAGCGTCCATAGGGATTCATTGCAAACAAGGCCTATTTTTAAAATTTCAGCAAGCCCATTCAACCACTCTTTTTCAGGAAGCGTTGCAAGCGTTTCCAAATCAGCAACGATTGCCTTGGGATGATAAATCGTCCCAATCAAATTTTTTCCAAAAGGCGTATCGATTCCAGTTTTCCCCCCAATGGCGGCATCGACCATTGCAAGAAGAGTCGTCGGGATTGAAACAAATGGAATGCCGCGTAAATAAATCGAAGCGGCAAACCCTGCAAGATCGGTAGTCACTCCCCCTCCAAGGGCGATTAACACCGTATCTCTTCCCGCTCCCATTTTAAACAGTTCAGCCAATATCAATTCTAACGATCCTTGCGTTTTTGCCCTCTCTCCGCTTGGAATCTCCACCAATGCAGCTTTCAAATAACGAGCCAGTTTGACTCCATAGGAATCCTTAACAGAACGATCGGCCACAATCACCAATTGGCTGCCCCACTGATTGCAAAGTTCTTTGAACCAATTACTCCCTAGCAAATCATGTCCGCAATATACTTCTGTTTCCGCTAGCGGCACGCAAGGGTGAATCGTCATTTTTTTCATAAACCAATCCAAAAAGCAGTTTGCCCGACCGCCTGATTTAAAAACATTTCTTCCCCCTGAACGATTTGACATTCTCTATCCGCTGCTGCTTGAAGAAACGGCGTAAGATGCGGCGAATAGACAACGTCCATAACAATCGTCTTAGGCCGCATACGCGCTGCATCAATCGGCATGGGATCGGGAGAGCAGTTCACAAGGATGTCGTAATCATCCGGCAATGCATCCAACCCTCCTCCTCGGCAATGCAGCGCCAAAGCAACCTCTTTGGCCCGCTGAACCGTCCGATTCAAAATGAGCACATCGGCCCCTCTAATCATTGCCTCATAAGCAATCGCCCGAGCAGCGCCTCCGGCCCCTAAAAGAACCATTTTTTTTCCGCGGACCACCACTTTTTTTTCAATCGCATCCAAAGCGCCGATCCCATCGGTATTCGTCCCTAAGATTTTCCCATCTTCAAAAAGAAGCGTATTGACTGCGCCAATTTTTTTTACGCAGCCATCCGGCACATCGACAAAGGGTAAAATTTTTTCCTTGAGAGGGATCGTAACGCTCAACCCCCGAATGCCAAGTTCTTTGGCCAAAGAAATAAACTCGGAAAGTTCATCTGGCTTTACGGTCATTTTCACATAAACAGCATTGACATTCCGTCTTGCAAATACAGCATTATGATAGATATGCCCTACGCTTTTTTCGATGGGATCTCCAATCAACCCATAGATAGCGGTCTTAGGATTGAGCTGAGGATAATGATAAATATCCATCAACTCCGTAACTGATAATTGCCCGGGTCCGGTTTTTTCCACATCGCCTGATGCATAATTGACCAAGTTGCCGATAATTGGCGCCAATACCCTGGCAAAAGCGCCTAAAGCCCCCATGCAAATCACGCTTAGCTTAAGGCATGTTTTCGCAAAAAGAAGGAATCGAAGAGCTTCATTCGTCGATGCAGGCGTTGCTGCAATCTTATAGCTAAACGCTGGATATTGGGCCATTGCCCGATAGACTGTTTCATCAGGCATCCCATGAAAATCATGATGGGACAAAACAAACTTGATTTCCGGATAATTTTTGAACACCTTGCGAAGAAATTCCGGCCGCATGTCCCATTCCAAGTCAAAAAACTGAGGGCCTAATGCCAATAACTGCTCAATGAGAGCTTCCCTCTCTGCCTCGCTTCCGCGAAATTGCCCGCCTTGAGATCGCTTTCGAAGCGTGAGCATTACAGGGCAAGGGGACTTCTTGATAAAATTTCGAACAGCATGCAAATCAATTTGATCAAACAAATCAAGACGCAGCTCAAACGCGCCGATCGACCCGCAATTTGATGGATATGTCAAAGAAGTCATTGAAAGAAAAAGCATAAGAGGCGCTATAAAAAACTATTCCCGCATAGCCTTTTATAACCAATCCTCTATGAAAAAAGCAAACCCTTGATGGTTCGGGTTGTTTGCAAATGCCTCATAAGTTGAACGGAAAGATTAAGAGACTGTCTGCGAATTTTCGTTTCGTCGAGTTTTTGGATTATTTTGGTCGATTTTCGAACAAAATTTTGAGAGTCATATACGCAAGTTGATATTACTCCCAAAATTTTGTTCGAAAATCGGTTCAAAAGAACCGAAAAATCGATAGAAAGAAAATTCGCAGACAGTCTCTAAGGCTTGTCCCTGTTCTTTAGGACAGAGACAAGTGGGAGATCTAATAACCTGCAACAAAGAATTTGCCGCTTATTATCAGAGCGGAGACTCTCCTCCTCTTTAGAGGAGAGTTCTTCAATGGGCAGCTCGGCTTAAATTAATTACGTTTGTGTTGTTCTGCAAAAATGCCACACGGAGTAGCATTGGAGCGAACAAGCGGTATCGCAGGAGGATTGGATACTCTGTTATGCACCAGTATGTTTCCCGGAACTGCATTGGCGGCAACAAGCGGTAT
>DALYFE010000119.1:0-5551 GCA_031972195.1 Chlamydiales bacterium | reverse complement strand
TTTCCATCTAATTGGACTGTGCTATCGTTTTTGCCGCCGAATTCTCCGGCAAGAGACTCTTTTTGGGTGCCGTTTTTTGTCTATTTTCTATAGAGAAACTCCGGGTGCAAAAGCTGATAGCTATCCAAGAAAATGATGCTACAGCTGCTGAAATTCTCGTGAATGGCGGCGCAAAACCCTAGACCCGCGTTTCTATTCTGAAAAATCTACTAATCCAAGGAGCAGAGTCTGCAAGCAAAATCACTTGTTAGTTAATTAGGATTTGTTTCGTTTTTGTCATAAACCCAACGAAATCGACACTCCAAAGCGATCGCGCAAAACTATTTTTTGCGACCATATTTGGGTGATTTAAGGAAATCTAGCGCTACGGTTCTATTACGGGATTGTCCGAGAAGAGACTCTTTTTTTCTCTACTTTCTGTAGAAAAACTCCGGGTGCAAGATTCGAACTTGCGACCAATGGATTAACAGTCCACTGCTCTACCGCTGAGCTAACCCGGAACAGAAACGAATCACCATTCTAGATTCGATCAATAATTATCTGCAAGAAAATCCCTTGAGCCTCATGAAAATATCTGTTACCCTCTAGCGTCAGTACAAAATATTTCTGCTATGGATGAACTAAAAGGATCAATCGAAGCCATCGTCTATATCCAACCGGATAACGGCTTCACCGTCGCCAGGCTCAAAGAAACCGGAAAAAAAGAATTAACGACCATCGTAGGCAACCTCCCTTCCTTACAGCCCGGAGAAACAGTCTGCTGCACGGGCATATGGAAAACCCATCCATCCCACGGACGCCAGTTCGAAGTCAGCGATTATACCGTTGAAATGCCCTGCGATTTGGCGGGGATCCAAAAATATCTGGAATCGGGCCTCGTCAAGGGAATCGGACCCGCTTTTGCTAAAAAAATTGTTGATCGATTTGGCGCAGACACATTGCTTGTTATCGAACAGGCGCCCGATCGTCTCTACGAAATTGCAGGACTGGGAGAGAAAAAAATCGAAACGCTTAAGGAGTGCTGGAAACAGCAGCGTTCCATTCGCGATATCATGATCTTCCTCCGCACCCATGGAGTCAGTCCCGCCTATGCCCAAAGGATCTACAAGGTGTTCGGAGAAGAGAGCATCGAAAAAGTAAAAACAAATCCTTACGGCCTGGCAAAAGAAATCTTTGGGATTGGGTTCAAACTGGCAGATTCCGTTGCGCAAAAATTAGGATTCGCCCTCCACTCCCCGGCTAGATTAGCCGCCGGAATCCAACATGTTCTTTGGGAACTTACAAGCGATGGACATACCTGCTACCCGGAAAACGATTTCCTTCCCTTGGCAAAATCAGCTCTGGATGTGGAAGAATCCCTGATCTCTAAAGAAATCGATTCTCTTATCAGCAATCGGCAGATTGTCCGAAAAGGCCCTTTCCTGTGGCTCGGACCTTTCTTTGCTTACGAACAGGGCATTGCCCGCGATATGCAAAGGCTCAAACAAAGTCCTCAGGCAATTCGGTCGATCGATGCCGCAAGGGCGGTTTCCTGGGTGGAAGACCAGGTGCGCATCCAATTCGCCCCCGGACAAAGAGAAGCGGTCGTTCAGGCATTAACCAATAAAATTCACATCATCACCGGAGGACCGGGAACGGGAAAAAGCACGATCACAAAAGCGATTTTAGCAGTGGCTGAAAAACTCACTGACAAAATCTCTCTTGCTGCACCTACCGGACGCGCCGCAAAGCGCCTGTCTCAAATTACTCGCAAAAAGGCGTTCACAATTCACGCTCTCTTAGAAATGGATTTTCGATCAAAGGGCTGTAAGAGAAATAGAGACAACCCGCTCGGCTGTAAATTGCTGATTATCGATGAAGCGAGCATGATCGATACACCTCTTTTATTTCATTTGCTAAGAGCTATTCCAAGCGATGCAAAACTCTTATTGGTCGGAGATATCGATCAGCTTCCCAGCGTAGGGCCGGGAACTGTCTTGAGAGATCTCATCGCATCGGAAATCGTCAGCGTCACGCGGCTTACTGAAATCTTCCGACAGGCGAAAGGCTCGAAAATCATTACAAATGCGCACAGAATCAACCATGGAGAATTTCCGGCAATCGACACTCCTCCTGATAGCGACTTTCATTACATCGAAGCGGAGGCTCCGGAAGCTATTCTTCAAATCATTCTCAACCTGGTCTCTAAAGAAATTCCCAATCGTTGGAAATTTGATTCCGTTGAAGAAATTCAGGTGCTCTCCCCTATGAAAAAGGGAATCATCGGCGCAGAATGGCTCAATGACGCTTTGCAAAATTGCCTAAACCCAAGCCATCAACCGCTTTTGCGGGCAGGACGCAGATTTCACATTGCCGATAAAGTGATGCAGATTCGGAATGATTACGACAAAAAGGTCTATAACGGAGACATCGGACGCATTGAAGAGATCGACGCAAGTGAGCAAATTGTCTCCATTCGATTCGACGATCAAGTGGTGGAATATACCTTTCTAGAGCTCGACCAACTTGTTTTAGCCTATGCAACTTCCGTTCATAAATTCCAGGGAAGCGAATGCCCTTGCATTGTCATGCCGATCCACACCTCTCACTTCAAACTACTTCAGAGAAACCTTCTCTACACAGCAGTCACTAGAGGAAAACGACAGGTTTATTTAGTAGGAACAAAAAAAGCGATTGCAATCGCAGTCAATAATAACGAAGTGCAAAAACGACATACGGGCTTGGAAACTGCATTAAAAGAATCTTCAACCCTTACCGAACAGATCAACTACGAACAACTGACTTTTTCTTCACTGAACTAGTTGATTATCTACTTGTCCCAATTGATCCATTTGTTGGGGCGAAGACATATCGGCTTGGCTTTTCAGTAATTTTTTTCTTTCAGCCTGCAGACGATTAATTTCTTCCTGGATCTTCGCCGCCTTCAGTCGATTTTCTTCCGCCAGATCATTATGACGTCTGGTTTCTAAAACAGCCCGATCCTCAAACTGAAGCCGCTGCGCTTGGTCGTCATGACGCAATGCTCTAGCTTCATATCCCCGCTTCATCCGTTCCAACTCTTCAATCTGACGATCAATTTCTCCAACTTGGGTATTCACAACAGGATCTTGAGCCGCAACGGAAGCATTCAACATCGCAAACTCTTTCTCCTCTGAATCCAAATAAACTGGCCTGCCCAAGCCGCAATAATGATCAATCGATGAAAAAGTCCAAACAACCAAAAATAATCCTACCGTCCAGAGAAAAGTATGCTTCATTTCCATAAAACCCCTTAACTGTCCGTGTCTCAATCCCAATCGTCTGAAATCCCCTGCGCTTTACGCAGGCTAAATATCAAACACGGTCCAGTGAATATAATTTTTCCTATACCCAATCCTCATTGAGATAGCAACAGAAACCATCTCCATGGTTTAAAGAACTCCTTCTTGAAGAGAAGGAGTTTCTCCGCTCCGGCAAGGAGTCTCAAGTTCCTTGAGCCAAACCAAATGGATGGCTCGCTAGACCCTGTCCTAAAGAACAGAGGACCCAAGCCGAGCTGCCCGTTCCCATTCACTTGGGTATAGCCTCAAAAGTGCCGGGTAGATTACACTAGCCCTATGTTCCGTATCGCGATTATCTGTTTATTCGCATTCTGCCAGACTTGTCTCGGCTCATTATTAGAGAGCAGGCTCCAGCAGGCCAAAGCAGGCGATTATCTGGTCATCGAAGGGGGGAAAATCATCACGGTCCTCTCAATCCGTTCAACGACCGCCACATCGCTGATCCTGGAAGAAATTAGCATCCCTTCTCAAAAATTAAAGCAACGCCCCTCTTCCTGGTCCGACTGGATTCGAGCAAGGGCGCCCGGACATACCTCCTGGTCCATGGTTGAGATCGACCGCTCCAGCAAAGAAATTATTGAATGCTATTCCTTTTCAAAAGCATCGTGGGTACAACTATCGTCTCAGGAAAGCCTGATTGCAACACTGCTCACCCTCCCGATGGAACTAGTCCCTGACACAAATAAACGAAAAATCGGCCCTCCGCCGCAATCCGGAGAACCCGATTTAAGAAAAATTTGGTCTCCTCCGGTATTGTTCGAAGGCAAGAAAAAAGAAAACGTTCAATTTGATGTCTATCAGACAACCTGGCCGAAAGACGGAACGGAACTGTCCGGACACCGAGTGCTTCTCTATTTCGATCAAAATGGCCAATTTCCGTTTCCTTTTTGGATTCAAATAGAAACAACGCATGCCAATGTATCGCTGAGAACGATTGATTCAGGCAGCAACCTCCCTTCTCCTTATAGATCATTTCCAAGACGCGTCCCCGAATTTGTCGGCCAACCTCAAAGAATGAAAAACGGCCTTCGCCTTGTTCTAAAAAGTCCTAAATACTACCGAGATTTCGATGTCTTCGCAGTAGACGTAACTCACAAAGAAAAGCAAATCTATCCGGTCTCCCACTCTCTCATCAAAGGCGATGCAGACGCAATTACCCTTGAAATTCAAGAAGAAACCCTCCACCAGGTCCTTGAACCTGATCATCGTTACACATGGCTTGTTGTTCCATCAGGTTATAGCGAGTCTTATATTGAATCGACCAAGCCATTCACTTGGCTAAATATTAAGAGTCCATAAACGGTTTCTTAGGATCTTTTGAACATTTTTTTTGATGCATCTCATTCTCTTTAAACAATCCCTTCAACTCTTTGTAAATAAACAAGTTAACACCAAAATGCCAAAAGGATTAGTGACTAGAAAATCAAGGAGTTAGATAAGTTATGAACAATCTTTCCACAATCAAGCAGTCCTTGTCATTTAAACAAAAAATCCCTTATACTGGCCCGCATGGTCGTTAAGAAGGTCTCATCCATCTATACTCTAAACAAGATGAAGCGCATCTTGCGCCAGGCGCATCGGCTTTACCAAAGAAAATCCAAAATTCTCGATCCCCAAGCCAAAGAACGGGTAGAATCGCAGCTATCCGGTTTGCGCACCGCGATCCTTCAAAAAGATGCTTCTATCGCTTCCAGGATTGGCGCGCAGCTGACTGAAACTTCTCTTCTCCTGATGCCAAAAACAGCTTGGGACAAACTGAGAGATTCAGTTTGCGCGATTGGATTTGCCTTATTCGTAGCAGTCATCATTCGCACCATGTGGTTCGAGCCTTATACCATTCCTACGGGCTCTATGCGTCCTACTCTAAAAGAAGGCGATTTTCTCGTAGTCTCTAAAACAGACTATGGAATTAACGTTCCTCTTCGCCCGGCTCATTTCTATTTTGACCCATCCCTTGTTCCCAGGGGAGGAATCTGTGTTTTTTCCGGAGAAAACATGGATATTGAAGATGCCGACACCACCTACTTCTATCTTTTCCCTGGAAAAAAACTATTTGTTAAACGTCTGATCGGAAAACCGGGAGACACCCTCTATTTTTATGGAGGGAAAATCTATGGGATCGATGCTCAAGGCAAAGATCTGAAAAGCTTGCGGAATGCGCCTTGGGGTGAATCTCTCGAACATATTCCCTTTATCCGCTTCGATGGAAAAGTGGAGGTATCCAATCTCAA
>DALYFE010000118.1:3682-5573 GCA_031972195.1 Chlamydiales bacterium | reverse complement strand
GAAGTTTTGGCGAAGAGACGATCAGTCGCAGATCGATATAAAAAGGGGAGAGCATCCCATTTTTTAAAGTAAACGCGCCGAATTTGACAGCGCCTAATTCATATAACTGATTGATTATATTATCCATGCACAACCTTTTGGTGAAATTTGACAGCCAGATATGGATCCCACATCATGCCTGTCGCACTCATTGCAACGTGAGCGCCAGCATCTAGCATCTGTTGGAGATGCTCCGGCGTCATGAGCCCTCCGCATCCCATGAGGGTCAGATTCAGTTTTTCGGATTGTTTAATGGCCGCCGCATCTTGCATGAATTGGAGAGCCTCTTGCCGAATGGCGCCTCCGCAAATGCCGCTTGTTTTGCGTGCGATCCCAAGCGCCGGCTCATTGTTTTGATCCACAACTTCCATGCTGACTGAATTCAGACCGCATATGGCAGAGCATCCTCCTCTTTCTGCTGCTAAAAAGACAGCCCTCATCTGCTCTTTGTTTTGGAAAGAGCCTACCTTGATGATCAGAGGAATCGGGTGGATGGCAGTTTTTATTTTTTTTACAAATTCAAAGACCGTTTCGGCAGACGTATATAAACTACCTTCTGCTTTATCGACGTTTGGACATGAAAAATTCGCTTCGATAATTTTGGCGCCTGCAGCTTTTGCAAGACCGGCTGTTTGAACAAAGTCATCGAGAAAGGAGATTCCCTGATTGGGAGTGCCTACGATAGAAACAATCATGACCTGTCCGGAAAAAAGCGAGGCGTTTGCTTTTTCAATATCTTCCATCAAAAATTCAGCAGATCTAGAGGGCATGCCAAAAGAATTTGTAATCGATAAATCTTCAAAATTTTCGGGGGCGTCGATTTTTTTGGCGTTTCGAGAATTTCTCTGAACGAAGAGAATATTTGGGAGAGGATGGCCCGGATGGGCTGCGCTCCGAATGGTTTTATAAGTGGGAATATCGAATCCAAGTCTTGCCGCGAGGGCGATCCACTGCGCATTGAGCAACGGGCCCGCAGGAACTCCTATAGGGGAGTTAATCCGAAAGCCTAAGAAATCAATTTGCTTGGAAGGGGGATTTATGAGTGTAGATCGGTCGGGAAGGGGGTCTGAAAAAGAAGGTCCCTCGGACACATTTTCCTGGTACGATTTTTCATGGTCGTAGATTTTTGATTTGATATCATATTCCAGCAGCATTTTATAATACCTCGAGATCAAAGAGTTTTCCGGCAAGAATTGTATATTTTGGCCATCCTTGAAGGGTTCTGCCTTGATAAGGAGACCACTTTGCCTTTGTTTTCAATGCTCTGTCTTCCACGATTTTTGTTTTGTTAAGATCGACGAGAACAAGATCATCATGCAAAGGAAGATGGAAGATTTCTTGCGGGCGCGTGTGCGTTAGATGGACAATTTGTTTGAGAGAGATTTTTTTTTCGTGATAGGCATTCAAAAGGAGCGGAAAATAGAGTTCAATAGAGGGAAATCCCGATGGCGCGGATCTGAAGGGGCTCATCTTTTCTTCGATCGTATGGGGAGCATGGTCTGTTCCGATTGTATCGATGGTCCCGTCATGGATCGCTTCCCAAAGCGCCTCGCAGTCGGAATGTTTTCTAAGAGGCGGATTCACAAGGCCTTTTGTTCCCAATACCGTATAGGCTTCATCATGAAGAAATAAATGATGGGGGGATGCCTCTGCATAAACAGGAAGCCCTTCTTTTTTCGCAGCACGGATGCAATCGAGCTCTTCCTTGCAGCTTACGTGAACAATATAGAGTCGTGTCTTATATTTTTTCGCAAGTTCAATGGCCAGAGCGACCGAGCGGGCAGCTGCAGAAGGACTGCGGATTTCCGAGTGGACAGCAGGATCTGTTCTATCGGCATGAAGTTTTTGGTTG
>DALYFE010000118.1:0-3672 GCA_031972195.1 Chlamydiales bacterium | reverse complement strand
CTTCAGCGTGAACTGCAACGAGGATGTCGTGCTGTGCAGCAATACGAAAGGCCCTCTCCAATGCATCCGGATCGGACATCAATAGGTCTCCTGTTGAAGATCCCATATAAATCTTCAATCCGATGATTTGGTCTTTGACCTTAGGCAGCTCCTCTAAATGGTTGCTGTCCGCTCCAAAATAAAAACGGTAGCGCAGGGGAATCTTACATCTTGCAAGCTGCTCATCGACTCGTTGTTTTTTGTCCTGCAATCGTTCTAGAGTGATTATGGAAGGAGTGTTGTTTGGCATATCAAAGACAGTAGTGACTCCTCCTGCAATTGCCGCTCTTGCGCCACTTTCCCAAGTTTCTTTGTGCTCAGCTCCCGGAACACGAAAATGGACGTGAGGATCGATCAGTGCAGGAAATAGCATTAGGTCGTCTGCATCGATTACTTTTTCTTCAGGACTTTGGACGAAATAATTGATCCGATGTCCATGCGTTGTCTGAACATTTCTAATTTCAATCATAGTTTTCCTAGTAAAAAACCCATAAGGGCCATTCTGACGGGCACGCCATATGCGGCCTGCTCGAAGTAATAGGCAAAATCAGTGGCATCGATTGTTTTGTCAATTTCATTTAAGCGAGGCAAAGGATGGAGAATTTTGAAGTTCGGTCTTACGCAATCAAGATCTTGTTCCAAGAGTCGAAAAGCATCGATGTTTTCATACTGGGAGCCTTGGGGAAAGCGCTCTTTTTGGATCCGGGTCATATAGAGGACATCGATATTCGGAAGCGCTGTATTTAAAGAGGTGTGAAAGGAATAGGGCACTTTTGTTTTCTTGAGTTCTTGTTGAACCGATTCCGGAAGGGACAATGATTCGGGGGATATGAAGTGCAGATGAACATGATAATTTGCCAACGCAAGCGCTAGAGAATGGACGGTGCGTCCGAATTTGAGGTCTCCCGCCAGGGCGATGTGAAGGGAGTCGATTGTCTCTTGGCATGCAAGGATGGAGAATAGATCGACGAGGGTCTGTGTTGGATGTTGATTGGATCCGTCTCCGGCATTGATCACCGGTTTTTTTGAAGAATCGGCAGCGATGCGGGCCGATCCGTCTTGAGGATGGCGGACCACAAGAATATCCGCATAGCTGCTCATAACCCGAATGGTATCTGAAAGAGATTCTCCTTTTTTAGAAGAAGTGGTCTCTGCATCGGAAAAACCTACCACGGAGCCGCCGCCTTTTAGCATGGCGCTCTCAAAAGAAATACGGGTTCTGGTAGACGGTTCGAAAAAACAGGTAGCGAGGATCTGCCCCTTAAGGAGATCGGGACGGGGCTCTCTGATCAGCGTTTTTGCCGCACGAATGATATGATCGATCTCTTCTCGAGAAAGATCGTCAATGGCAATCAGGTGTTTCATAGACAGCACCATTCCCGCCAAGAACGAATGGGGATTTGCGCGGGGTCCACTTCTGCAAGGCATTTGAGGAACATCTGAGCCAACTGCGGATTGGTCACTAAAGGGATATGGTAGTCAATAGCCAGACGGCGGATTTTGAACCCATCGTCTTCCTTTGTTCCGGGACGAGGAAGGTCGATGATCAGATCCACTTTTTTATCTGCCAGAAGAGTTCCTATGGCAGATGCTGAGGTCACGGCGACGGAACTGATCTCTTGGGACGTTAAAAATGCATAGGTCTCTTTCGTTGAGAAAAAATGCCATCCTTGACGGCTTAAAACAAAGAGCGGATCGATCAGGCCATTTTTGCCTTCATGATTGAGATTCATGAAAAGGCGTTTTCCTTGAATCTTTTGCTCAGTCGAGAGCCAAGAGGCAAAAAAAGCCTCCAGGTAATTGCTGCCGATGTGGGCAACTTCTCCGGTAGATGCCATTTCTACATTGGCCACAGGATCGGCGCCTTTTAACCGTTTATAGGAAAATTGCGGCGTTTTGACTCCTAGATACCTGATGTTCAAGATATCTAAAAGTTTCGGTTTGTGTTTTTGAAGAATGGCTTCCGCTGCGATATGGATGAAGTTCGTTCTTGTTACTTTAGATACGAAGGGGAAGGATCTGGAGGCTCTTACATTGCATTCGATGACTTGAAGCTGATCTTCTTTGGCGATGAACTGGATGTTGAATGGGCCTGACACTTCCAATGCTTTGATGATTGCATCTGCGATTTTCTTAGCCTTTTGCTGGATTTCGATGGGAGCATTTTGAGGGGGCAGTACAAGGGTTGCGTCTCCCGAATGGACCCCGGCATTTTCGACATGTTCGCTCATTGCAGAAATAACAATTTTTCCCTTTTGCGCCACTCCGTCGATTTCCAGCTCTTGCGCACCCTCAATGAATTTGGAGAGGACGATCGGATGGTCCGGAGAAATGATCGTAGCTTCCAGAAGGTATCTTTCGAGTTGGTGTTCGCTATAGATCACATTCATTGCGGAGCCGGAGAGCACATAAGAGGGGCGAATGAGAACCGGGTAACCTACCTCTTTTGCGAACTCTTCCGCCTTTTGCAGCGTTGTGGCCCTATGCCATGGAGGCTGGTCAATATTTAGATTTTGCAGAAGAGAGGAAAAGGAATCCCTGTTTTCAGCGCAGTCGATCCTCTCTGCCGATGTTCCCAGGACGGGGTAATTGGCAAGGTGGAGCGGATAGGCTAAATTATTGGCGATCTGGCCTCCAACCGAAACGATGATCCCTTTTGGCTGCTCGAAATCTGCGAGATCCCGAATTCTTTCGAAAGTCAGCTCTTCGAAATAAAGGCGGTCTGATTCATCAAAATCGGTCGATACGGTTTCGGGATTCGAGTTGATGAGAAAGACCTTTTCTCCCATGCGGCGCAAATGTCTTGCCATATTGACGGCGCACCAATCAAACTCAACGGAAGATCCAATGCAATAAGGACCTGAGCCCAGAATGAAAATGGCCAAATCTTTTTGAGCTGCGATATCGTGCTGCGTTGCATGGTAGGTTAAATATAAATAGTTTGTCTCGGCATCGAATTCTCCGGCCAGGGTATCGATTTGTTTTACAAACGGAGTGATTTTGTTTTTGATTCGGATTTGGCGTATTTCTTCTTCTGCCATCCCTAAAATCCGGCCGATAGAGCAATCGGAGAATCCAAGTTCTTTGGCTCTCTTTAGAATTGCAGAATTTTTGTCGTCCAATTTCTGATTTTCCAGATTCTGTTCAAATAAAACGAGCTCTTGAATCTGAGTTAAGAACCAAGGATCGATCTGGGACAGTTTTTCTGCCTCCTCAAGAAGACCTCCCTGTTTGAAAAACTGATAAAGAGCGAAAATCCTTCGGTCTGTCGGTTTGAGGATTTCTTCTGAAGGATTCGAGATCTCTTCCGGAGGATCGTCTATGCCGGAGGATCCGATATTCAACATTCGGATTCCTTTTTGCAAACTCTCTGAAAAGGTGCGGCCAATGGCCATGACTTCGCCAACGCTTTTCATTTCGGTGCCAATCGTTCGGTCGGCGGCTTTTAGTTTTTGAGTGTCCCACCTTGGAATTTTTACAACGACATAATCGAGCGCAGGCTCAAAAAAGGCTGACGTTTTTTTTGTGACGGCATTCGTTATTTGATCCAGCCTGTATCCGAGAGCGATTTTTGCGGCAACAAAAGCTAAAGGATATCCTGTTGCCTTGGAAGCAAGAGCGCTGGAACGGGAA
>DALYFE010000117.1:433-5621 GCA_031972195.1 Chlamydiales bacterium | reverse complement strand
GTTTTTGAGAGCGCAGTGACCAGGGGAATGAAACCGTTCATCAAAGTAAAGGCGAGAGAATAGGTTGTGTAAGAAAAGCCGGCAGCAAAAAAAATGCCAACGAAAGGCTGAATATATTGTTTCAATACAGAGAAAAGCTCTCTTCTTTCCAAGATTTTTGGTGTTTCTATCAATTGGGGAGCCTCTAATATCTTGCGTCGAAAAAAGATGCCAACCAGTGCGGTGATTCCACCTGTCCAGAATAAGTAGCGCCATCCCTGTTCGATCAGTCCTTGCGCGCTCATCAATGTGACTAAGCCTGAGGCGATCAGTATGCCTCCAATTGAGCCTGCATCATAATAGCTGCTGATTAAACCGGCTTTTGCACGCGGCGTATGTTCCAAAATGAAAATCGCTCCTCCGGATGCTTCTCCGGCGGCGAAAAACCCCTGCAGCATTCGGCCGATGGCCAGGCAGACAGGCGCCAAGGGACCGATATCTTTATAAAGAGGAATGCAGCCCATGCTTGAGGTAACGATGGCCATGCCGGTCAAAGAAAGGCAAAGGGCTTGCCTCCTGCCGAAGGAATCTCCAATCCATCCAAAAAAAAGCGAGCCAAGCGGCCGTGTGATTAGAGCCAGCGGCAGCATGCTGTAGGTCAAAATCAAGGCAGTGATGGGATCTTTTCCTTCGAAAAAAAGAGGAGCGATGAATGGAGAAAGAAGACCGAATAGAGCGTTGTCGTAATATTCGAGAACATTTCCAACCATCCCTGCGAGACGGTCGCGATACACTTTTAATTTCATAGAGGCGTTTCCTTCGCTAGCATTACCTAGAGCAGGTTCCACGGGACTCTCTCAGCTTGGCTATTGCAAGCACCCCGCGCCATTTGAACAAATATTTTGCCGAGGAGAGTGTTTTTTAACAAGCATGGATGAACATTTTTATTTTGGATTTTTATAATATTAATTATGAGTTGATTTAATTCATATTGTGTTACAATTCTTTGTTAACAAATTGTTTGGTCAATTGTTTTTTTAAAAAAGGATGTAACATGGAATTGAATGGAAATTCTAATTGTACAGAAAATGCAAAGAGCAAAGGTTCAACAAATTTGACCGCGAAAATTGTTCAGTGGACGTCTTTTTCCTTGATGGCCGCATGCAGCATTGTTTCGATATTTACAGACTTACAGGTTTTTACATGGATCTGGTATGCCTTTCAGGTATTTTTGTTATGGATTGCTGCAGATTTTATTACAGGGGTGATCCATTGGTGGGAAGACACGTATGGCAATCCCAATTGGCCAATTATAGGCAAATATGTCGTGGAGCCGAATTTAATCCATCATAAGCAACCCACGAAACTGCTTGAGGGTTCTTATTGGAACCGCATCGACACATCATTTTTCGCAGTTGCCATGATCGGTGCAATTCTTTGGTTTGTCGGCCTGCACTCATGGCAGGTCATTGTGTGTCTGTTTTTTTGTATGCAGGGAAATGAAATCCATGCAATGACCCATCGGCCGGATAGGGCAAATGGCAAGGTTACTCTGTTTTTACAAAAGACAGGAATTTTTCAGAGCAAAAAAGCGCATAGATGGCACCATAAAGCCCCGTATGAAACAAATTTTTGCATTATGAGCGATTTTGTAAATCCAATCCTCAATGCAATCGGATTTTGGAGAAAACTGGAGTGGTTGGTTCTAAAACTTTTTAAAATCGACGTATTGCGCGGCTCTTCCATCCGCAAGGGGTTTTAGATTTAGAAGTGCGACTCGTTTGGCCCCTTTCTCACTTTGAGAAAGGGGGCAAAACCATATAAAAAATCGATTCTTATTTGTTGATATCGTCCCAATAAATGTTTTTACCAAGTGCCATAATTCGATTAGCGCTTTCATGCAGCTCATCGAGTTGTTCCTTGAGGTCTTGAGAAGAGGTGTCAAGCTGTTCTATTCTTTGGCAAAGGTTTCCTAGCGAGGACTGAAAGCTTTGCCAGGTTTGTGCGCGATGGTATGTATTGTGCTCAAGAACCCTGAGTTGGTCCTTAACTAAATCCAATTCATGAATCCATGCTCGGCGATTCGATGTGGACGCCAAGCGCAATATTGTAGCTGCCATAAATACCTCTTGTTAGAGAACAGCCGTCGATTTTAGAGACGAACGGTCTTCCTCTCAAGGGAAAAGATATGTATCAAAGAGACCGGGGTACTAGTAGCTTGGAAACGTCTACTATTTTCTCGCTTCCTTTTGTAGACATAATTTTGATTGTTTTCGCGTTGAGATCAAAAGAGGAAAGATCGACTACCCGAATCGTTTGATCTTCATAGGTTTTGAAATAATAGCGCAAGGCTTTTGGATCCCGGACGCAAGTGACCATGGTATAATCCGAATGGATAGTTCCTTCGTCAAGCGAGCGTACGGCCCCTACGGGGATGTCAAACTGATTCAAAATATGAAATGCTTGAAACACAGCTTGTTCTGCTCGATCTGAGGGAATTGCCGTATAAGAAAAAATGGCTGCGCGCACAAATCTCGAAGGGGGAGTGAAATCTCCGGGAAGTCCCACTAGACCGGAACCTTGTCCAAATGGCGCAAATGTCATTCCGTCAATTGATAATGGGGGTGCATTGACAGAGCGCAAGTTGATGAAACTGCGCAAATGAGTCAAATGCCAATCAAAAGTGGGTGAATTTGTAAAAACGCCGAGAGGATTGTCGTAGGTGGTAAGCTGGCCGTTCAATGGTTCAATGACAAGGCATTTTCCTGATTGATCATAGACAATATAGTGAAAGGGAGGGGGTTCGTTTCCCCAACCGTTCACAAGAGTTGGAGCAATCAATACGTTTTGCAAGGCATTTTTCACCTCGTCCACAGTTGCAAACTGCGTCAGGATCCAATGGGGAAATTCCGAGGGCGAAAGAGCCTGAGTTTTGTTTTGATCTGTGATGGATGCGTATTTTGCAAATCCCGGGAAAAAGAAAGTGCCTACTGCCAACCCTTTCTCATTGATCCCATCCAAGACAGCCATGTCATCGAAGAGGACAGCTCCAACGATTGCGTGTTTTGCAGTATAGTGCAATCCCGGGCCTTTGGGCGTTGTTCCAACAAATCGGTACCCTCTAGGGATCACCGCGATAGAAGATTCAATCGGAAGACCGAATTCCAAAGTTCTTCCATGCACGATGGAGCCGTCTTTTGCAACCAGTTTGATCCCTGTGCAGGCATTGACGTCTACCATGCCAATGAGTGAAAGCCAGATAAGAAAATAGCGCACCATACTTACCGTGCAATAGCAGACTGATCGATCACTGTCAATCACAAGGGGTGTGCCGCATCAAAGGCCGGAACTTGGGCCGAGCTGTCCGTTGAAACAAAAGGTCTAAGAGTTCTGTTCGAGAAGCGAGACCTTTAAAATCCTCATCTATATGCGCATCCCGATATTAGACTCCGACGGACGATTTTTAGTCCCCCGATCTCTCGATGGAAAGCAACATTGCAGCACGCTCTAAATGAAAATTCAATTTAAGTGTCTTATTATTAATTACTTATAGCTTTTATTTTGTGGGCTGTTTCGTTATTTATATTATTTACTTATAATCGAATATCGTTTAAAATTATTTTTAACAATTATTTTATAAATTAAACTAATTTTTATTTGGATAGTATGGAAAATATAGTTATTGCCGGCGCAGGGCCTGTGGGTTTGTATGTGGCTATTCGATTGAGCCAGATCGCGAAGCAACGCGATCTTCAGGTAAACGTGACTGTTATCGATCCAAGAGTTGGGGACTATAGAAGGCCCGGGATTGTCGCCAATATGGCTCTATCTCTGTTATCCCAACATATTGGGAAACCAATCACCTCAGTAAAAGATGGCGATGATACGGGGACATCCATGTTTATCCAAGACCTGGAGAAGGCTCTTTATGTTGAGGCTAAACAAGAGGGGGTCAACTTGGTGCGAGCCAGTTTTGATGGATTTGGCCCAAAAAGCGTTTTAGTAAATCAAGATCAGGGAGGCTCTCATTCCCTGCCTTGCGACATTGCTCTTGATTGTTCCGGGGCTCGAAGGGCTTTGGTTAAAAAATTTAACGAGACAGAACCAAGCCGGCCATTTGAAATTAAAGATGTTGGAAATAACCCATTAAAAAATCATTTCATCGCATATGTTTGCATGGATTTCGATAATGCCGAAAAAATTTCGGAGAAAAAACACAGGGATCCGGTTCGACGCGTTTTGGCTTTAGAAAGATTGCGTTCTGAATTCGGATGGACTCAATTCGTGGAGCCGGAGATTTCCTGGAGAAGATACACTATGAAAGGATCCGGGGGAGAAGGCGATACAGTTCGGTTTTATCTTTATTTTGAAGTGCCGGAAAGATTAATGAATGCCTCAAGAGATGAGCAATTAGCATGGTTAAAGGCATTAATAGACCTGAAAACCGAAAGAAATGATGTTGAATTCGAAGTAGAGGCCGGTGCAATGAAATTTGGTCCTTTTTTAGTAGACCCCCACAAGGTAGTGCAGCCGGTGCTATCCCACGATAAACATGCAATTACGGTGATTCCTTGCGGAGATGCCCAGATCGAGCCTGATTATAGAATCGGCGTAGGTATCTGGAGCGGTATTCAAAGAGCCAACGCTTTGCTTCAGTCTATTTTCACAAATGATCGACGAGAGCTATTGATCAATACCAAACAATATGAAATGGCGGTGCAAGCCCCGATGGGAGTACATGAATCGGAGTTGCAAAGCGACTATCGTATCAAGAGGGCAAGTCTTCGGGAAGCTCTTGAAACAGAAAGAAGTCGTTATGCCAACGCCTTGCCGCTAGCGATCAATGAAAAAGACAAAGCAATTATTCAATCGGGATTAAATGAAATCGATGCTCGGCTTGCTATAAGGAATGTGAATCAATATTTAGTGGCATTGATGAAAGTAGTTAGTCGAAAAGATGCATTGAATCAGAACAATCGGGATGAACATTTAGAGTCTCTAAAAAGTTACGAAGAAGCATTACCCGGAACATTGGATGATTATCTTAATGGTAGATTGCATGGAATAGGGGAGGTTCAAACCGAACTGTTGGAATTGATCAATGCTTATAGCCAAGTCGCGGCAAAATTATTCTCGAATCAGAAGTTTTCTCAGGCTGAATTATTTTATAGAAAAGCCATTGACCTTTACCTAAAATATTTTCCGGGTC
>DALYFE010000117.1:0-423 GCA_031972195.1 Chlamydiales bacterium | reverse complement strand
GAATTGGCTAGGCTTTACTCAAATTGCGCCATCATTATGAATAAAGAACAAAATTTTGAGCAGGCCATTCGTATGGCAGAGCGGTCTTTAGAGGCTTTAAGTAGAGTTGAAAGCTCATCGGATCGGGACAAGTTGGCAATCAAAGTTCGGTTTAACCAATGTTCAGCTCTCCTGGGCAGCATTTCGGATTTAGTTGATCAAAAAGGAAATTCCTTATTCATGGAAAGGCTTGAGGCTGCTGAAAAAATATATAAAGAGATACAAAGTTCTCCTGATATTGGTTCGGTAGGATTGGATGGTTTGTCGAAAAAAATTGAGACTATCCGTCGAAAGCTTGCGGGCTAATTACTTTCGGATGATCAATCTTCCTAAGAGACAATCTCTGATTTAACGTTTCGTCGAGTTTTTGGATTATTTTGGCCG
>DALYFE010000116.1:0-5757 GCA_031972195.1 Chlamydiales bacterium | reverse complement strand
TTTTAACAAATTACCAAATCCTTTGATTCCGGCTTCAGCAACAGCGCCAATAGCCTGCACAGCACTTGCAACTCCATCTGCCAGGCCAACAACAGGGGCCATAACTACGACGATGCGATATTCCTTGGACAAATGATGAACCCTCGTATAAAACGGGGAAAAAAAATAATTCCCTACGAATATAGAAAAATGATTAATGTTATTTAGATCCATAAAAAGATTTGTTTTCCAAATTTCTTATTAGAAATTAACAAAAAACAAACAAAAAGAAAAGAGGAAGAATTTTAAAGCACTATATCTATCCGGCCGCGGCAAGGGACCTAGCCGCTCCGAGCGGAGAAGCTCCTCGATAAACAGAGGAGCTTCTTCAAATCCTCATCTTAGGCTTAGCTGCCAACTTTTTGCGCCACAACGTAATGGCTGCTTGTTACCAACCTTAAGCGATCGGCTTCTACAAAAGCCTCTCCATCTTGAGTCATCCGGTCAAATAGAGCCTTGAAATGCGCAGGCAATATTTTACATCGAACAAGGAACTCAACTCCTTTTGTGACTCGAGTAAAAAATTGATCGGCATTTTCGATCAAAGGAGCTTGCAATCCATCAATGCTGGCGTTCTGATCGATCAGAAGATTAAACCCTGCATCCTTTAGTTTGCCGCCAAATTCCTCCACAGAAGGAGTCCCGATCGCCCCAACCAAAGGCTTAATTCGCTTCATCAAATCTGCATGATGCGGATTGGCCGGATTGTAATTTGGAAGACGCATCCAATCCAACCCTGCAAACTTCCCGCCCGGTTTTAAGACTCTGTGGATTTCTTTGAACAGCTTTCTCAAATCTCTGGAATAAGTAAAAACGCCTACTTCATAAACAGCATCGAAAGAATGATCAGGAAAAGGAAGCGGCAAATCATTTAAATCAGCGAGCTTGAACTGGCATCGATCCGCTAAACCATTCCCCATGACAAATTGCCTTGCACTCTCCAATTGGTCCGTATCAATGTTCATTCCCGTGACGTTCGCATTGGTAAGCGTTGCAATATGGCTCGCGATACGTCCTCTGCCGCAGCCAATATCCAATACTTTGTGCCCTTTGTTGATTCCCAAATCTTCGCTCATTTTCTTTTCGAACAATTTCTGGTTCACAGTCAAAGATTTGGAAAGGTCCATCGCTGCAGGAATGTACATTTTCTCCACTTGTCCAATAGCGCAAAGATGATTCAAAACACTGTAGTAATCGACAAGACACCTTTTAACTTCTTTATAATAATCAGTTCCAAATTTCTGAATTAACTCTTCTTCGTTTTCCCAATCATAGTTATAAACATCATAAGAATTCACAAACGCGTTCACTTTTTCCGGAGGCAAAGTGTACAGTGTTTTGATCGATCGAAGGATCGTCGAGAATCTATAAGACCAATACCGAATTTTCGATAGTAACATGCAAACTCCTTTTAAGCTCTTTCTAACCGCCGATGATAATTTAATCAATCATCTCAGATTCATTTCTAAAAAAATGCTTCAAATATTGAATTCGATTCTGCTTTTACGATTTTTTTCTGAAAAAATCAGCACATAGAATTCCTACGCCGACGATGATCAGCGTGATGCCGCCCATGATATATCGCTTGGTCTCTTCCGGATATTTTCCGGACATCTCTCTCATAAAACGGTTCGCTAACGCATCTGATTCATTCATTCCCCAGATAAGAAAGGCGATTCCCAACCCTAAAAGAACAAGCCCTAATACACGAATACCCACACTCATAGCACCTCTGCATTGAAGTAATTTAAAATCTTAAATCCTACAATTAGGCAACAATTGTCAAGCACTCTTCGAATTTTTTGGTAAAAAATTCAGAGACCGGAAAGCGAAGCTGTTTTAAAGCATCCTTCCAGAACGCTCAGGTCCCAATCCCGACCGATTTAAAATTTTATTTTACAACAATTTCTTCATCACATACTCTTGGGCCTATTTAAAAAAACTCAGGATCCTACATGAAAAATTCAGCTCCGGCGTCCTATAAAAAAACCTTCTACAGATCTCTCGCACTATCGATTTCTTGCATTTCCGTTTTGACCGCATTTGATGCAACAATCCCCGTTCTCCATCTTCCCGATTTTTATAATGAAGAAACCCGGACAGAGTTTCTAAACAACCTTGAAAAAGCTGCATCTACAGTCGGTTTTTTTGGTCTGACCGGCACCGGAATCGATCCCAATCTCCTCGACCGCTCTTATGAACAAATCATTGCTTATTTCGATCGGGACTTCGATGAAAAAATGACTCTGAAAACAATTGACGGACAGAGAGGATACGTTCCGGGAGAGGTGACTAAAGGAGAAAAACAGGCGGATTTTAAAGAATTTTTCCATATCGGCAGAGAACTGAGTCAAGAAGACTTCGAAAGACTTAAATACTGGAAAAACGTATGGCCTGAAGACCCACACGAGTTTAAATCGACCATGATCGATCTTTTCAGCGCCATGGATCGATGCAAAGAATCCCTTGGAGACGCGATTACCGAAGTGCTTGAAAAAGAGCGCGGCTATATCAACGGCATGATCGCAGAGGGCGACTGTTTAATGAGGGCGCTCCACTACCCAAAAAACCCGCCAAAAGATGCAATCTGGGCAGCAGCCCACACAGACATTGATTTCTTCACAATACTGCCAAGATCCACTGCAAAAGGACTCCAAGTGCTCAATGATGAAGGCTCATGGATTGATGTAGTGGTTCCCGATGAAGCATTCATCATTAACTGCGGAGACATGCTGGAGAACCTGACAAACGGCTATTTCAAAAGCGCTTTTCACCGCGTTGTAGATTCAGGCAATGACGGAGGGCGTTATTCCGTTGTTTTCTTCGTCCACCCTAGAGCAGACGATCGACTCGATCCCCTTCCCGGATTCATCGAAAAAACTGGCGGAGTCAGAAAATACGCAAATGTTACCCGGATCGAACTTCTCGCAGAGAGGCTTATTGATTTAGGTCTCGCCTCCCATTCTTTAATGGAATTTTTTGTTCAATCCGGCGCGATTGAAAAACTAAGAGAAATCGGGAGATTTAGTCCAAACGCTGAACAATCCCTTCTGAAGGCAGGATTTGTTTTCTAGACAACTTGTTTTAACCAAGCTCGATGGTGTTAAAAAGAAGGTCATGATCGGATGTGGCGTCTCGCTTAAACTGAAGCCCGCAATATCCTGTTCCTATCACTTTTGTAGAGATGCCTACAGTTTTTCCTGCGATCAATGTGTAATCCAAAACCAGCGGCCCGGAAGAGGGTTTGTCCATGAGCTTGGAACACCATAGATCTCCGCCCCAAGTGGACTGCCCCCGAACTGACGCATCTCGTCGAAGCCAATCAATCCGATATGCATCGAAAAATGCATGAAGCTCTTTCTCTTCCTGGTTCAAATCTCCTGTAAAAATCACATTCCGTCCCTGTCCGACTTTTTTCTCTATCTGTTTTGCGATTTTATTCATTTGCATCGCTCGCGCTATTTTGTCGCTATCTTCAGGTTCTGCAGGAACCTCTGAATGTTGCAAATGGGTCGAGACCACCGTTGCAAAAGGCGTTTTCTCACCTCGGCTTTTCACATCAAATGACAAAAATCCTTTTTCTGAAAATTGCGCCCGCCCTGTAAGTTCCGTTCCTTTGACAAAAGGAACAAATTCTATGGACTGCTCTTCAATTTCATATTTGCTGGCAACATACATCATGGAAGAGGGACCTACCGCTCTTACACCCGCAACAGGAATAATGAAGGGATATTCCGGAAATTGAGAAGAGAGATACCAGGCATCGCAAATATCGGGCACTTCATATAAGCATATAATGTCAGGATCAAGCGCTTTAACCATTGCTATGTTCCCATTCATCCTTTCCCTATCAGAAGAGGGCATGACTTGCCCATCAGTAATGCAATAGCCGGCAGGCATATAACACTGATTATGGGAAACAAGAGTAATCTTCTTATCTTCAGGGAGAACTTTCCCTTCTTTGGCTTTTGCCAAATAAATATAAGGCTTCGATTCCAAGCTTGCCACAACGCCTCGCAGCATAGCTCCAATCGGCGCAGTGAAAGGCGCGAGCAAAGTACATGCGCCCATCCCGAGCACCAGACATGCCGCTTGCATCACTTTTTGAACAGTCGTTTCGCAAATCTCGTTCAGCGTATAAAAAGTATAAAAATACTCGCGGACTTTACAAATCGGATCGGTTAAGTAAGAAGCTGCTTTCAAAGCAATGATCTTGGAGGCCGTCTCCCAATTGCCGGAGCAAACCAACGCCTTGCGCTCAGACGCACCCAAACCATTTGGAAAATCGGATCTTACGCTCGCGATTGAAATATCAGAAACATTCATTACAGATTCTCTTAGCTAAAAGAAATTTTTCACTGCATAACAAAACAACAAACGGATTGTTATGAACTTGACCCTGACTCACCGCTGTATAAATACAATTAATTTTACTCACGCTTTTACAAACCATTTTAAGAAGGAATATACTAAAAAAAATAAAAATTAAAAACAAAAAACCAAAAAAAAACATCAGTCTACAGATCTATCTTGGAAAAAATCACGTTCCTGTAAGAAGATAGCAAAATCTTTACTGAGTTTAAGGAGCTTCCATGTCAAAGAGAGGCTATGATTTTTTGGTCATTGGCGGCGGTATCGTTGGCTTGAGCATTGCTCGTGAATTGAAAAAACGAAGACCGGACGCTTCTTGCGCCATCCTTGAAAAAGAGGCCGATTGCGGTCTGCACGCAAGCGGGCGCAATAGCGGAGTGCTCCATGCGGGTTTCTATTATACGGCAGACAGCCTGAAAGCTCAGTTTTCTAAAATCGGCAACCAGCTCTTAAAAGAGTACTGCAAAGAGAAAAAAATCCCCATGAACCAATGCGGGAAGCTTGTCGTCGCAAAAAATGAGAGCGAGCTGGCAGGACTTCAGGAGCTGCTCAAACGAGGCAAGGCCAATGGCGTAGAACTGCATCTCATCTCCCGTCAAGAAGCCGAAGAGATCGAGCCTCGAGTTTTAACCTTTGAAAAAGCGTTGTTTTCTCCAACAACCGCATCCGTGAATCCTCTTCATGTTTTGAAGGCGCTTAAAGAAGATGCGGAAAGAGAAGGGATTGTTCTGCTGACCAACACTTGCTATCAACAAAAAACCAGCGATGGAGTTCTTACGACAGCAGGCCCGATTGCTACAGATTTTATCATCAATGCAGCTGGACTATACGCCGATAGGATCGCATTTGATTTTGGCTATTCCCAAAAGTACCGCATTCTCCCCTTCAAGGGACTCTATCTCTATTCGGAAGAGCCGGTTGGATCGCTCCGTACCAACATCTATCCTGTGCCCGATCTCAATTATCCTTTTCTCGGAGTCCATTTTACGCTCACGGATGCAGGCCGCATCAAAATCGGCCCCACTGCAATTCCTGCGCTATGGAGAGAGCAATACACAGGACTCTCCCGCTTTAAAACGAGTGAGTTTTTGGACATTGCCAAGCGGCAGATAAAGCTTCTTTTCTCGTCTACCTTCGATTTTAAAAAGCTCGCTTTTGAAGAGATGCAAAAATACATGGGACGAAAGATGGTATCTCTTGCAGGAGAACTTCTCAAAGGCGTAAAACCCTCTCAGTATCGCCACTGGGGAAAACCCGGCATTCGAGCGCAGCTCTTTGACATTTCAAAGAACAAACTCGAAACAGATTTTGTCCTGGAAGGAGATCGAAATTCTTTGCATGTGCTCA